>CAYMHT010000037.1:0-23951 GCA_964390305.1 uncultured Anaerolineales bacterium
CTCGCTGCTACGGCATTCACTTCGCGCGTGTGGCCTCTGAATGTGCATAACTCCTTCCCACTTTCCAAAGCCCACAGCTTGACTGTTAAGTCCCGTGAACCAGAGATAGCGCGGCTACCGTCAGAAGTCACCGCCACCGCTTCAACCTGGTTTCGATGTCCGTTCAGGGTATGGATTTCAACGCCGCTTTCTATGTTCCAAACCTTAAGCGTCCTGTCACTCGACCCGGAAATGACACGTTGCCCACTTGGAGTCATTGCTAATGTCTCTACTGGGCTTTCATGTCCCTTCAGGATGTGCATAGCCTCTCCGCTATCCAAGTCCCATACTCTCAAGGTCTTGTCGTATGACGCGGATACCGCACGTTTTCCGTTCGGAGTCACCGTCAACACATTGATCCAGTTCGTATGTGCATCGAGAATGTGGACTATATGGCCGTTCTCTATATCCCACACTCTAACGGTTTTGTCCTTTGAGCCGGAGACAGCCCTTTCCCCATCCGGAGTAATCTCGAGGGCGAGGACTTCCGACGTGTGTCCCTCTAGACAATGCAGTTGCTTCCCCGTCTCCAAGTCCCAAACTCTGACGTTGTTATCCCCTTGATGCCCGGAGCCACCTGCAGAGGCGGCGATGCTCCCGTCGGGAGTGACTGCTACCGCATTGATTCTCGACCTATGCCCTGCCAAGCTATGTATTTCGGTTCCGCTTGCCAAGTCCCACACCTTTAGCGTATTGTTGGCTGAACTGGAGACAGCTCGGATGCCATCAGGGGTTACAGCCGTCGCTTTGTTGTGCCCTGCAACAATTCGCACTTCATCCTCGGCACCCAAGTCCCAGACTCTCAGGGTATCATCGTATGAAGCAGGCGCGACTAGTCTCTCATCATAGGTCACTGTAACCCTGTGGAAGCTCGTATGACCTTCCAACGTGCGGATTAGCGGGCCGCCCGGTTGAGTGAAAGTAGCTCGTAACGGCCTGAGCCAGGGAGTGCTTTTCTTCTGCCTGATCTCCTTCAAAAGACATTGAATCGCCGGCTCATCCTGCGTGATTAGACGCCCCACCAGCTGCCCAGCCAGCTGGTGGTCATCCTCGGCCAAGATGTGGGCCGACAGCTGGAGGGCACCCTGGACCAGAGAGAGGTCACGGTCTTCATGACCGACCGCATCAACTTCATTGTAGTCGTCGATGAGAGGCTGAGGGCCCGCGGCGCTGACCTTGGCCTGGATGAAGTCGAAGTCAGTCAGGCTGTTTTTCACTTGGTCCCATTGGTGTCCGTGAGCCTGTTGATAGGGGAGCTCAGAAAGCTTTCGCAGATTAGGTTGCTGCTCCTCACCTTCTCCTCGGATCAGCGCCTGTCCGCTGAAATAGCCTGCCAGTGCACGATGCCGAGACTCACTCACGTCCTCGCCTAGGTACGTCTTAGTCACCGCCGCACCGAACGTCGTCGGGTGATAGAAGGTCATCAAGCTGGTGCCATCGGCCCTTCGGTGGGTCAAATACGGCTCCAGGTCGGCGTACAGGCGCGACCAGAGCACGACCGGTAGACGAAGGCCGTTGTCATGCGTCAACACGGTGGAGAGGAAGTCTCTCAGCCTCTTCTCATCCTTTCCTTCCCGCAGCTTCTTGAGCCAAGCCTCCGCCCCTTCTTCGCCAACTGTCACCGCTCTCCTCTCCTCAAGGTACTCTTGCGCCCGGCGCAGCAGGTCGGGTGGGATGTGGAAGAGGGTGCGTAGAAACCAGGTGTAGACGTCCACGTCCCGGGCCAGGACGTCCAGCAGCTCGTCCTCGGTCAAGCCGTTCTTGGCCGCCGCCAGGTAGCCCAGGCTGCGGGAGACCAAAACCTGTCCATGGTTAGCCTCGGACGAGAGCCGGGCGAAGAGGTCGCGGATTACGCCGTGGATATCGTCACTGAGACCAGGTACGTCATCCGCGCCCTTGGGCAGGCCGTGGTAGGAATGCCAGCGCCGGGCCTCCTCGAAGGCCAGTTTCAGGTAGAGCGGTTTAGGATTGGTGAGCACATCGCGCCGTTGTTCCGGCTGGAGTTGCCTCCCTGCGTTCTCCAGCCACAGGTCCAGTAGCTCCTCCGCCTCGGACTCAGGCATCGGGTCAAGCTCGACCCGGTTCTTCTGGGAGAGCTTGCGCTCCAAAACATCGTAGCAGGCTCCCGGGACGGTGGAGACCACCAGGCGCACGTTCCCCGGCAGCTCCGCGGGCAGCCACGTCAAGGCCTTGGCGTTGTCCGCATCGGAGAGCTGGTCCAGGGCATCGATGAAGATGACCAGCGGCTTCTCCGCGGTGGCCAACGCCAGGCGCTCCGGGAACTCTTGCGCGAGATCCTTGTACTCTAGGGGGATATCGGATTCATCAGCTCCGTAGCAGCGGGAGATCTGACGGCAGAGGCTCTCCAGGAGCGCCCGACCACTGGACGACTCGGGGGTGGCACCGATGAAGCGATAGATGAGTTGCGCCTCCGGATGTGCTTCCTGTGCCTCTTCTACAGCTTTCGCCAGCAGCGCCGACTTGCCCGAGCCTGATTCGCCCCAGACGGCGAGCGGGTGGGGGGAAGCGTCCTCCACGTAGTCGGCTATCTGACAGAGATACTCCACCCGGCCGGTGAAGAACTCGGCCCGCTCCTCGCCGAAGGCCCGTTGCGCGGCGACCTCCGCCTCCAGCGGGTCGACCCTCGCCAGGTCGGCCAGCTGGTTATCGATGACGCTGCTGAGCGCCTGGTACACGTCTTCGCACAGTCGGTCGATGTGGTCCGTGGATGGACCTGCTTGTGTCCATTCGACGGGGTATTCCTCCACACTGGCTTTGCCCAAGGTGCTGCGGAGATCGGCCTTGAGATCGGCCAATCTCTGCCTCGCATCAGCGTCAGGCTTCATCCGTTCGCCAGCCTCGATCAGATCGATGAAGCCCTCGGCTTCTTCGTTCTTTGGCAGACCGTCGATCCGCCGGAAGAAGGCGAAGACGTGCTCGTCGGCATCCGGCACGCTCATCGCCCCGGCGGCGATCTCCTGGTGGGTGGCCGAGGCCCAGTACTTGAATAGGGCATTCTCGGCCAGCTCAGCTGCTCGCGCGCCGTTCTCCAGCGCGTCGTGCACAGCTCGCTCGATCTGTCTCCACGCTTCGTAGCTGTATTCGTCCCAGGGCTGAAGAACATACTTGGCCGGCACCGCATTGTCATCGCGCCGGTACCACTCATTGAGGAGTGATCGACCTCCCCCCGAGACGTGCTCCAAGATCCTGTCGAACTCGTGGGCCGGGATCTGAGGCGGTGGAGGGCACCAGCCGTAGCGATCGCCTAAGAGGACGACGAAGTTCGGCCGCGGCGTGACCTCCTGGCAGCGCGCTATCTCGCGCAAGCAGATGTTCATCGTCTGCTGGTCGCGCGACGCCTCCTGACTGACGCCCCAGCGGAGGTCAATGGCCTGGAAGCGGGCGCCGTGCCGCTCGCACAGCTCGCGCAGGCGGGGGAAGACCTTCGCCTGCAGGGCGTCGCGCTCCGCCTTGAGGTCGCTGAAGGTCGAGCTGACGAAGACGCGGAACGTTCCGCTATTCACTGGGTTCGCCTTGGAAGCTTAGGATCACCACTCCCTGGGACTCGTCGGTTGCCAAGACCAGATCGCCTGCGGAGAAAACGCTTGAGATGCCATCCAGTCCTGAATGCACAGCCATTCTCCTTGGGTTGGCCGGGTCGCTGACGTCAACGGCGATGATTCCACCGTCAAGCGTCTGGGTCCAGGTGCCGTGATCGACCCCGAAACGATACGTCAAATAGGCAACGCTGTCACTCACGGACACGTCGAGCATCAGTTGTCGACTCGAGGCGCCCGGCGGGACAAGGGTGTGGTCCCCGACCAGTTCCATGTAGCGACCCAGTCTGACCGGCCGGGACGGTGTGCTGACATCAACGATGGAAAGCCCGGTATCCCATCCCGCGATGTATGCGGTGTCGCTCACGACGTCAATACCCGCTCCCCAGCCGGGATCAAACCCACCGATCTCAACCGGCTCGGCAGGACTGCGGACGTCCACCACGTGCAATCGGTTGGCCTGTAGATAGGCGATGCCATCAACGACAGCGACTGCCGGGCTGGATATATTGGAGGAGAACTCGAATTCACCAATGGTAGCGGGCTCCGACGGCGTGCTCACGTCCAGGACTATCAACCGGTCACCGGTGGTCAGATACGCCGTGTCACCATCCACTGCCACATGGTTCAGCGTCCGGTGGACGAATCCGCTCTCAGGCGAGTACTCTCCCAGCAGCCGGGGGACCGAAGGGAGCGTGACATCGATCAACACCAACCTATCGTTCACGGCCCTTCCGTCGGCGATCCCGCCCTGTTCGGTCACATAAGCGACGTTTTCAGACACGATCACGTTTCTCGCGTTTTCAAACGGGTAGACGCCTACCTCCTGGGGGTGGGATAGGTCGCTGACATCCAGCATGACCAGACCGTCTGCGCCGTTTGCGACGTAGGCCGTGTCGTGAGAGAGGAACACGCTGTGCGCCTCCCGAGACGTTGACCAGGTGCCGATCACGCTGAAGGAGGGGGGCGGCGTCGGCGTAGGAGTGGGCGGTCGCGCCGTATTCGTGGGCATTGTCGCGACGGCTGGCAAGGCCGGTGTGGCTGAGGGAGCCTGGCTGGTCAAGCGGGGTATCACCACCACGCCGATGGTTCCGACGACCACGAGGCTCAACAGGATACCGACGAGGGGCATCGGCCACCAGCGGTCGAGAGGGCCTGCCGGATGATAAGGTATCCCTTCAGTGAGGCGCTCCTCCACGACCGATTCCTCGCCCTCGGAGAGGAAGAGTTGGATCGTGCGCCCCAGCTCCTCAATGTGTTTCTCCAGAGGGGGCGTCAGGGCGTCCAGCCAGTGCTCGGTGGAGAGGAAGTAGGCCATGGCGCCTGTGGGGTCGATGTTCTCGATGCGGAAGGGGATGATGATGACCTCGCTGGCGACGGCCCGCTCCACCTCGCGGACGACCTGGCGCGACTGGTTTGAGTTGCCCGACAGGATGATGACCATGATGCGGCTGGCCTCGATGGCATCGACGATCGCGTTGCCCCACGAGGTCCCGGGGGTCACGTCGCGGGGTGCCACCCAGCAGCGGATGCCTTTCTTCTCAAGGCCGGCCACCACAGCGTCGGCGACAGGCTTGTCCTTGTTCGAGTAGCTGACGAACACGTCATGGGCCATTGCATCGACCTCGCGGGGCGTCATCGGTCCGAAGCCGCTCGAAGGTGACGGTTCCCTGTTCCTTGCCGAGGCTGATCGGCTGGTGCGTGCCCGGTCTCCGGTTTCCGGCGTGTACCCAGGCGAGAGGCAGCCCGCGGCGTCGCGCCTCGACCACGATCTCTGCAGTGCCTCCTTTGCCCTGCGCTTTCCTTCCATCCCACACGGCGAGAAGGACGTCGCAGTGGTCGAGCACGTACCGTCCCGCAGCCGCGTAAGCCTCGTCCCGCGTCGGCGTCGGCGGCAGGGTGATCACCCGCTCCGCGTGGGAGAGGAGACGGCGGAACGCCTCTCTGGACGCGGATGAGGCAAAATCCGTGACGTAGTCCGACTCGGGCAGGGGAAGGGCGACGATGAGCGTCGCCCCGGATCTGGCCAGGACGCGGCGAGCGACGAGGCGATCGGTTCCCTCTGCCAGGGCGGAGATGACCGCCAGCGGAGCCTGGTCGAACGCCTCCTCAATCCGATCCAGGGCTCTGTCCACGCCGGCGGTCACCCTGTCCAGCTCGGCCAGGAAGCGGTGACCGGTGACACCGATGGTGATCATCGCGTCACGCCTCGTTGGCCTCCTCGCGCAGTTTCACCACCGTGTAGCCGGCCCTGGCAAGGACCTTCGGGATCCCGCGTACGAGGGCCCGGTCCTTCTCCTTCTCCTCCTCCGGCAGCTCGTCGGTGCCCATGGCCGCGATCTCGGTTGGCGAGAAGAGGCGCGCTCTCTCCTCCTCCGTCATCTGCCGCCACGGGAGGAGGGCCGGATGGAGCTTCTGATTGTCGTCCCTCTCCGGACCGTACCGCCAACCCTGTGCCATCTTGGCCTTCATCCAGCGGTTGTGCTCCAGCTCCGCCAGCTCCTCAAGGTGGGGACCGGGGAACTGGAACGGCGGCTCGTTGCTGCGGGCAGGGATCATTGTGTAGCCGATGCGGACTAGTTTGGTGGGGATGTCCCGCACGGCGGCTCGGTTCTGCTCCTTCTCCTCCTCGGAGAGCTCAGCATACGCCTTGAGCAGGGGGTTTGTCTTAGCCTGGTCGTCCCTCGTCTCTCCATAGCGGTAGCCCTTCCCTCTGAGTTCGTCGCAGTAGATGCTGTGGTGTGCCGCCGCGAGCTTTTCCAGCAGCTCTCCCTGGAGGTCAATCTGCCGCACCAGGGCCAGGAACTCCCGGCCGTTCACGTGGAGGTTGAGCTGGACCTCGGGGGGTAGACTGGAGCGCTCGAAGGACGCCTTTCCTGCCAACTGGCTCATACCGATGATGGATTCCATGGAGCGAACGCCGTGCCTGTATTGGCCGACCTCGAGGAAGGCGCGCAAGACCCCTGGGTCGATCTTGAGCTCCCGCTGGCCGTCCTTCGACCGAAAGAGCTGTCGTGCGTCGCGCTGGAGGAGCGATCGCAGTAGAATGGCACGCCGGATGACGTAGTACGGGTCAGCTGTGCCATCGTCGTTCTCCGTCGGCTGCCTATTCGGACCCATGATGTTGACGTAGCCTTTCAGTCGGCTGATGAAGTCCGGCACCTTGGCAGCGCGGCGTTCCTGCGGGTGCAGGTGCTGACCGAAACGCTCCATGCAATGGCTGGTGCCGCCGGCAAAGACGAAGATCGCCCGACCAATGGGGTGTACGATCTGGCCTTCCTGAAAGCTGCCGTCCTGCATCGGTGACAAGAAGTAGCGAAGCCAACCCAGAGGTTTGCCGGCGAGGGACGTGTCAAACTCGTCCCAGAACACCAGGGGGGTCTTGCCGGCCAGAGCAACGTCTCGGACGCGGTGTAAGGCGGCCGTCACGTCGTCCGGCTCCTCGAACTGGGAGAGGTTGAACTCCAGCACCTCGATCTGCTCGCGACCGAGTGATTTGGCGACTTCGGTGATGCCAAAGGATTTGCCCGATCCCGGGGCGCCAAAGACAGCGATGGACAGAGGGCGCTTCTGGTGAGCGTAACTGAGATACTCGCTCACCAGGGCGTGAATGCTGCGGAAGCTTTCGATCTCCCGCCGATCGACGGTCAGCAGATGGCCAAAGCGACCTTGCGGGACATCCTGCAGCACGCTCTCCGGCCCGTAGCGGACGATGCGCCTGGCTACGGTATCCAGGTTGTCACGGTAACGATCCTGCAGGATGGTCCACCAGGCGGCCTCAGGCGGTTCTTCCTCGCCGGTTGCCGGCTGGTCCAGGAATTGCACGGGGTCCTGCACGTCGACGACGGCAAAGGGCGCTGCGGGGTCGGCAAGTTCCTCGGCGATCAATTGGACGGGGAAGGCCAGACGTGTCCGTCTCGCTGCGCCCCGCTCGCCGTAGCCGCGGCGGTGCAGAGTGCGCATGGCCCTCAGGCCCGATTGGACGCCAGCCTCGATGTTCGGCTGATGCGGTGCGCGCAACAGCTCCTGCAGCATGCCTGCGGTCAGGCAGGTGGTGTACCCGATCATGCCACCAGGGTGTTGTTGCCTCCACATCCCTTCGATCACCAGGGGATCGAAGACGAGCCGGGCCCTGGGGCGCTGCGGCGGTTCGGCCCCGGAGTCGGGTAAGGTCAGCACGACGGCTCCGGCGGTGTAGAATGAGACGACAACCGCAGCGCATCTGGCCAGGCTATTGACGCGTGGGTTGTGGACCAACTCCCAGGCGACGTCCTGCGCCGTTCGCTCCCACGACAGACCGTGGCTGATCTGTACCTCCGTTCGGCGCAAGTCGTTCACAGTCGTCACGACGATCAGCCGTTCGGCATGATTCTCCCGCAGGTGCTCCCATAGAGGGCCCTTGGCGAGGGGCTCGGCCATCTTCAGGAGAACCCACGGGTGCTCGCCTTCGGCCTTCAGAGCTTGGGGCCAGATATCCTCCTTCTGGCGGAAGCCCAGACCCGCATCGTCGAGTACGATCAGGCCCGCGCCTGGTGCGTCGTCGACGACGTACTCCCATCGGGCTGGTCGTTGTGACTCGGGATCCCCGCCGCGGTCGAGGCCGAGGTATTCCTCCACGCGCCAGGCGCTCTCGTCGCCTTCGCTGAACCGGGACCACAGGGCGTAGGAGTGGTGGTAGTCAGAGGCATCCGGACAGATCGTCTCGCGTGGCGCATCCGTCTGGCGCAGTGCAAACTGACCGTGCCCGCTCTGCTCCAACTGGTCGGTGACGGCCTGCACAAGGTCGGCGAGCAAGGCGGCCCCACCGCGCTGCCACGACGCCCGGGTCCACTCATCGGGATTCCAGACGTGATCCACGCTCTGTTCCGCTCGGCTGCGAGCGATGTGCCAGTCCATGGTCACGTCGCCCGTCACGACGACCAATCTGGGAGAGGCTTGACCACTGGTCATTTCTGGGTCCTTTCGAAGGCGTTCGTCAGCATGAATGCCGTGTGCATCGGTCGGCGACTCCTTGTTTCAAGGATTCTAAGCTTTCGCTGGCTAAGTGTCAAGGATCCGGCGAACTGCGGTTCTGGTGAGTCGCGATCATCACTGTGAGTGCAGAGAACCCCCTTCTGTGCCGGACACCAAATCCAGCCGGCATCTCCGCTGGCGACTTCGACGGGGTTCTGGCGTCGGGTACGACCTGTGTCAGACGGCGAGTCCGACTACCACTGGAGGGCTACATTCGGGAGCGGACCTTGTGCCAGGACTCCGTGATGAGGAAGCTTTCGTCGACGGAGTCGACCATGCGGGTGAACTTCGGCCAGGGGACAGCGAAGGTGAGCGCGCGGCCGGCTACGCAGGGGCGCGCCGAGACGTCGAACATCCCTAGGACTGCGCGCGGACGGTCCGACACGAGCTCGAGGTAGGGGTGGTAGACGATGGAGGAGCAGCCGGAGCCGAAGGGAGCGATCACCGCATGGGGGTCGACCTCGTCGAAGTTGGCCAGGGTGAAGAGGCCGGAGAGGACATCCGGTGGCCCGAAGAAGACGACCACTTCGGGGCTATCTTCCTCATCCAGGTGATCCCAGCGCTTGAACACGATGTAGCGGCCCGGAGCCCCGAAGGTGGGCTGTGTCTCCAGGTATCGCTCCACCAGTTCGGGCGACTGCTTGTAGCGCTCGCCCTCCAGCTCGCCGGGAATGCCGCAGGAGAGAAAGTGGGCGAAGTTGGGCCTGAGGTGCTGCTCGAAGCCCAGGTAGCGTCGGGCGCCGCTACAGCTTAGAGACTCGGCGTCGAAGGAGCGCGATGCTCCATCGCGGACGTCGGCCAGATCGCAGATGAAGCACCGAAAGCCGTCCGGCGATGGCGCGACGTCGGCCTGATGCCCCGTGTCGCTGTAGTAGAACGCGATGGGAAGCTCGGCTCCGGGGAAGTACTCGTGCCAGCGGTCGATGAAGTGGCGTCTCAGTGCAATGTCCATAGGCGATTCTCCTTCCTGGGTGTGTCTTGGGGCCATTGTATCGTCGATCTACCTGGTCCGCAACACACGGCATAGCGGCCTGCGGTTGGTGGCCGGGGTGCAGTTGTTGTCCCCCTGAGGCGGGGCCACACGGCCGGCGGGCGCAGGGAAAGCGCTGCCTGGAGTAGGCAGGCGGCCGCCCACGCACCGCCAACTGGCGGGAGGGGTGGAGGGCTCAGGAGGTCGGAGGCCAGCGGGCAGCACGGTTGACGGTTTTCTGTGCGCGCATACAATTCGGATGGACTCTACAAAAGGGGGCAAAGGCCAATGGACAGAGAGACACTGCGCGAGAAGATCGAGGCACTGGCCTGGACAGTGGACGGTACCCGCGTCATCGGGCTGCCGCAGGTGCACGGGCTGGCCGACGCGTTTGGCCCGGTGCGCGACGTGGAGCTGGCGGCGCTCGACTGTGGGATCGTGCCGTCGCGCTACCTGCGCAACCTGGGCACCGTGGGCCTGGAGGGTCAGCAGAAGCTCCTTCAAGCCACTGTGGGGGTCGTGGGGTTGGGTGGGCTGGGGGGATATGTGGTGGAGACGCTGGCGCGCATGGGCGTGGGGACCCTGATCCTGATCGACGGGGACGTCTTCGAAGACCATAACCTCAATCGACAGCTTCTGGGTACGCTGGTCAACCTCGGGATGGAGAAGGCCCATGCCGCTTGTCAGCGGGTTGACCAGGTGAACGCCGCTGTAGAGGCGGTCTGTCACGTGGAGACGATAACGCGGGAGAACCTTCCTCAGCTCCTAAATGGAGCCGACGTGGTGGTCGACGCGCTCGATCGGCTGCCCACGCGGCTGATGCTGCAGGACGGCCTTCGAGAGCTGGGTATTCCCCTGGTGCACGGCAGCATCGCGGGGTTCCTGGGTCAGGTGACGACCATCCTGCCCGAAGACCCAGGCTTGCACGCTCTTTACGGCGACGGGGACGGGCTCCCCGAGCAAGGGCTGGAGTCGGAGCTGGGGACGCCAGCGGCCACGCCGATGGCGGTGGCGGCGTGGGAGGCTCAGGAGGTGGTGAAACTGCTGACCGGTCGGGGGGTGTTGCTGCGCAATCGCCTGCTGATGATGGATATGGCATCCGGCACGTCTCGGATCCTCCAGCTGGGCTGACGCGCCTCTGTCAGCCTGAGGGTCTGCGGCGAGGCGGTAGCCCCTGAGCGAGCTCGATGCCGGCCACAGTGCCGAAGGCGGCCGCGTAGAGCAGAAGAAACGGGATCATCCCGCGCTGACCAGCCCGGGAGGCGACGCCTGTCGACACCAGTGCGTACACGGCCAGCCCACACTCCCCAATGACGCTGATGTCGATGCCCAGACGGTAGGCGCTGTCGAGCCAGTGGTCGGCTTTTCTCTGTATGCGGAACTTGGGGGTTCGCGCGAACGTGCCGCCCCAACGGGTCAGCCCGCGCCAGACGGCCATGGCGTTGTTCCAGGCGATGCCGACCCCCACCAGGATAAGCAGCGGGAGGGCGGCAAGGCGCCTTCTCCAGTTGCGGTAAAGCTGGCGCTGCGAGATGACGTAGATCAGGAGTGGGCCCAGACCCGCCAACAGCCCGGCATTGCCCAGCGAAGGCGGCGCGACCCCCAGGAGAAGGAGGGGGAGGGTCAGCAGCAGCAGGAGGACCATCAGCGCATGGGCCATGTATCCACTCAGATGTAGCAGGGCCATCCCTTTCTGTGCGACGCTCAGCCTTCCGCTGCGGATGACAGGTTCAATCAGCTTGCGGAGCGCCTGAATCGATCCCTGTGTCCAGCGCGCCTGCTGGCGCTTGAAGGCGGCCAGCTGAGGGGGCAGCTCTGCCGGAGAGTCAACTTCGGGCAAGTAAAGCGTCTGCCAACCGGCAAGTTGGGCTCGATAGCTCAGGTCGAGGTCCTCAGAGAGCGTTTCAGCGGTCCACCCCCCGCTGTCTTCGATGCACTTCCTCCGCCACACGCCGGCGGTCCCGTTGAAATTCATCAAGAGGCCGGAGTGGTCTCGGGCGGTCTGCTCGACCACGAAATGGCCGTCGAAGGCCATCGCCTGAGCGCGCGTGAGCGGCGAGTAGTGCGCGTTGAGATGGGACCAGCGAGTCTGGACGAGGCCCAGCTGCGGCCGGTTCAGGAAATGGGGTACGGTCTGGAGCAAGAAGTCCGGATGCGGGCGGAAGTCGGCGTCGAAGATCGCCACGTACTCGCCACGAGCGCGGAGAAGACCCCAGGCGAGCGCCCCGGCTTTGAAGCCCCGGCGGTCAGGACGGCGCAGAACCTGGATGTCCAGGCCTTTCTCGCGGTGGTAGGCTGCTCGTCGGCGCGCCAGGTGAGTGGTTTCATCCGTGGAGTCGTCGAGGATGTGGATCTGCAGCCGGTCCCGCGGGTAGTCGAGGGCGGCCACCGCGTCGATGGCGCGGTCGATCACCTGCCGTTCATTGTAGGTGGGGACCTGGACCGTGACAGACGGAAGGACCTCTCTATCGACCGCAGGGGTCGAAAGGACCTTCCTGCGGTGGCGCAGGTAGAGGACGGCCAGGATGACTCCGTTCAGTCCGTACGCTGACAGCCAGATCGCGACGATGGCGTAGATGACGGCGAGCGACGTCACAGGAGATCGAGGAGCTCGAACGCCTGAAGCTGTTCTTGAGGTGCCGGGATCCCTTCAAGGAGGACGGGTCGGGCCCGGACGTGTTCTTTGGCTTGCTCGTAAACCTCCGTGGTCAGCAGGATTTGCCCGGGTTCTGCCGCTGCCTGGAGACGCTTGGCCACGTTGACACTCGGCCCGATCGCCGTATAGTCAAGGCGCTGGGGCGCCCCGATGTTGCCGACGATGGCTTCACCTGCGCTGATTCCGATGCCATAGGCGAGCCGACTTCCAGGTGCCATCTGCTCATGAAGTTGTTGCGTTCGCTTCTGGATCGTCACCGCCGCCCTGATCGCGCGTAGGACGTAGTCCTCCTGAGCCAGTGGTGCGTTGAAGAAGGCTACCACCGCGTCACCGACGAACTTGTCGAGGGTCCCCTCCTGGTCCAGCACCGCCTTGGCGCCGATGCCGAGATACTGATTGAGGGTGTCGACGAGAGTTTCTGGTGGATGCCTCATGCTGAAGTCGACGAATCCGCGCAGATCCGCAAAGAGGCAGGCGATGTCCTGACGTGCGCCTCCTAGCTCCAGTTCCTGTGGATCGTCGGGCAGTCGTTCGATCACGGTGGGCGACAGGTAGCGCTGGAAAAGCCGGAAACGGGACTCCAGCCTTCGCTGTTGGGTGAGATCCTCTATGACGACGGTCACACCCTCCAGCGGCCTGGTCCCTTGTCTGAGAGGCGAGAGTGTCATGCGCAGGTGGGCCACCTTGCCCGATGCAAGCGAGAGATCGATCTCGAGAGGGCCCTTCGCCTCGTTCTGGTCCCTAACCTGCTCGACCAACGGCCCCAATGTCTCATGAACCGTCGGGAGGGCCTCGGACAGATAGGCGCCGATCTTGGCGTCGGGTGCCTCGAGGATTTGCCTGGCCGCCCGATTGACGAGCGAGATGCGGTTGTCGCGGTCGAGGGTGATCACGCCGCTGGCGATGGACCAGAAGACGTTATCCATCAACATCTTGGCGCTCGAGGTGCTCTCGAAGAGGCGCGCGTTCTCGATTGCGATGGCTGCGTAGTCTACCAGATTTGAGAGCAGGAAAACGTCTCGTTGGGAGAAGGCCTTCTCGGACTTCTGGCTGGATAGGCCCAGTAGACCAATCACCCGATCATGGGCCTGGAGGGGCACATACAAAGTCGCCTCCGAGCCGCTACCGGGTGCGAGCCGGGCCTCCTCGCCAGTGATCAGTACTGGACGCCCGGTGCGGACGGCCCTTCCGGGACCGCCCTCCGCCGTCGCTATCCTGAAGCTGTTGTCGAGTTCGCCCCCCAGATTCTTACTGGTATGGAGATACAGCGTATCCGAGTCCCCGTCCCGAAGCAGCAGGACGCTCTCGTCGGCCTCGGTGAGATGGACGGCGATCTCGGTGAGGCGGTCGAGGACGAGGTCCAGGTCGAGGAGCGAGGTCGTGAGCCGGCCGATGACGTGGATAGCGTTCAACTCCTGCTGCTGGCGTTGTAGCTCCTTCGTAGCCTCCAGCAATTGTTGGGCAAGTCTGTCTCGCTCCTCGCTTGGCCTGGTCGTGTCGAGTGCACGGCTTATCGCTTCCCTCACCTCGTGCCGGTCCAGGGGCTTCCTCACGTAGTCGGAGGCGCCCGATCTGAACGCTCTCACCACCTGATCGGTCGACTCCCGCTCGGCCATCAGGACGATGGGGGTGCCTTCCGCCGCCTCGTGCAGCTGCGGCAGCGCCTCGAGGTCGCCGTACCCTGGGAGCTCCGCGTTCAACAGGATGGCGTCAGGCTGATTCTCGACGGCGACACGCAATCCCTCGTCAGCGGTCAGAGCTGAAATGACGCTGAGATCGTCAAGATCGGAGGTCAACTCCTCCACCCGTTGGTGCGTCTCGGCGTCGCTATCGATGACAAGAAGTTGGGTCACGGTATTCACCCGTCCGGTGCATAGGCCTCGCACTGCGAGGAATATACCTCAATCGAGGGGGCCAGTCAACCGTTTCTAAGTCGCTGGCTGGCTGGGTATGTGGCCTGGTATGGAGAGCGCGTTAGTGTCGTGTCAAGGGCACCAGGAGGACTTCAATCGCCGGTCTTGCACTGGGGAGAGAGGAAACCGAGACGCCTCAGCCACTGGTCCCACAGAAGGTGACGCCACAGGAGCGCGCGGGCACGTCTCCACGCCCGGTCGGCCGCCGGATCCCGGGGATCGCCGCGTCCGAAGCGAGCGATGGCATGGAGCTCTACGATCCTACCCATCTGCTCCCGTGCCTGGGGCACGATGGTGGCGAAATCGTGCATCCACTCCAACGGTGTATCCGGACCCCGCAGCGGCCGACCGAGCCAGCGCCCGAAGCGCAGCAGGCGCGCGTAGTCCCGCTCAACGGCGGGGAAGCGGCGCAAGCCCCAGTTCTCCGCTGCCCACCAGCCTGCGGTGACCAGGGCTGCGAGTAGGGAGACGGTCAGAGCGCTGGCCGTCAGTGAGCGTGGCCACGATGCCGGCGTGCGCGAGGGCTGCTGAGTGGGGGGCTGGAAAGCATCATCATCCTTGGGTATGAAACGGTCGTCCTCAAGCATCGGGTCTGCAGCCGGAGCCTCAGTCGAGGACGAGTTTAGTGGATCCTCCGCCGGGCTCGCTGGATCAGGTTCTGGTCGGTTGAGCGGGTCCTGACTGGCGGTGGGCTCGAACTCGATCCACCCGTAGTCGGGGAAGTATACCTCCGGCCAGCTGTGTCCATTGTTCTCCCGCACTCGGAAGGTGTTGCGCTGGACGTCGTACTCTCCTTCACCGTATCCGGACGCCAACCGGGCGGGAATGCCGACGCTGCGTGCCATCACGACCATGGCCGAGGCATACCCGTTGCAGTAGCCGGCCTGGCTTTCAAACAGAAGGAAGTCGACGTAGTCCCGTCCCGCAGGGAAGGCAGGGGGCGTCCGATCGTAGGTGATGTTCTGGCGAAGGTGGCGCTCCAGCAGTCGTGCCCTGTCATAAGGGGTGTCACCATCCGCGGTGATCGTCTCCGCCAGCGTTCGCACCCGCTCAGGCAGGGAGCTGGGCAACTGAAGGTAGACCTGGCGAACCCAATCAGGATAGTCGGTGCCGGCCTGGCGCAGCGCTGTACCACTGGCCTCCGATAGGCGAGACGTCACCGAGTATTGGTCGCCGGCGCCAAGCGGAAGGACGCTGGAGGCGCGATAGAGCTCCAGTGGGGAGCGTGAGGCCTGGACGAGGGCGCTGGCCTCCCGGCCGAAGGAGACGGGTTGGGACGCCGCGACCATCAGCCGGCGACCGGGCAAGTAGTTGGTGACGGTCTGGGTGACGGTGCGACGAGAGGCGTCGTCGACGCCTGTGCCAACACGCTCACCGGGCCCCAGGGGGACCTCCTCACCGGGTGGGAGCCTCCACTGGCGGCCGTCGTAGAAGGCGTAGACCGACGTGCGCCAGTAGTAGCGGGTCGTACCGGGGGCTTCCACGTCGAAAACTAGCGTGTCCTCCAGCGCTGAGGGGCCCGCGAGTGACAGAGTGGAGTCAAGCGGGTCTGCCACCTCCAGCGGCTCTCCGTGGACGGAGGAGAAGAGACGTCGCCATTCCTCTTCGACGGTCTCCCAGGGGGTGCTGAGACGTTGCCAAGTTTCGGACAGAGAGGTGGATGGAGACGAGGTGCCGGGCAGCGTCCAGGCCAGGGCGATCACAGCCACAGCCAGGAGGAGGCTGGAGCGGAGTACGTTGAAGCTCAGCGTGGGGTCGTAGGCCACCCGTTCCCTGCGCCAGACCTGCGTCTGTCTCAGGGTGTGCGCTTGCCCGACGTAGAGCAGAGCGAGGAGCAGGTAGAGACCCACGTATCGAATCAGTGGAGCTGAACCGGTGTAGTAGTGGGTCACGACGATCAACAGGATCCCAATAGGGACAGTCGCCACCCAGGGGCGTGGGCGGCGGTACGTATTCCACGCTGCGTTGTAGCCGAGGACCCAGAATAGGGCGCTGAGGAATAGGAGGAAGATCAGCGAGTCCTGCCCGATGCCGCCCGTGAACGCCTGGTAGATCCACGTCGATACGCGGGTCCCCAGGGTCACCACGCGCTCACGCCACACCAGATCGCCTGGGAAGGTGCGTCCCACCAGGAAGGTCGTCCAGGTGAGGCCGTAAAGGGTGCTGAACAGGTGCGTGAGCCAGTCCGGGAAGGTGCTCACGCCCAGGAGAAGACCGGCGACGAGGCCGCCGGCCCCAACGATTGGCACGAGTTCCAGGTGCTCGGTCCACCCCGTAGCCACAATGGCCGCGGCAGAGGTGAGAACCATGCCGACTAGGAGAATCGGCGTGGCCCAGCCTCGGCGTATACTGGACCTTGACAAGGTTCAGTCCTGCCCAGGGCCCTCTTGGGCCTCCCGCCGGCACGGGGAGGCTTGACGTCGAAACGACATACCGAGATTATACCCGAGAGGCCGACCGTGGCAAGCGGACGGCTGGCTGACCTGATTCGCCGCGAGTGCACGGGGGTCAGAGACGTCTGTCCTGGGATACTGCCAGCGGTTATTCCGTCGTTGCTCGGAGACTTGACGCGAGGAGGGGACAATGGTAAAGTATATACATTCCATTGCATATGATACTGACTGAATGTGGTGCGGGAGGCTGGCTGGAGGGGTGAGTGCCGTGGCTGTCGCTGCTGTCTTGGCAGCGTCTACCGCGTTGCTCATCGTCATGGCGGCGTGGACCGATCGGCAGAGCCGCGGGAAGGCAGCTCCGGCTCGTCGGCTGCACGTGGTCCTGGGTGAGGAGTTGCCTTCCGACTCTACGAGCGGCTTGACAAAGTCGGGAATCCGGGTATATTATATGCGATGCGATGCATATTAGACGGGAGGAATATGGGCATGAGCGATCGATATGAGCATCAGTCTGACGTCCTGCAGGTCCTTTCCCATCCGGTCCGGCTTCAGATACTGGACGAGCTTCGGCTGGGGGAGGCCTGCGTCTGCCACCTCCAGGCCCTCCTCGGCCGTCCTCAGCCCTACGTCTCCCAGCAGCTCGGCAGGTTGCGCGACGCCGACCTTGTCACGGATCGGAGGGAGGGGCTGTATGTGTACTACAGCCTGAGTGATGCTGGGGTCGAAGAAGTGTTGGAGGCAACGTTAGGGCCGCCGGACATCCACGGCCCTCTGGAGAGGTGCTCATGCCCGCGCTGTGAGAGGCCGTCGAGTGCCGAGACCAACGTCGAGAGGTGTGGCGTGAGGTCGCCTGCTGGGGAGATGACATGAAGCCATCGAACGACGAACAGGAGCGTTCGCTAGAATGCACCTGCGTGGACGACGGTTTCGGCGCCTTGCCGCCCGAGCTGCGACCGCGCCCGAAGAAGAAGGGCAGCCTGCGGAAGGTTACGTGCCCGGGGTGTGGTCTGGTCTATCGCACGAATCGGGAGACGGATCTCTGCATGGATTGTGAGAGCAAGCAGCCCTGAGCGAGGAGGACGATGCGACGGTCAAGAGCTGGGGGACCTATGAGCGCGCGGGCGCACGCCTGCCGCTGTCTGTGCCATTGCTCGCGGGGACCGGGGCTTAAGCGCCCACCCCCGCAAACGCTGCTGATAGTACGGTGGAAGGAAGGGCGTTCAACGGATTGATCAAGACAGCATACTTGAGGAGGTAGAACGACAGATGGCTGACAACGGAAAGCCGCGCTTTGTGATGTGCATTTGCACGGGCGAGTGCCCCGGGTTCGATGAGCTGGACCTGTGGCCACTGATGAACTACGTACGGAATGAGCTGGATGTTGAGTACGACATCGTCCACCCGCAGCTTTGCGTGGAGGACGGGGACCGCTTCTGGCACGATTATGCCAAGCCCGGCGTGACCTACATCGTCGGCGCTTGCGCTCCCACGATGCAGCGCAAGATGTTCAAAGACGCGCTAAGCGACGTGGGCGTCGAGTTCGACGAAGCTATCGTGCCGCTGGATCTGCGGAACCTCTCCACGGCGGAGGCGATGGAGAAGGTCGCCAAAGCTGTTGAGGAGGTTGGCAGCTGACGCGGACGGCTCATAGCCGTAAGTGGTAGGCTGAAGGCGGGGTTCTACGAGACAAAGCCTCGTAGAACCCCGCCGACTGCTGGGCCCGCTGCTGCGCGGTGGGTCAAGATCACTAAGTTGACAGGAGATTGCAGACCATGAGTGAGAAGGAAGTTCTCGACGAACTTGAAGAGGAGTACCAGCGCTACCTGGGCATTCCGCGGCATCTGATTCCCTGGTACCCGACGATTGATCCTGAGAAGTGCGTGGGATGTCAGGAGTGCATTGAGTTCTGTCACGACGACGTCTACGCTTACGACGAGGAAGAGAACAAGGTCTACGTGGAGAACCGCTACCATTGCCAGGTCTACTGCCAGTCGTGCGTGCATGCCTGCGAGACGGATGCGATTAGTTTCCCGGAACGGAGTGAGGTCAAGGCCAAGATCCGGGAACTGCGCAAGACGTACGCACCGGCCTGATGACTGAGCAGGGAGAAGACATAGCTTCAGGATAGGAGTCCAACGTGAAAACAGGCGAGTTCTTCGAACTACAGTTTGACAAGTTCCAACTGCGCGTGCCTGTGGGAACCTGGTATGCTGGCTACGATACGTGGGTCCGCCGGGAGGGCGAGGAAGGCGTGGTCGGGGTGACCGATTTCTTCCAGACGAAACTGGGCGACATCGTCTACGTAGCCCCGGCGGAGGCCACTTTCTTCGAGCAGGACGACGTGTTTGCGACGCTTGAGAGCATCAAGGCGATGGTGGATATCACCATCCCGGCCACCGGCGAGCTCATTACGTTCAATCCGGCCCTCGACGAGCATCCCGAACTCATCGGTGAAGACCCCTTCGGCGCTGGCTGGATCGCGCGCCTGTGCCTGACGGACTGGGAAGGGGATAAGCTCATGCTGTTGCCGGCCAGGACATACTTCGAGCTGATGCAGGACAAGGTCGCAAGAGCGCGTGAGGAGTAGATAGCATGGCTACGAGTTACAAGACCTACGTCGAGAGGACGGGCAGGCGGAAAGGGCACCTGGTGTGCGGCAACGGGCCCGAGATGGAGTTCGGGGCGCCCCCTGACGCGCACGGGCGCGAGGGATGGCTGACGCCGGAGGATGCCTATGTGGCGGCGGTGAACACTTGCATCCACATGATGTTCCTGTGGGTGGCCGAGAAGCTGAAGATCGACCTGCTGAACTACTGCTGCGAGGCCGAGGGCTTCAAGAGGGTCTATCTGGACAAGACAGAAGAATTCACCCACGTCGTACTGCGGCCGAAGATCACCGTGCACGAGGAGGATGCAGGCAAGGTTGAGCGGGCGCTCGAGATCACCAGGAAGTACAGCCTGATCGCCGCCTCCATCACGGCAGATGTGATCATTGAGCCGGAGATCCTCATCGAGCCGCCAGGCGACTCGTGACCGAGCCGGCTCGGTCACGAGTCGGCTGCCTCGGTCGCTGTCCTGCTATGGCGCCCGAAGCAGCCGCGGCGTGGGGATTGAGGGTGCGGGAGTTGGACCTTCTCTTGAGGGAGAAGGAGAGGGGGATGCTCAGCACGAATGGAGTCGCCTGCGCCTTGCCCGCGCGAGAGCTGTGCTAGAATGACGTCAGCGATGGATACAGGAGAACGACGCGAATCCCGTCTTCCGCCCTGGCTGCGGGTGCGGGCGCCCACCGGCACAGGCTATGACTGGGTGGATGGGCTGATGCGCTCTTATCGCCTCCGCACGGTGTGCGAGGAAGCTCACTGCCCGAACAGCGGCGAGTGCTGGAACAATCGCACTGCCACGTTTCTCATCCTGGGCGACACGTGCACCCGCAACTGCCGATTCTGCAACGTCAAGACGGGCCGGCCGATGCCCCCCGAGGTCGACGAGCCGGCGCGCGTGGCGCGCTCCGTGCAGGCGATGGGATTGGAGCACGCCGTCATCACCTCCGTCGATCGGGATGATCTGCCGGATGGGGGAGCCTCGGCTTTCGCTGCTGTCATTCGGAAGATCCGTGACTTGCACCCTGGCTGCACGGTGGAGGTGCTGATCCCGGACTTCCAGGGCGACGCGATGGCGCTCAGGACGGTGTCCGACGAGCGACCGGATGTTCTGGGTCACAACATCGAGACGGTTCGGCGCCTGTACCGTCAGGTCCAGCCCCAGTGCCACTACGACACGTCGTTGGAGGTGCTGCGGCGGGCGCGGCGCCTGGCTCCGGGGGTGCTCACCAAGAGCGGTCTGATGGTCGGGCTTGGCGAGACCGTGGAAGAGGTCGTGGAGGCCATGCGCGATCTGCGTCAGGTGGGCGTCGACATTCTTACGCTGGGTCAGTACCTGCGCCCTTCGATGCAGCACGTTCCTGTCCGGCGCTACTACCCGCCCGACGAGTTTGAGATGCTGCGGCAGCGGGGTGTGCAGATGGGGTTCGCGTGGGTGGAGAGTGGCCCGCTGGTGCGGAGCTCGTACAACGCCGCGGCTCAGGTAAGGACGCTCGGCACGAGTAAGGAAGCATCAAGAGACAGAGCCGCAACCGTCGCGGCTCCCGCAATTCAACAAGATACCGAAAGATCAGGAGATTGAACGTGACAATTCTGGAGACGATAACGACGTTGCTGCAGGCGGGGTCGGGAAGCCTGGCAGCCTATCTGGCTGCACACGTGCTGTTGTGTCTGCTGCCCGCGTTCTTCATCGCCGGAGCGCTGGCGGCGTTGATTCCCAAGGAGGCGATCACGAGGTACCTGGGACGGGATGCGCCGAAGGTGCTTTCGTATCCTATGTCTGCTCTGGGTGGGTTCGTGCTGGCGGTCTGTTCGTGCACCATCATGCCGCTCTTCGCCAGTATCTACAAGAAGGGCGCCGGGCTTGGACCGGCCATCACCTTCCTTTTCGTCGGTCCGGCGGTGAACATCCTTGCCATCACGCTCACCGGAGCGACCATCGGGATGGACATCGCCGTCGCCCGGGTGATTCTGTCGGTCATCTTCGGGGTCGGGATCGGGATGCTCATGGCCTGGTTCTTCCGTGAGGACGACAGGGCTCACAACGAGGCGACCAATGGCGGAGGCGCCTTCTCCCGGGGAGCCAGCGTGCCGGTGCGCACCTGGGTGTTTTTCATTCTGCTTCTTGGCGTGCTCATCGCGGGGACGCTGCAGGTAGGTCTCCTGATGGGCAACTACGCCACGTTCACGCTGCCGGGACCGTGGGCCAGCTCTCTCCAGGCGTGGCTGGACGGCGTGGTACCGCCCAATCCCGCCATGGGGGTCGAGGGGGTGAGCGTCCACGGCGTCTTCTTGATCGGGTTGCTGTTCGTGATCGCAGCCACAGCCTGGCTGGGGTTGAACGACGTGGACCGCGGGTTCAACCGCTGGACCTACGGAGCCCTGGGGCTGATCACGCTGACCCTGCTGGTGGCGTCATTCAATGTGACCGTGTTCGACGGCGGGCTTCGCATTGGCATCTCCGGTCGACTGATCGCCGAAATCCTGCTTATTGGCGCCGTGTGGTGGATGGCGACGAAGGCCTTCGACGCGTACGAGATTCAGGAATGGCTCTGGGAGATGTGGCGTTTCGTCAAACAGATCATCCCCCTGCTTATCGCCGGCGTCTTCGTGGCCGGCATGGCGCGGGCCATCATCCCCAGGAGCTGGATCGTCACCCTCGCCGGACGGAACACCGTCTGGGCCAACCTGGCCGGGGTGTTGTTCGGAGTGTTCATGTACTTCCCCACCCTGGTGGAGGTGCCCATCGCCCAGACGTTCCTGTCGTTGGGCATGCACCGGGGGGTGCTGCTCGCCTACCTGTTGGCCGATCCTGAGCTGAGCCTGCAGTCGATCTTGATCACCAACTCCGTCATTGGGCGGAAGAAGACGGCGGTCTACGTGGTGTTGGTGACGATCTTCAGCACGCTCGCCGGGCTGCTGTTCGGAGGTTGGCTGGAGGGTATGAATGGCTGGGTGATTGCCGCGATTCTGGTTGGGTCTGTCGCGGTGCTGTTTGTTCTGGCGGCATGGACCGGTCGTCATCGGCGACGGGCGTTGGTCGTGGCCGAGGAGACCAACTGACCTGCGGGCGAACAAGAGCAAGTGAGTAACTTAGAGTAACGAGGAGGGATTGATTGTGGAGATCAAGATTCTGGGCATGGGATGCCCCAAGTGCAAGCGGGTCGAGCGTTTGGCGAGAGAGGCGGTGGACGAGGTCGGTGCCAATGCCACGTTCACCAAGGTCGAGAACATGGGCGCGATCATGGCCTACGACGTGATGAGCACGCCGGCGCTGGTGATCGACGAGGAGGTCAAGGCATCGGGCCGGATCCCGCGCAAGGAGGAGATCGTTGAATGGATCCGCGCCGCGCAGGCCGAGTAGCCCCCTGCGGGCGCGATCCGAGGCCTCCGGTGTCTGCTGCCACCGGATGGGCGGTCAAGAGGAGCAACTGGCTGCTGTGGGGCATCCAGGAGCTTGCGCGCACGAGCTGGGGCGCGGAGCGGCGCTTCAACTTCCCCTAGAGTGTGGATTGTGAGCTGCCCGATGCCTGCGACATCGCCGGATCGAACGCCGACTGCTGGGGCTGGTGTCCGTCGTGTGTGCCGACTGCCTGTGGGTGCAGGGCATCGTTGCGGTGCCCGTGATTGCAGGCTGTGCTCGACCGACCCCAGCCCTACCTCTCTCAGCAATTGTGCGTGCCGCGAGAGCGTGGTATCGTGGCATCCCGCAGCGAGGAACAACCTGGAAGGATAGCTATGGGTGACAGACAAGCTGCAGCATCACAAGAAGCGAGACTGCTGATCCCCATTGTGGGTCTCATCCTGACGGTCGTATTGCTCGGGGCGATCCCGGTCGTCCGCGGCGATGCCCCGGTGGTCCGCGGGGTATTATTCTGGTCATCAAGCTGCCCGCACTGCCACGAGGTGATGGAGGAGCACCTGCCTCCGCTGGAGGAACAATACGGCGATCAACTCGACGTCCAGGCGATCGAAATCGTGGGGCCGGAGAGGTATGAACTGTGGATGGCAGGGCTGGAGGATTTCGATGTGCCGATGGAACGGCGAGGTGTTCCCACACTGTTCGTCGGCGACACGGTGCTGGTGGGCTCACGCGAGATCCGGGAACGGCTGCCAGGACTGATCGAGGAGCATCTTGCGGCGGGGGGCGTGGGTTACCCGGAAATCCCGGGCATCGAGGACTGCTTTGAGACGCCGCCGCGCGGAGACGTGCCGACCGACACCGAGAACTCGGTGGTTCACTTCCTCTTTTTCTACGACCGGTTGTGCCCCGAATGCGTGGTGGTGGAGCAGGAGGTCATCGCGCCTCTGGAGGAGACCTACGGTTCGCAGCTCGTCATCGACCAGCGCGACGTAGAGGGATCGACCGACAACTACAGTCTGTTGCGCTCCCTCGAACGGCGCTACGACGTGGCCCGTGCGGAGATGCCCGTCATCTTCATCGGCGACCACGTCCTGGGTGGGGAGCAGGAGGCGCGGGCTCAGCTACCTGAGTTGGTGGAGATGTACTTGAACGAGGGTGGCGTGGATCTCCCGGATTTGCAACCGACAGCCGCGCCCGAGCAGGAGTCGTCAACGGATGGCGCGATGTCCCCCGTCCACATGGCGTTCTTCTATCAGGCCGGCTGCCCGGAGTGCGACCGGGTCCAGCTAGCTCTGAATTATCTGCAGGAGCAGTATCCGCAGCTGACCGTCTGCACGCTCGACGTCCGTGAGGAGGCGCCGCTGTCTGAACGGTTGGGGGAAAGGGCCGGGGTACCGGTGGGCAAGCGGTTGACCGCGCCGGCGATCTTCGTTGGCGACGATGCGC
>CAYMHT010000038.1:0-19588 GCA_964390305.1 uncultured Anaerolineales bacterium
CCGGTAAGCTCAACGCAAACTCAACGATACGATGATCCAGCAAAGGCACGCGAGCCTCAATCGAAGCCGCCATGCTCATCCGATCAACTTTGGTCAGAATGTCGTCCACCAGATAGGTCTTGATGTCCACATACTGCTCTTGCGCGAGCGGATCGAACCCGGCCGCTCGCCGGAAATGGCTTTCAAGGAGCGATGTCGCCGCACAACCATTGAGACTGGCCTTCAGATCGGGCCGATAGAGCCGGGTCTTGGCATCATCACCCATGAACATCATCCAGCGCGTATGCTGCAGCGAGGCTGGCAGGGCGCCTCCCTCCACAAAGCGCTTGGCCTTGTTGACCAGTCCCCTCTTCGGCGGCCGAGGCGGCACCCAATCCATGAGGGCCGGTAACGCCTTCTTGCGAAGCGGAGCCGGCAAGCAGCGGTAGTACCGGTCAACGGTCTGGGCGACGTAGGACTCGTACCCGCCGAATAGCTCGTCCCCCCCATCCCCCGACAGGACGACCTTGACCGACCCACTGGCCAGCCTGGATACAAGATACGTCGGGAAGATTGAGAAATCGCCAAATGGCTCATCCAGGTGCCCCACCAGATACTCGGCCAGGGGTGCAATGTCGGGCTGCAACACCTCTTCGCAGTGGTCCGTGCCAAAGCGGGCGGCCACGGCGCGCGCATATGGCAACTCATCATACGTCTGGTCCTCAAAACCGATGGAGAACGTCCGCACGGGGATCGAGGACGCCTCGCTGACAAAAGCCACGACGGTACTTGAGTCGATGCCGCCGCTCAGGAGAGCACCCAGTGGCACGTCGCTTGCCAGCCGCAAGCGCACGGCATCGCGGATTAAGTCAGTCAGCATCTCCACACGCGCCGGCTCGTCTCCCGGGATTTCACGAGGGCGGACGTCCCAGTAACGTTCAATCGTGAGCCCCTCCTCCTGAAAGATCAGTCGATGCCCTGGCGGCAGCTTGTGTATCCCCTGGAAGATCGTTCGCGGCGATGGGATGTACTCCAGAGTCAGGAACTGATCCAGAGCGATGAGGTCGATACGTCGTGGCACAGCAGGATGAGCAAGCACAGCCTTAAGCTCGGAGCCGAACGCAATCTGGTCCCCATCGCGCCAGTAGTAGAGTGGCTTGATGCCCAGCCGATCCCGAGCGATGGTTAGACGACGCCGAGAGGCATCCCAGACTGCAAAGACAAACATCCCGTTCAAGTGCTCGACACAGTCGTTGCCATATTCTTCAAACGCATGGATGATGACCTCTGTGTCGCTCTCCGAGACAAACACGTGTCCCTTCTTCTCAAGCGTCTCTCGCAGCTCCTGGTAGTTGTAGATCTCGCCATTGGATACCAGCCACATTGTCTCATCCTCGTTCGTCACCGGCTGGTGCCCGGTAACCAGATCGATGACGCTGAGCCGGCGTACGCCCAGCCCCACCTGTTCGTCGACGTAACACCCTTCGTCATCCGGGCCGCGATGTCGCAGCACCTGGCCCATACGCCGGAGCACAGTCTCGTCTACCCCTGCATTCGGAATCCGAGAGACCACACCGTAGATGCCACACATATGATCAACTTCCCAGTTCTAGGGGAGACGCAGCCACCGGTGCTGGCGCGAGCAGGTCTGGTCGGCTTGCGCGGGGTGAGCCACCTGTTCCGAAGGATGTGTTGGGAGACGTGGTTCCTGATATACTCGGTCCAGCTTCTCCAGGTACTCTGCCGGTTTGAACCTCTCTCTCGCGAACTGCTGTCCTCGGAGGCCCAGCCTCTTCCGTAGACCGGCAGAATGCGCCAGGATCAGGATCCCCTCGGCGAACGCCTCCTCTGTGGGTGCCACCAATACTGCTGTCTCGTCATTCAGAACCTGCGAGTGGGCGACCAGGTCGGTGGCGACGATTGGCTTCCCCGAGTGAAGATAGCTGTAGATCTTGAGGGGCACCGACGTGCGCTCGGTGCGCGGTGAGACCAGGATCTCTGCCAGGTCGAGATACGCGATCGCCTCTGCCAGTGGAACGGTGCCGGTAAAGAGCACAGAATCCCCCAGGCCGTACAGGCCGGCCTGGTCCTGCCAGCGCTCGACCTGCTGAGTCTCACCACCAACGATTACGAACAACACCTCCGGGCACTGGTCTTTGACGATCCTGGCGCTGTTCAACAGGAGGTCCAGACCCTGGTAGTGTTCGAAGTTGCCTGTGTAGACGATGACCAGCTTGTCATCAAGCCTCATCCTCTGTTTCAACTCACGGGCTGAAATGTGGCCTGATCCCGCATCGTCCGTATAAATGGCCAGATTCTGGATCAAAACCGTCGTGGCCTCCGGGTTCACGTCCCTCACACGTCCCTCAAGATCAGCCCCAATGGTAATAACGGCGTCACAGGACCTGATGGCCCATCGCTCAAGCATCTCGAACAGCTTGACAAACGGCGACAAATTCCACCGGGGGAAGCTTGACAATTGTTGAGGCAGCGACGAATGCATGTCGTAGACGTGGCGCGTGTGGAATAGCTTGGATAGAACAACCGACCAAAAAGCCGCTTCTTCATGGGAGTGGATGACATCATACGCGTTCCTGCCCAGCAGGACGATTGCGTGGAAAAAAAGCAGGATGTCGAGAAGCACCTTCTGCAAGGAGGGGCCAACCTTTACCTTCTTGATGAACGGCACACGGAGACAACGATGAACCGCAACGCCAGGGATACTTACATCATCGCCGACATGATAGGTCAGCAGATCCACCTGATACCCCAGGACAGAGAGGGCTTGAAGGCGCTGATAGACGCTGATAGGTGTCCCCCTGGGCTCAAAGAACGGTTCGGGAGCGATCATAAGAATCTTCATGGTTCTTTCCCTCGCACGATGGGGGCGTAGACCACTGGCCCCAGCGGGTACCGGCATCTTGCCTTGCCGAATAGGTCGATCTGGTTCACGTCGCTGCTCTCCGATCCACGCCTACTTGGCCCAGCGCCGCGGTCGTCTGCTCACAAGCCCACCTCCAAGTCAGAACGGCCCCGATGCCCAAAGGAATGACCAAGAACGGTCTGCTGGTCTACGATAGGCCGGGCTCCGCACGCCCAGCTCGATCGGGTGACACCGGCAGCTACCCAGAACCTGGCTGGTAATCCCACCCGATTTCTACTTTATCACACAAGCGTACGGGCGAGGTGAGGAAAATCCTAAAAATTGACAAGAAAGCTCGGCCCGCGAGATTCCCCTCCTCCCGGCAGGCCCACCTCGATGACAGATGCCCCGGTCCGCTGCCCCCGTGCCAGTTGTTGGCCTCGGGCCCCGTGTTATAATTGAACCTCGGTCTCTTGCCGGGCCGTTACCCATCTCTGGAAACACGCGGGTCAATGAACAGGTCCCCTGATCGGAGTCGCGTCTCGCATGAAGCGTGAAACTGCCGTACTCCTGCTACTGCTCCTTCTCGCCTTCGGCCTGCGAGTGTGGGGCCTGGCCGACCACAATATCTGGTGGGATGAAGGCGTGGGCGCGTGGGCAGCCCGGCTGCCTGCCCCGGAGATCGTCCGATGGACCGCCCACGACGTCCATCCACCCCTTTACTACCTCCTTCTTCGGGGGTGGTGGCTGCTGGTGGGCGGCGGCGAGTTCGTCCTCCGCTTCCCATCCGTCGTGGTAAGCACGCTTGGCGTGGTCGCTGTCTACGGATTCGGGCGGGACCTGGGAGAGAAGAAGGCGGGGCTGATGGCCGCCCTGCTCTTCACCCTCTCCCGCTTCGTCATCACCTGGGCACAGGAGATTCGCATGTACGCCCTGGCCACCACACTCTCCGTCGGGGCGCTCTGGGCTGCAGTCCGGCTGTGGCGGGGTGACGGGTGGCGGATCTGGGCTGCCTACATCCTGACTATGGCGGCGGCTCTCCTAAGCATCTACCTGACCGCTTCGGTATGGCTGATTGTTAACCTTGCTTTTGTTGTGGCGTGGTTGCGGCTGCGCCGCCCTCGCCGGTTGCTGCTCCGCTGGGTCACGGCCCAACTGGGGGTCGTGATCCTCTTTGTTCCCTGGATGGCGTATGCCCTGCCTCGCATGCTGACTCCGTCGACCAGCGAATCCCTTTCCCCCCTCTTCTTCCTCCACCTGTATGCCACCACGCTGGTCGTCGGGGTGCCGATAGACGTGGAGACCTACACCGCGGTGACGCTGGCCGTCTTTGGCGTGGCGGCTCTCGGTACGCTTGCGCTATGGCGCGCCAGACGCTCCGCCCAGCAGACCGCAGGGTTGACCCTGCTCCTCCTGGGGCTGACACTGCCCGCCCTTATGACGCTTGCGTTTTCCATACCGGGCAACCCTTACTTCGCTCGTCCGCTCGCCCCTCGCTACTTCCTGCCTCTCTCCATCTGCTTCTACCCGCTGCTGGCCTGGGGGCTGGCTGCCCTCACCCGGAGAAGAAGGTGGGTGGGCGCCCTGGGCACTGGGCTGGCCGTCGCTGTGGCTCTCAGCGGGTTGGCATCCTTCTATCCCGGCCGCGCCCGCCGTGATGACTACGTCTCCCTCGCGGCCACGCTGCGCGCCCATCGCCACCCGGGTGACGAGGTGGTCCTCCACACAGACAAGGACTGGCCCATCTTCGCCGCTCATTACGCCGGGGGCTGGCACGGGGTGCCCTCCGGCCGGTCGATGGACGGTGCAGCGGCCGACGCCTTCCTCTCGCCCATCTGGCCCGACTCGGAAGGCGTGTGGCTGGTCACCACGCCAGATGCACAGCGCATGGATCCCCAGGACCACCTCGAGACCTGGCTGGGAGCCCGCACGGCGATCTCAAGGACCTGGCCTTTCGGCGAGAATGCGCTGGCGTTCTACGCGCGTACCCCCGAGCGAGCGGCGGCTGTAAACGACCTGGGCCCGGAGTTCCAGCCCCCTGAGGGTCCGCGGGCCGAGTTCGCCTCCGGCGCCAGGCTGGCGGGCGCGCAGGTGCCGCTTCCCCGCTGCCTGAAAGGCGACACGCTCCACCTGTTCCTGTTCTGGTCTCGCCCGCCCGAGGAGAAGGTAGCGGTAGAGATGGTGGGAGCCGCCAGCCGCGAGCAGCTGTTTGAACCGCCGGACCCGGCGCGCCGCGGCCCGACGCGGCAACAGATCGACCTCTCGCTGGCCCCCGACCTGCCCGCTGGGCGGTACCGACTGCTCGTCCGGCCGGGGGGAGGAGAGGGTGTGGAAGTGGGTCAGTTCACGCTCGTGCGGCGGGGCGTCAGCGGGTGGACGTCTCCGCGCGACATCGCCCACCCGTTGAACGTCCGCCTTGGCGAGTCGATCGCGCTGGTCGGATATGATCTGGAGACCAGTGCGGTGGAGCCGGGGGGCAGGCTGGAGTTGACCCTTTACTGGAAGGCGCTCGAGCCAGTGAAGGAGCGCTACAAGGTGTTCACCCACCTCATAGGGGAGACCTACAACGCCGACACCGACAACTTCATCTGGGCCCAGCAGGATAACGAGCCGGTGAACTGGCAGGCCCCGACGACATTGTGGACCCCCGGGGTGGTGGTGGCCGATCCCTATCAGATCCTGTTGGCGGACGACGCCCCCACCGGCCGCTACACTCTGGAAGTGGGGATGTACGGCCTCGTGGACGGGAGCCGCCTGCCCGTCTTCGGCCCCGACGGCGAGCCCCTGGGAGATGCCCTCCTCCTGACCGAGGTCGAAGTCCGGGACGGGTAGCGCGCTGTTCCGCCTGTCCCCGGGCCCTGTGTCGTGAGAGGCTTCCCGGGCGGCGTCGCACTGACCTCGACCCGGCGACTTGACAGGGCCCCTCGCCCTCTTATACTACGATCTTCAACGCAGGCGCGGCTCGGAGCAGGCGCCATGGAGGTGGTGCGCATTCGAGCCGGGGGTTCCCTGCCCTGCGTCCAGCCGAGCGCGAAACAGCTTCTCTCGCAGGCACGCAGGACGTCGGAGAGCAAGGGGCTCTCCTCGGGCCCGGCGCCAATGCGAGAATCGCGCTCGTTGTTCTCTCGAGCGGACAGATTGAGGAGGTTGTTTTGATGGCTCGCTCCTTTCACAACCGGATCCTGCGCGTCGACCTATCGTCGGGGACCATTGAGGTCGAAGAGCCCGGTGAGGTCTACCTGCGCCGCTACCTGGGCGGGTGGAACGTCATCGGCGACGTGCTCTTAAGAGAGGTCCCGCCCGGAGCCGACCCCCTGGGACCCGCCAACAAGCTGGTCTTCGCGCCAGGGGTGCTGACTGGATTGCCGATCTCGGGTGCCTCACGCAACGCCGTGGGCGCCCGATCTCCACTCACCGGCGCCTTTGGCGCGGCCGAGGTAGGTGGCTTCTGGGGCGCGGAGTTGAAACACGCCGGGGTCGACGCCCTGATCGTCGAGGGAACGTCGGAGGCGCCCGTCTACCTGTGGATCGACGACGGCGAGGCCGAGATTCGAGATGCCTCCCGTCTGTGGGGCAGCCGCACCAAAGAGACCCTGAACGCGATCCGAGAGGAGCTGGACGACGATCGGATCCGCTGCGCCATGATTGGCCCGGCGGGGGAGAACCTGGTGCGCCTGGCCTGTATCATGAACGGCCTCCACGACGCCGCCGGCCGCACGGGCCTGGGCGCGGTGATGGGCTCCAAGAAGCTCAAAGCGGTGGCGGTGCGGGGCACGCTGCGGCTGGAGGGCGACGACCCCGACAGGGTCCGTGCCATAGCCCGCCGGGGCGCCCAGGAGGTGCGGGACGGGGTCCGGGCCGCGTGGGCCCACGAGTTCGGCACCGGCGCCGGGCTGGAGCACTCCGTCGAGGTGGGCAACCTGCCCATCCGCAACTTCCGCGACGGCGAGTTCCCAACCGCCGGCAAGATCAGCGCCGAGAACTACCTGGAGGAGATCGGCGTGGGCATGGAGGCATGCTGGGCCTGCGCCGTACGGTGCAAGAAGGTGGTCGACGCGGAGAACCCGTATGATCTCGACTCCGACTACGGGGGGCCGGAATACGAGTCGGCGGCCGCGCTCGGATCCTGCTGCGGTGTGGACGACATCGTGGCCGTCGCCAAGGCGACCGAGCTGTGCAACGCCACCTCGCTGGATACCATCAGCACCGGGGTCATGATCGCTTTCGCCATGGAGTGCTTCGAGAACGGCCTCCTGACCCTGGAGGACACCGACGGGCTCGAACTGCGCTTTGGGAACGCCGACGCGGTGGTGGAGATGGTGAAGAGAATCGCCCATCGCGAGGGCATCGGAGCCGTCCTGGCCGACGGGCATCGGGCCGCGGTGGCGTCGATTGGGCCGGAGGCACGCCGCTTCGCGATGGAGGTCAAAAACCAGGCATATCCGATGCACGAGCCCCGCTACAAGCGCGGCATGGCCATCGGCTACGCCATCTCGCCCACCGGCGCGGACCACGTCCACTCGTTCCACGACGTTGGCGTCAGCGAGCCGGACGAAGCGGGGTTCGTCCAGGACAAACACCTCAGGGTCATGGGCGTACTCGAGCCAATGCCGCGAGAGAGCCTCGCCCCGGACAAGGTGCGGGCGTCGCTCCGAGAAACCACGCTGAGGCTGGCGGACAACTGTCTCAACATGTGCATCTTCCCGGGCTGGCACGTCAAGGACCTGGCCGAGATGGTAGATGCGGCGACGGGGTGGTCCTCCTCCAGCTATGAGTTGATGAAGGTGGGTGAGCGCGCGGCTACCCTGGCTCGAATCTTCAACCTGCGCGAGGGCTTCAGCGCAAAGGACGACCACCTGGCGGAGCGGAGCCATGGGCCCACGCGCGGAGGCGCGCTGGCCGACGGCGGCATCGAGGAGGACGAGCTCCAGGAGGCGCTTCGCACCTATTACGCGATGCTGGGCTGGGACAGGGAGACGGGCGTGCCCACCCGCGCCAAGCTCCACGAGCTCGACATCGCCTGGGCGGCGGAGCACCTGCCTGACGAGGCGGGGTAGATCTCCTGCGCAGGTCCGGGCGCCTGCAATTGATAATTTCGGTACCGATCCGGGAAGAGTGATTGGCGCCGGGACCGGCAGCCCTCACCAGGTTAGGGAGCAGCGCCTCGCTTCAGAGACGTGCAGCAGCGGCACAGCCATCCGGTCAGTGAGGACGAGAGCGCCATCCTGGTCATCTCCCGCGTGGAGCCCAACCGGTACCTGTGCCGCGTACCAAGGCGAGCAACTGACCGCATGCTGACTGTGAGGCACGTTCGAGAAAGCGACGCCGAGGCGTTCCTGGCCCTGTCAACCGAGCTCGATCAGGAGACCTCGTTCAGGCTGCTCGAGGCCGGCGAGCGCACCACCACCGTCGAGGAGCAGCGGGAGATCATCCGCCGCTTCCAGTCGACGGACAACCACGCTCTCCTCGTGGCCGAGTGGGACGGCGAGTTCGTGGGTTACGCAGCCGGCATGGGCGGAAGTTACGCGAGGAATCGCCGCACGGTTCAGGTGGTCGTCGCGGTCCTTCAGGCATTCTGGGGGCGGGCCGTTGGGACCCGCCTGCTGGAAGCGCTCGAGAGGTGGGCTTTGGACCACGGAATCCACCGCCTCGAGTTGACGGTGATGGTGCACAACGAGAGAGCCATCGGCCTCTACCGGAAGATGGGGTTCGAGGTCGAGGGACGGCACCGGCACGCGCTCTTCGTCGACGGAGAGTACGTGGACGAGCTCTCCATGGCGAAGCTCTTGACCTCGCCCTCAGGCACCGGTCAACCCTCTCAATCCCGCTAGTGCTGTCCAGAGATGTAGATCCAGTTCCCCCGGCACAGGGCCCGTTCGCCATTGACAGACGGCCTGCGGCGTGATATACTCCGATTGTAGATCACGCGGTCGTCGACGCACTTCACTCAAGTCCATCGCGCAAGGCCGCAGTCTGCGGCAGGCCGTGACGCTGCTCCGACGTCCGTCCACCCCTCTCCGCGTGATGCCGGCTGACCGCCGCAGCGGTCCATGTGCGGCAGTGGGTCGGGCCTCACGTCCCCCGGCTGCCAGCCCCGTTATCTATAACAGCAGGAGGGAGAAATGAATCAGATTCCCGCGGAGAAGCTGAAGAGTCTCATGCGCGGCTTCCTCGAGGCCCTCGAGGAAGCCGATGTGGACAAGGCGCTCTCGTTCCTCACAGACGACGTGACGTACGTCACCCCCGTGGGCACGTTCGAGGGCCAGGAGGCAGTCAGGCGCTACTTCGCCTGGATGACGGAGACGATGCCCGACCTGGAGATCGTGCCGACCGGCATCGACATCGTCACCGCCGGCGATCGGGCCGCCTACGAACACATCCTGAAAGGCACCATCCGAGGCGAGAAAGCCGAGTGGCTCGCCATGTGCGCCTACGAGTTCAGCGGAGAGAAGATCCGGGCGCTCAGGACGGTCTTCGACCGGCTCGACATCGTCGAGCAGACGGCCAAGGGGTGGCTGTCCGAGCAACTGGTCGCTCAGATCGTGAAGCAGACCAAGAGAGGCCTCGACTAGCGGCCCGCATCTCGCTTGGCCGCGAAGGGGCGACGGGGGGGCAAGACGGTTCCTGGGACTCGTGGGCGGCTCGCGGCAGGGAGGCCAGCCTTCCGTGGCCGTTGACCGTTCGACACGAGTCCCATTCCATCCAAGAAGGAGGATCAGGCCATGCCAACCTACATCAGTCTTATGAACTACACACGCAAAGGGATCGAGGAGGTCAAGGACGCACCCCAGCGAATCGAGGAAGCGGTGCAGAACCTGGAGGCCATGGGAGGCAAGCTCATCGGATTCTACTCCGTCATGGGGGAGTACGACTACGTCGGCATTGCAGAAGCGCCCAGCGACGAGGTGGCCGCCACGTTCATGCTCGGGCTGGGTGCCACCGGGACCGTCAGGACGAAAACCCTGAGAGCCTTCACCCAGGAGGAGTTCGCCGAGATAGTCGGCAACCTACCCTAGTCCCGGCAACCGCGGAACGAGGGCCGTCCTCGACGCTGCGACGCGCGCCCCCTGTCGCCCCCACGGACGGCGTCGGGGACGGCCCTCCACCGGGCCGCTCGCAGCGGACGACAATGCCCGCCTAGCTTCCTACCGCCGCCCCCTCATTCGTCTGTCCGTTTCCCCATCCGTTGTCCCATCGCCCCGCACACGCAGCGATTGCCCCCCGCCGCAAGCGAGGCTATAATGAGCGCCAGCGGCATCGGCCCGACCCGATCTCGAACTACGAGGGAGGAATCCATGACCGACATCGACCTGATCCTCAGGGGCGGCGACGTGCTGACCATGAACGACTCCTTCGACCGCTTCTGCCCCGGCGCCGTCGCTATCGACGACGGGGCCATCAGAGCCGTCGGCCCCGCCGAGGAGATCGCAGCCTCCTACCACGCCGACGAGGTGGTTGACTGCAGCGGATGCGCCGTGATCCCGGGTCTGGTCAACGGCCACACCCACACCCCCATGACCCTCTTGAGAGGCCTCGCCGATGACTTGCGACTCGACGTCTGGCTCATGGGGTACATGATGCCCGTGGAGCGCGAGTTCGTGCGTCCCGACTTCTGTTGGCTCGGCGCCCAGCTCGCGTGCGCCGAGATGATCCGTTCGGGCGTCACCTGCTTTGGCGACATGTACTACTACGAGGAGGCCGTCGCCGACGCCACTGCCGAGGCTGGCATGCGCGGCGTGTGCGCTCAGTCGATCCTCAAGTTCCCTACCCCCGACGCCGCCAGCTACGACGAGGGGCTGCGCCTGGCGCACGATTTCGTCGCCCGGTGGGCCGGACACAACCTGATCGTGCCCGCCATCGGACCCCACGCCGCCTACACCGCCACCGCCGAGATGCTGCAGCAGACCACGCGCCTGGCCCTCGACTACGACGTGCCCATCCACATCCACATCGCCGAGACGGAGCAGGAGGTGGAGGAGCAGCTGCAAAGCCGCGACCAGCCCGTCGTACCCTGGATCGAGGAACAGGGGCTGTTCGAGGCGAAGGTCACCGCCCACCACTGCGTGCACCTGGACGGGAGCCAGCTCCGCGTCCTGCGGCGGCATGGGGCCGGGATCTCCCACAATCCCTCCAGCAACCTGAAGCTGGCCAGCGGCTTCGCGCCCGTGGCGAATATGCTGGCCCTGGGGATCCCCGTCGCGGTCGGGACCGATGGCGCGGCCAGCAACAACGACCTCGACATGTTCGAGGAGACGCGCCTGGCCGCCCTCCTCGCCAAGGGCGTCACCGACGACCCGACCGCCCTGCCCGCCCGGCAGGCCCTGACCATGGCCACGCGCCGCGGGGCAGAGGCGCTCCACATCGCCGACCGGACCGGTTCCCTGGAGATGGGGAAGGGCGCCGACGTGGCCGTCGTCGACCTGCAGCGGATCCACCTCACGCCCCAGTTCCATCGCGGCGCCGACAGCACGTACTCCCTTCTCGTCTACTCCGGCAAGAGCTCAGACGTGCTGCACGTCCTCTGCAACGGACGCTGGCTGATGCGCGACCGCGAGTTGCTCACCCTGGACGTGGAGGAGCTGCGACAGCGGGCAGCGCGGGTCGCGCGCCGCATCGACACCTTCCTCACGGCGCGGGAGGAGAGCGTGCTGAGCAAGCTGGTCGCCATCGGCGGCGTGAGCCGGGTCGAGACCTTCGAGGTTCAGGTGAAAGCCCACCTGGAGGACGCCTCGTCGGTGGAGAAGATGGTGGAGAGCGAGGAGTTGCCCGTGGTCCGCTCGTCCTGGCGCCGGCAGTACGACACCTACTTCCTCTTCGGCGATGTGGAGACGAGCCGGCTCCGCTACCGCGAGGATGAGATTCTGGCGGAGGACGGCCAGATCGATACCGTCGTCTATCGGCTCACCCTGATCGGCGAGACGAAGGAGCGGGAGTTCGCCCGCTCGATCCTTCTCTCTCGGTCACGATTCGACGCGCCCGCCACGCACAGTCGCCGCTTCTACCGCGAGTATTTCCAGCCCGAGAACGAGATGAGGGTGCACAAGGATCGCCGGCGCTATCACATCCGCTACGGCGGAACCGACTTCGCCCTGAATCTCGACCAGCTCACCCGGCCGGACCTGCCCGGGGTCTACCTGGAGATCAAGAGCCGGACCTGGTCGGCGCAGGACGCCGAGCGGAAGGCGGAGCTGATCGGGGAGCTCCTCGATCTGTTCGGGGTCGAGGAGCAGGAGATCGTGAAGGCGGAGTACGTGGAACTGGCCGTGGAGGAGGAAGGGGAGTAACCCCCGACCGATCTGCCCATCATCAAACGGGTATCTGACGATTCCCTATAAGCAGCGCTGGGGGTGAGGCAATCCCGCGAGCAGAGCTGGCGGGACTTGACCATTTCCCGTGAGCAGGGCAACGTGGACGATTCATCTTCGTCTTCCGTACAAGCAACGATCAGCTGGATCTGACGATCCAGCTGGAGCAGGAGAAGGCAATTCTACTGCTGTGCTGCCTGCAGCAAGGCGCGGCCGATGTCGAGCGCGCGGGTCGGATCCTCCGCGTGCTCCAGGAGCACCGCCACGGCGCACCGACCGTCGCCGCCCACCGGCGTCACCCCCAGGAACCAGGCGTGGGGCTCCCCCTCCCCGGCGACAGCCACGCCCCAATGGCCGAGGATCCCGTCCCAGCGGCGCCAGGCCCCCAGCAGCTCCCGCGCCTCCCGCGCCCTCATGACCACCTGAGGGTCCCCCACGGCGGCCGTCTCCCGCCAGCTGCCGCCCGCTTCCCGCACCCGCACCGTCAGCCGGGGCGCGGGCATCCTGCCGTCGTTAGCCAGGGCCGCGGCGGTCAGCGCCATGTGCAGCGGGGAGACGACGAGCGTTCCCTGGCCCATGGCCTCCTCCCGAGCGGACGAAATCGCCTCCCGGCTCCAGTCGGCCGCCTCCGTGGAGATCGGCAGCGACGGCGGCGTATTCAACCGCCACCGCTCCACCGCCTGCGCCAACCCGTCGGCCCCCAGCTGCTCACCCAAGAGCCCGATGGGGGCCGGACAGGCGGCGCCGTAGGCGTTCGCCAGCGTATGTGGCTCGCCGGGCGGCACCGCGCACCCCACCCGCACCCCATCGATCCGCACCTTTCTGGCGATGTCCCCCCCCACCTCCGCGGTCAGATCCTCCACCAGCCCCTGTTCCACGGCCTCGCCGACAACCACCGTCTGCAGGGCACTGCCCGGCTGGTAGAGACCCTGCGTGGCCCGGTTCACCAGCGGGGCCGCCGGATCCTCCCGCAGCTCCTCCCATCGCTCGCCCAGCCGGGCAGGATCGAAGGCGGGTGTCGAGGCCATGGCCAGCACATCCCCTCCCTCCGCATCGAGCAGCACAGCCGCCCCGCTTTCCCCGCCCAGCGCCTCCTGCGCCAGCCGCTGGAGCTCGACGTCGAGCGTCAGCTGGACATCCCCGCCCCGGGGCGCGCGATGCAGCAGGTCATCCCAGCCCGCCCGCCACGGCGATCGCCCGGCCTCTCCGCGCAGCACCTCGTCAAAGGCCCGCTCGATGCCGCCGGTCCCGTAGCGCAGGCTGGCGTAGCCGACGACGGGGGCCGCCTCCGGCGCGGGATACGTCCGCGTCACCCGGCCGGAGGCCCCGACCGTCACCCCTGCCAGCGTGCGCCCCTCGCGATCCAGCACGCGCCCGCGTACGATGCGCCCCTCGTACACCACCCGCCGCGGGTTGTCCTCCCGGGCGACGAGCCAATCGGCCCGCGCCACCGTCCAATAGCCGCAGACCACGGCCAGGGTCACCAGCGCCAAACCGATGGCGCCCCCCAGGCGGAAGATGGGCTCCCGCACAGCGCGCGGGGGCGCCTTCCTGCCCCCGTCCTCCTCCCCGTTGTCCGCTACACGAAGGAGCAGGCCCAGCGCGATGAACGTGCAGAGCAGTGAGGACCCGCCGTACGAGAGGAAGGGAAGCGTGACCCCGGCAATGGGTGCCAGTTTGACGTTGGCAGCCATGATCACCCAGGCCTGGATCACGAGACCGGCCGTGAGCCCGGCCGCCAGGAAACGCTCGAAGGGCCGCTGGGCCCGCAGAGCAGCCCGGCACCCGCGGAGCAGAAGCACGCCATAGAGGGCGATGACGGCCACGAGACCGACCAGGCCGAAGGACTCCCCCACAGCGGCGAAGGTGAAGTCCGTGTGGACGGCGGGGATGAAGGTGGGGAGTCCCAGACCGAGGCCCTCTCCCAGGATACCGCCGGTGCCAAAGGCGAGGAGCGACTGGACGGTCTGGAAGGCCCAGTCGGCGGCGCCGGACCACGGGCTGAGCCACGCATCGACCCGCAGCGCCAGGCGCGCAGAAGCGGCATACGCCACCACGCCCGCCCCGCCGAAGAGAATCAACCCTGCCGCCACGTAGCCCCACTGCCCCGTCGCCAGGTACAGCATGGCCAGGAAAGTGAAGAAGAAGAGCATGGCCGCGCCCAGATCCTGTTGTGCAGCCAACAGCAGCACGGTCAGACCGAACATGGCCACCAGGGGGCCCACGTAGGCCAGGGGCGGCAGGCGGAGCGGGCCGATCCTCGAGTGCTCCGACACCAGGAGCCTCCGCCGCTGGGCCAGATACGAGGCCAGATAGACGACCATGAGCAGCTTGAGCGGCTCCGAGGGCTGGAAGTAGGCACCGCCCAGACCCAGCCACAGGCGCGGACCCGACCCGGAGGGGTTGACCCCCAGGATCAGCGTGACCGCCAGCAGCGCCAGCCCGGCCGCGAGCCACGTATAACGGTATCGCCACAGCCAGCGCAGGTCCTGACCGACCTCCGTGACGGCGAGCATGGCCAGCGTGGCGATCATCAACCAGGTGGCTTGCCGCCGGAGAAAGTTGGGAGCGAGCCGCCCCACCATCAGCAGCCCCCAGCCGCTCAGCAGCGCCGCCGTGGGGAGGAGCAGCGGGTCGCGTCCGGGGAGGCGTCGCAGGCTCAGGTGGGCGGTCAGGAACGACATGGCGAAGGAGAGCAGGACGAACGCCAGGTGGCCCAGCGTGAACGGCGCATAGGCCAGGTGCAGCGCGATCCCTCCCACCAAAACGAACGCGCCGGCACCGAGGAGCAGCCCCCCCTCGCGCCGATCGATCCCCGCCGGAGCCGCGAACGACTGCGTCCGCTGCAGCCGTGGCGAAAGCACGTTCATCGACACATCTCCACGAGAGGAACGATGCCACGAACCTGCGGCGTCCTCCCCTCCCTCCGCTTCCTGACCATCCTCCGCCCTAGTCCAGGTACTTCCCCACGATAGGCGCCAGCTTCTCCTTGGTCTCCTCCGGGATTGCGTCGCGGTCGGTGATGATGGCCGTGGCCAGAGCCTCCCCACATTCACACTCCCGCTCCAGGCTGCCCAGCTGCGGCACCAGCGCGCGAATCGCCTGCTGGGCGAGGGCCGTGTTCTGCTGCAGCACGCGGATCACCGCCTCGACGGTCACCTCCTCCTCCGTCTCATGCCAGACGTCGTAGTCGGTGACGTGGGCCATCACGGCGTAGCACATCTCCGCCTCGCGGGCCAGGAACGCCTCGGGGCTCGTGGTCATGCCGATGATGTCCATGTCCCAGGAGCGGAAGGCGAAGCTCTCCGCCTTCGTGCTGAAGCGGGGGCCTTCGATGGTGATGAAGCGCCCATGCGGATGGACCGTCCCTCCCGCCGCCTCCACCGCCTCCGCCAGGAGGACGGAGAGGCGCGGACAGAAGGGCCGAGCCGTGCCGATGTGGGCCACCAGCCCGTCGCCGAAGAAGGTGAGCTCGCGCTTCTTGGTGAAGTCGAACAGCTGCTTGGGGATCACCACCTCTCCGGGATGGATCTGCTCCCGGAGCGAGCCGCAGGCGCTCACAGAGATGATCTGCTCGACGCCGAGGCGCTTCAGCGCGAAGATGTTGGCCCGGTAGTTGACCTCCGTGGGCATCAGGCGGTGTCCGCGCCCGTGGCGCGCCAGGAAGGCGACGGGAACGCCGTCGAGGGTTCCGACAACCACGTCGTCGGACGGCTCGCCGAAGGGCGTGCTGACGCTCCGCTCCTCGACGTCGGACAGCCCCTCCATGTGGTAGAGGCCGCTGCCCCCGATGATGCCGATGCGGACGGGCGATTTTCGATCCTGAGCTGCAACTTGCGAATCAGCTGTCATAGAAGATCTCCTTACATCGAACGAACCGGTCAAGCGGGCCCACCCGCGGACCCGTGATGCAGAGCGAAGAAACGGTAGATGGAAGACACCGGGCACGCCGTGCGGTGCCGGGGGTTGCCGAAGCCATTCAGATCCGGGCGAGGGCTACGTCCGATAGAGACCACACTCGTCCACGTAGCGTCGAATCGGCGGCGGCACCAGGTAGCGGATCGGCAGGCCCTCCCGGACCCGGCAGCGCAGCGCGGTGCCGGAGATCTCCAGTCGCGGCGCGTCGAGCCAGACCAGCCGCTCGCGGATGTCCGGCAGCTCGTCCTCCAACGAGGCCAGGTCCGCCTCCCAGCCAGGCCGCTTCATCACGGCCAGGTGCGCCTGCGCCAGGATGCCCGCCGGGTCCCGCCAGCTGAGGAACTCCGCCAGGCTGTCCCCGCCCATGACGAAGAAGAGCGTCGCCCCTCCATACGCCTCGCCCAGGATGCCCAGCATGTCGACGGTATAGTGAGGGCCCGGCCGGTCGAGATCGACCCGCGAGAGGGCGAAGGCGGGGTTGTCGGCGATGGCCGCCTCCACCATGGCCGTTCGATGGTGCGCCGGGGTCATGGGCTGCTCGGGCTTGTGGGGCGGCCTGGCGGCGGGGACGAACAGCACCGTGTCGAGCTCGAGCTGCACGCGGGCGTTCTCCGCCAGGACCAGATGCCCGTAGTGCGGCGGGTCGAAGGTACCCCCGATGATCCCTAACCTCTCAACCTGAGTGGTGTGCGCGTGGGCCATGTCATTCATCGTTCTCGAGTTGAGATCTGGACGCCCAGTCTCCGTCGGGGGCTGGATCTGGCGATCGGGGCACGCGTGCCATGGGCCGAGCAAGACTTGGTCCAGTGGATCGGTCTCCTACTCCTTCCAGACCAGCTCCGAATCGCCGATGTAGACGGTATCGCCCGGCTCCACGCCCACCTCCCGCAGCGCCTCCGTCACCCCCATCTGGCGCAGCCGGCGCTGGAAACGGCGCACCGACTCGTCCAGGTTCCAGACGGTCATGGCGGCCAGGCGCTCGACGGCCACGCCGCTCACACGCCAGCCATCCTCGACGCGCTCAAGGGCGAACCGCTCCTCATCCTCTTCCAGGCGGAAGACCGGGACCCTCTCGGGCTCCATCTCCTCCTCCGGCACCTGCTCCAGCATCTCCGCCGCGCGGTAGAGCAGCTCCCGCGTGTTCTCCCCCGTGAGTGCAGAGATGGCCATCGCCGGGCGGCCCCGGCGCTCCAGGGCCTCTCTCACCTCCGGCCAGCGCTCCTCCGCCTGGGGCATGTCGATCTTGTTGCACGCCACCAGCTGGGGCTTCTCGGCAAGGCTCTCGCTGAACGCAGCCAGCTCCTCGTCGATGGCCTCCAGATCGGCCAGGGGGTCGTCCGAGAGCCCGTCGATGAGGTGGATCAAGACGCGCGTGCGTTCGATGTGGCGCAGGAAGTCGTGGCCCAACCCCTTCCCCTCGGCCGCCCCCTCGATCAGGCCCGGGATGTCGGCCATCACGAACTCCGTCTCCGGGTCGAGGGAGACGACACCCAGGTTCGGCTGCAGCGTGGTAAAGGGGTACGCCGCGATCTTCGGGCGCGCGGCCGTCGTCGACGCCAGAAGCGTCGACTTCCCCGCGTTCGGCATCCCCACCACGCCCACGTCCGCGAGCACCTTCAGCTCCAGGCGCAGCCAGCGCTCCTCGCCGGGCTCGCCGTGCTCGGCGATGCGAGGGGCCTTGTTGGTAGAGCTGGCGAAGCTGGCATTTCCCCGGCCACCCCGCCCGCCCTGAGCCACGACGAACTCCTCACCAGCCTCCGTCAGATCACCCAGGAGCTCGCCCGTCTCCGCGTCGTAGACCATCGTCCCGGGAGGCACCGCAGCCCGCACGTCCTCCCCCGAGGCTCCGTGCTGATCGCTGCCCCGGCCGTGCTGGCCTCGCCCAGCCTTGAAGTGGGTGCGCTTGCTGAAGTGGTACAAGGTACTCCGGTGGGTATCGACGTAGAGAATCACGTCGCCGCCGTCGCCTCCGTTGCCGCCCGCCGGGCCGCCCCGGGGCCTGTACTTCTCCCGACGGAAGGCCACAGCCCCATCGCCCCCGTCACCGCCCTTGACGTAGATCCTGGCCTCGTCATAGAACATCGTGGAGGTAGGATACCGCAAAGGGACAGCAAGTCAAGGAGGGCCCGCAAGACGGCAGCGCCTACTCGCGCTGTGTGCCCTCCCCCTCCCGTCGCTCGAGCGAGAGAAGGATCGCTGCGGCGACCACGGTGAAGCCGATGCCCCCGACGATCCCCACGGGCGTCGGTCCCAGCAGCGTGTTGGGGTCCCCGCGCACGAAGATCGTCGCCAGCCCGGCCACGCCGTTCAGCGCAGCGTGGCCGATGACGGCTGGCCATACGCTCCTCCCCCGCAGCGTCAGCCAGCCCAGAAGGACTCCAGCGACAAGGGTGAACCAGACCATGGCCAGGGGTCCGAGGAACGGCGCGCCGGGGTAGTCGAAGCCGTAGTTATAGCCCATGAGGATCACGGGCCAGTGCCACACGCCCCAGATCGCGCCGGTCAGGACCAGGGCCTGGCGCTTTCCCAGGGCCATCAGCCTGGGTTGGAGATAGGCGCGCCAGCCGAACTCCTCCCCGAACGTGGCCACACTGTTGAGAACCGGCGCCAGGAGCAGCGCCTGAGCCACCTGCGCGGCGGTGAGCGCCCAGAGGTTGACCCCCTCAAGCTCGACGCCCGCCTCCCCAAGGGGCTCGAGCATCTCCCGCAGCGTGCTCAGGCTGGGGTCGTAATGGCGCGGGAAGAGGAGGAAGTAGACCACCATCCCCGCGATGGTCAGCAACCCAGGAAGGAGCCAGGCCATGACCCAGTACGGCCAGCTGCGTTTCAGTCGCGGTTGGAGGTATGTGCGCTCCCAGCCCTCCCGGGTGACCAGGCGGGTCAGGACGTGGGCAATCGCCGGCGCCCACATCACCGGACCGGCGAGCAGAATGAGCGCCAGGGAGATGCCCAGGTCGGGAAAGACCATCGGGCTGTCTGCGAGGCCCCCGGTCAGATAGATGACCAGGGACGTCGCCCAGGCGATGCCGAAGGCGAAGGCGAGATAGATCAGAATACGGCGCGTGTCGAGCGTGTGGCTCATTGACAGCGTCCTCCAACGGCAGGGTAGCGGCCGGGGCGGTAGGATGCCGCCCCACGGATTGGCACGCCTTGGGCTGGGCCTGGGTCATCACACCCAGGCCGAGCGTGCGAGAGGTGGGTCCAGAAGCGACAACCCCTTGCTCCCGATGGATCGTGACATCCCGCGAGCCAGGTCTTAACAAGTGCCCTCGCTGGATCGTGACATCCCGCGAGCCAGGTCCTAACAGGTGCTCTCGCTGGATCGTCAGATCCAGCGTTGAGGCGCGGACGTGGACAAACGCGTTGGTGTGCCGGATGTGGCGATCCAGGCCGAGCGTGCGAGAGGTGGGTCGAGAACCGACAACCGCCTGCTCCCGATGGATCGTGACATCCCGCGAGCCAGGTCTTAACAAGTGCTCTCGCTGGATCGTCAGATCCAGCGTTGAGGCGCAAGCGTCGGAGG
>CAYMHT010000038.1:19688-23410 GCA_964390305.1 uncultured Anaerolineales bacterium
AACAAGTGCTCTCGCTGGATCGTCAGATCCAGCGTTGAGGCGCAAGCGTCGGAGGGTCCGTTGGTGTGCCGGACCTGGCGATCGGGGCACACGTGCCCCAGGCACTAGCACACGGCGGGGCACGAGCACAGGAGGCAGGGATGCCGGACCTGGGGATCGAGGCCCGTGGGCCCGAGGCCGACCGCGTGACCGTTTCCCCAGCCAGTCGCCGGTCAACGCCGTTAAATGCGCTCCTTAGACCTTGCTCACGACCTCGCTGGCCGGCACGATCTCGCCGGGGTGCCCCAGACCGGTCCACTCGCGCCAGGCCAGGGTCCACATGGTGGAGAAGTAGGCGGCCACCGCGCCCCGGATGAGGAGGAGAAGCGGCCACAGGACGCAGCATATCACCATGAACAAACCCGGGAAAAACAGGGTCGCCCCCAGCACCGCGCCGATCAGAATCTGGAGCAGGAAGAGGATCAGCGCCGGGCCGAAGTTCTCGAGCAGCACGTTCAGCCCGCGGCTGTAGGCGGCGATCACACCCGCATCCTCGAGCATGCAGGCCCGGTTGGCAAAGGTCCGGAGCAGGCTGAGCACCAGGGCGATGGGGACGAAGATGCAGATCAGTGTCAGCCAGACCACCCCCAGTCCGGCACGGGGGGCCACGCCGGCGCGCCCTCCAACCAGGCCGTAGATGGCGGCGAAGACGCCCGTCGCCCCAAGCCCCACGACGATCAGGATCAGCGCGGGGATGGCCGGCAGGAGCCCGATCCCGACCAGCCGCCACCCTTTGCGCCATCCGGCCTCCCAGGCCGCGGCGAAGGTCGACGATTGGCCGGCGTCGATGGCGTCCGCCGCGGCGATCAGACCACCGCGGGCGATGGTCGAGACGACCCACAGGACGAGGCCCATGAGGATGGCGAGGCCGACCACCACAAGCAGGACGGCCACGATGACAAGGACCGGCACGCCGAGCTCACGAGGGAGATCCGGCATCCCGAACCCCTCCTCGCCCAACGGCGCCTCCACGTTGGCGCCGGAGGCGCCTCCTCCGCTGCTGCTCCCCAGCGCGACGAGCACGCCGAGGAGTATAAGCCACTTGTGCCCCCAGATGATGGCCCAGGCCCGGCTCAGGATGTTCCCGTAGTCCACTGTGTCCTCCCGTTGGCTATGACGACTTGACAATGATGGTTTGATGATGCGGCCTTATGTTCGCTATGTTCTACGCACACGGCGGCTCAAGGTTGCATGGGCGGCGGCGCTCGCCGCGCTCCGGTGCCGCCAGGGCTCATTCTACAGCATCTGCGACCGCCAGCCAACCCGCCCCCCCGATGTTGTGCCTGGTCTCCCGACCAGGCACTCATCGAAGAATCCGAGGAGAATACCACTTCTACCAAACCGCGGATGTGATATAATGGGAACTGTAGGTTTGGAGCGCGCCACCAGGGCGACCAAGCCCAGGCCACTGCAACCGCCGCCTCAGACAGCGATATCGAACCAGAACATCGAGCCAGAAGGAGGTGCATCACATCCCCAAACTGTACACTGACTCGAACTGCTCGCCAGGAGAATGACTGCATGCAAGGAGGCTGACAAGATGAGAACGAAACGTTGGCTGGTGACCGCTCTGCTGATCGTCGTGAGCCTAATGGCCATTCAGTGCGCGGGACCCGCCGATGAGGCGGAGGGATTCAAGGTCGCATTCGTGTACGTCGGCCCGGTGGGCGACCTGGGCTGGAGCTACGCCCACGACCAGGGACGCCAGGACCTGGACGAGGCCTTCGACTGGGTGGAGACGACCTACAGCGAGAACGTACCCGAGGGGCCGGACGCGGAGCGGGTCATCCGCAGTTACGCCGAGGACGGCTACGACATGGTCATCGCCACCTCGTTCGGCTACATGGACGCGGTACTGGAGGTGGCCGAGGATCATCCCGACGTCCTCTTCGAGCACTGCACCGGCTACCAGACTGCCGACAACGTGGCCATCTACGACGGGCGCGGCTACGAGGGCTGGTACCTGGCCGGGATCACGGCCGGGCGTATGACCGAGTCGAACGTGCTGGGGTACGTGGCCCCCTACCCGATCCCGGAGGTGGTGCGCAACCTGAACGCATTCGCGCTGGGCGCGCGCTCGGTCAACCCGGACGTTACGCTCCATCCGGTGTGGATCATGGATTGGTTCAACCCGCCGGCCGAGCGCGAGGCGGCGCAGGCGCTCTTGGACACGGGCGCCGACGTCATCGCCCGGGAGAGCGACTCCACCGAGCCGGACAAACTGGCCCAGGAGAACGGGGTGTACGCCATCGGTTACAACGCCATCTCGCAGGACGTGGCGCCGGACGCCGTGCTGACCGCGCCGATCTGGGATTGGGCCGTCTACTACAAGGACACGGTGGAGAAGGCGTATAACGACGAGTGGGAGACGCACGCGTACTGGGGGCACATGGCGGACGGTATCATGGAGCTGGCGCCCTTCGGCGATATGGTGCCCCAGGAGGTGCAGGACGAGGTTAACGGGGCTAAGGAGAAGATCCTCAGCGGCGACCTCCACCCGTTCAGCGGCCCCATCCGCGGCCAGGACGGCGAGGTTCGCGTGGCCGAGGGGGAGACGATCACGGACGAGGCGCTGCTCTCGTTTGACTGGCTCGTGGAGGGCGTGGTCGGGCAGATTCCGGAGTAGGTCGACGTGCCTCGCCCGCGACGGGCGTGCGACCGGATACGCCGCAGGCAATAGAGGGTCCGTCGAAGTGGCGCCCAACGTGCTAGCGCCAAGGGCGCCGTCGGCGAAGGCGCCGTACACACCCTGGGAGCCGCTGGACCACGGGCGCATCGCCTAGCGCATCGCCCAGCGGGACATCCTCGCCTTCGTCGAGGATCCCGACCACGTCTCGCCGGACTGGCCGGAGGGGTACTGGCCGGCGGAGGGGCAGCGAGCGACGGCGGCGACGTGAACTGAGACGGTGCGCCGGTACCGCTCAGACCGGGAGGCGCTGATCGTCCTGGTGGCGGATCCGGAGACGGACCTGACGGCCCCCCTGCCCCACGCGCCGGACTACACGGTCGTGCGGGAGATTCTGACGGTCACGGACCGCGGCGGGTACCATCTGGGGGAGTTCGCCCTGATGCGGGAGGTCATGGGCACCTGGTCCAAGGAATAAACGACACGACGTCGAGCCGGCATCGACGGCCGGCGCGGCGGTGAAGGATCGCGCGGAGGTACACAGGCGCGAGATCTGACCGGCGACCGCCGAGACAGTCGGATCAGCGCGTCAGCTGCGCGATCCGGCTGGGCTTACCTAGCACGAGGCCCTGGCGGTGGGGGAAACCCACCGCCAGGGCCTCTTCTTGTTGCAGAACCTGAGCGCGTGAGGGCAACGGGCCCCACGCCCTGCCATGCCGAGACCCAAGGACCCTGCGGGCATTGCTCTGGCACGGGTGATGCCCCTCGTCCAAGCACAGCCAATCGGCCATCCCTGGCTCGATGCGGGCTGTCAAGCGCTCATCAAACGCTCTTGAAACGGAATCCTTGGTATCCTAGAACTCCCGATGAACAGTCATAGGGACACGTTGAGCGATCTATTCGTGCCGATCGCGATTCTGGAATCTTGAGCGAGGTAAAAGGAGGGACAGATGATTGAAGCAAAAGCCATAAGAGGTAGCAAGACCGCTGTTCAAGATGGAGCGGTCACGGATCTGGCAGAGGATCTGGAGGGCGAGGTCATCCGGCCCGACGATTC
>CAYMHT010000039.1:0-23096 GCA_964390305.1 uncultured Anaerolineales bacterium
ACCCTGCGCGGGAAAGAGACGATCTGAGTGGTCAATTCGTCCCAGCTGTTGGTGTCTGCCAGCTTCCGGCTCAACTCGTGCTCGAGGTCCAGGCGGTTGTGAGCCTGGACTTGGTCCGCGCTCACGCGGGCCAGCCAGGTGAGGGTCAGTCCAGTGAGCAGCGGACCGAAGACAGCGAAGATAACCGCTTCCTCCAGGAAGTGCACCGCATCCAGCATTCCCGCTGAATAGTGTTCAAGGGCGTGCCAGGTGAGGAAGAGGCTGGATGCCAGCGCCAGGACGGGCCACCGCCAGCGCAGGAGTCGCTGCACCAATGTGGCGTCCAGATCGACCAGCTTCGCCGCGCCAGAGTCTCTCCGCGCAAGCTCCATCGCAATGCTCCTTGAGAGCCCGACGTTTTACTGTTCTGTGATGCGCGTCAGATGACAGCGATGCCAACGCCCAAGAGGATGACCGGCCTGCGTCACGGCTCTCTGTCTCTCGCGCTGCCGCTCGGCCCTCTGGGTGACCTTCGGCCAAAGTGCCGGGTTTAGTCTATCACGAGATCGCAACCGCGACCGACGTGCTAGGTTTGAAGTCCAGTTGACTTCGGTTGGGAAAAGTTGGAATTGGGTTTGATCCGGGCAGACTTTAAGGTAAGAAGCACATCCAGCGCTTGTCCGGTCTGCAGGGCTGTGGTAGAATCGCGGAGTAATTCCCCAATATATCGGGGGGAACCCCTCTCAGAACCCCATAAGTGGGTTTTCTGTATCTAAGGCGCCCTATAGCGGTAGGTCCGGCACATCCGACCAGTCGATGCGAAGACCTGCTGTTCCCAGGCGAAGGCAGCGTCGTTGAGGAGAGAGTATTCTTATGAGATGTCCCTATTGTGGAAGTAAGCGGACTCGCGTCATCGACACCGCCCGCAAGGAACACAGCATCCGTCGCCGTCGTGAATGTAAAGCGTGTGACCGGCGCTTCTCGACGATGGAACGGGCTATTATGACCGCACCCCTGGTGATCAAGCGGGACGGACGTCGGGAGGCCTTCGACCGTGACAAGGTTCTGTCCGGGCTGCGGGTCGCGTGTGCGCGCCGGCCAGTCTCGGTCGGGGATTTGGAGCGGGTGGCCGACCGCGTGGAGAGTCACATCCGACAGATGGGGAAGACCGAAGTGTCCTCCCGGGCTATCGGGGACCTGGTTATCGAGGAGTTGAGGGCGCTCGACCCGGTCTCCTACATCCGCTATGCTATCGTCTACCTGGGGCTCGAGGATCTGGAGGAGGTGCGAGCGGAGGTGAACCGGCTGTTGGAGGATCGGGGGTAGCGTGATTCGTGGAGGTGGAGCAGGCATGGCTGCGGGGGCCCAAGAGGAGAACGGGTGCCGATGCTGATGCAGCTGCTTCGGGCCAGCCGCCTCGGCCTGCGTGCCACCGGCGGGAGCGATGCTCACGCCACCGAAACGGTGCCGGCTGCGGCGACTCGACTCGAGGGTTTCATCAATGCTGAGCTGGTCGCGGTGCTGAGCAACGGGGAGTACGCTCCTGCGAGGTTGGAGAACGGAGAGGGCGGAGCGCCCAACGGGGCGTCGAAGTGAAACAGGAATATGGCATAGGGGAGGCGCCGGATCTGAGCGGGGTTGCCTTCCGGCTGCGGAGGCCCGTCTACCAGTACCACCAGTTCCAGGGGCGGACGAACGACTGCGGCCCCACGAGCCTGGCCATTGTGGCGAATGCCGTGCGGGGGCGCGAGGAGCTGAACGGGGAGAGGGTGGCCGAGGAGATGAACCGCCTCGGGCTGGCCTGGCGCGCTTTTCCGTACTTGGGGCTGTCGCGCATCCCGAACTGGGCCACATTTCCGTGGGGCATGGTCGACTACTTGCGGAGGCAGGGCATTCCTGCGCGCTGGCGGCCGTTCGGCACGGTGGAGCGGTTGCGGCGCAACCTGCTCGACGACCGCATTACGATCGTGATGATCGGACAGCTCCTGCGGTGGGAGAGGGGGCGATACCGGGGCTGGGCGCACGCCAAGGTCGTCTTCGGCCACATTGCAGGGCAGGGGTTCTTGTTCGTGGACCCGGCTGTCGAACGCTCGGGCGAGTCGCACCGACTCGAGTACCACGGCCTCTCCTGGCAGCGGGAGGAGGAGTTCCTGCGGCAGTGGGGGAACCTGCTGCGGGTGTACGTGGAAGTGGGGTAGGGATGTGCGAGAGACGGAAGCGTCTGGGCCGGGACCTGTGCATGGCGATGGGGCAGACATATGAGAAGCCCAGGCCACGCTCGATGACGCCGCTCGAAGCCATCCAGGAGTTGTGAGATGTCGGCGGTGGAGGAGGTTGGCGATCGAATGAAACCGGCCGAGGTCGCTGCGAAGATCGACGCGGAGATCGCCGCGCTGCCCGTCCGCAACACGCCAAATGTGCGCGCGGTTCGGCGCAGGTACTCATGTGCGTACGCACAGGCTGACGCATCGTTTATCCTTGATCTGGCGACGGAGCTTCTGGGTGCGTACGGGCGCCGCTGGGTGGCGTACGAGCTCATCCGGTCCCACGAGGCGGCGTTTCGATCCATCGGCGAAGCGGAGCTCGAGGCGTTGGGTCAGGGGATTGACAGCTGGGGGGCGGTGGATTCGTTCGCACGCACCCTGACCGGCCCGGCCTGGTCGAGCGGACAGGTGTCTGAGGCACTGATTCACCGTTGGGCACGGTCGCGGGATCGCTGGTGGCGGCGGGCGGCGCTGGTGAGCACGGTTGCGCTGAACGTGCGCAGTCACGGCGGCACGGGCGACGTTCCACGCACCCTGGCAGTGTGTCACCTTCTCGCCGATGACCGCGACGACATGGTGGTGAAAGCTCTGTCGTGGGCGCTGCGCGAGCTGGTCGTGCACGACCGAGACGCAGTAAGGGGGTTCCTCAGCGAGCATGAGGATGCGCTGGCAGCGCGGGTCAAACGGGAGGTGAGGAACAAGCTCAGCACGGGACTGAAGAATCCGGCTCCCGCCGACCGCGAGGCCGCGGAGAGATCGTGAGGTTCTGAGGACGTTGGACGACTGAGGGCCGGGGACCGACACTAGTTGTAGGGAGGCCGCTGCGTTCTGATGGCAGGCAGGTGTGGCCAGAGCTGGTTGCTGGTCGGGAGGTCGTGCGTAGCCCATTAGGGCCTGCGGAGCGTCTGGGAGGTACGAATGGAAGGCACTGGAAGCGACGAACTGTTAATTGTCTGGACCAGCGGTGACCCCGAGGTCGCCACCGGAATGGTGTTTATGTACGCCGCGAACGCAAAGAGGCGTGGCTGGTGGGAGGACGTCACTCTCCTTGTCTGGGGCCCCTCACAGAAGCTGCTGACGGAAAACGAGGAGCTGCAAGGGAAGCTGGCGGAGATGCTCGACCTCGGCGTGCGGGCCGTGGCGTGCAAGGCCTGTGCTGACAGTTACCCGATCAGCGACCGGCTGGAGGCGCTTGGCGTGGAGGTCTTCTATACTGGAGAGCTCTTGACGGACTGGGTCAAGTCGGGCCGGGCCGTGATCACGTTCTGAACGCCGGAAGCGCATCAGCGCGCGTTTCCAACCCTGGCGCGACCGATGGGATTCTGAATGCTGCTGGTAAGGCTGGATGTGTTCGAACTCGGCCCTGTCGCGGGAATCGGCGCGGAGTATCTAGTGGAGAGGGCCGACGGCCGTGGGGGAGTCTGTGCCACCGCCGTCGTCCGAACCGCGGCTATGGGTTTCTCAACTTCGAAAGGAATGCTCTATGGTGACTAAAGGGCGCGGAGATAGCGAGGCGTCAAGCCAGGACTTATCTACTCAAGATGGGGTTGAAGAGCGCCTTTCAGAGAATGCCTTGAAGGTCTTCCGCCGTCGCTATGTGCGCAAGGGTCCCGATGGCGAACCATCGGAGACGGTCGAGGAAGTGTTTCGACGCGTGGCCTCACACATCGCCGCTGTGGAGAACGACGTCGGCGGCGATGTCGAGGAGGCCGAGAGGGTCTTCTTCGACCTGATGACTGATCTCCGCTTCTTGCCTAACTCCCCGACCTTCACGGGAGCGGGGACGCCGCTATCCCAGCTGGCGGCCTGCTTTGTCCTGCCGATCGCCGACGACATGGGCCGCTGCGGCGACGGCATCTTCGAGACCTTGAGGGACATGGCGTTGATCCAGCAGACCGGTGGCGGGACCGGTTTCTCCTTCTCGAATCTGCGGCCGAAAGGCGCCGTCGTGCGCTCCAGCGGCGGCGAGGCGACCGGCCCGGTCGGCTTTATGCAGGTCTACGACACGGCATCGGAGATCATTAGCCAGGGCGGGGCGAGGCGCGGGGCAAACATGGCGGTGCTGAACGTTGACCATCCGGACATCCGTGATTTCATCCACTGCAAGTCGAACGAGTACGCGATCACCAACTTCAACATCTCGGTTGGTGTGACGGATGCGTTCATGCGAGCGCTGATCGACGATGGGAGCATCGATCTGATCAGCCCCCACGGGGGGGAGACCTGGGAGACCGTCCCGGCACGGGAGCTGTTCGGCGAGATTGTCGAGGCTGCCCACCGGAACGGCGAGCCCGGCCTTCTGTTCCTCGACACCGCCAATCGGGACAACCCTACGCCGCACCTGGGACGATACGAGGCCACCAATCCGTGCCTCAGCGGCGACACGTGGGTGTCCACGGACGAGGGTCCGGTTCAGGTGCAGGATATCCTGGGAAGTCCACAGAGGCTTCTGCTCAACGGGGCGTTCCACGCCACTAGCGAAGAGGGCTTCTTCTCGACCGGCGAGCGAGATACACTGGATCTCCGCACGCGCCGCGGCTATCGCCTCACGCTCACGCCGGACCACCCGCTGCGCGTGGTGACCCGGAAGTCCCGCTGCGTGTTGGAGTCTGAGTGGCGCCGGGCCGGCGATCTTCGCGTGGGGGATGAGGTCGTATTAGGCGACAACCGCGACGCCGCCTGGGAGGGCGAGGGGACGTGGGACGAGGGGTATCTGCTCGGTCTCCTGGTGGGCGACGGCACGGTGACGGACGGCCGGGCGATCATCTCCGTGTGGGGCGAAGGGCCGGGACCAGAATCCGTTCGGGAGACCGCGGAAGCTATTACCTCCGACCTGTCCCAGAGGGCGGACTTCCAGGGCTTCGTCTGGCTGGATGAGCGGAAGGAAGCGCGGCTGACACTCAGAGCTGTCTATGACCTGGCGCGCTCCTATGGCCTCTCCGAATCGTTCAAAGGAGTGTCGCCGGAGATTGAGCGGACGAGCAGTCCGTTTCACCGGGGGTTCCTGCGCGGTCTGTTCGACGCCGACGGGACAGTGGTCGGAACGCAGGAGAAGGGGGTCTCTGTGCGGCTGGCCCAGTCGGATCTCCCTCTGCTCCGTGCGGTGCAGCGCATGCTCCACCGATTGGGCATCGTCTGCACGATCTACGAAGGGCGGCGCGAAGCGGGGTCGAAACGCCTCCCGGATGGGAAAGGCGGGATGAGGGAGTACCCGATCAAACCCCAGCACGAGCTGGTGATCAGCTGCGAGAATCTGGTCCGTTTCGCGGATCGGGTTGGCTTCACCCACGCGGACAAGGCCGCGCGCCTCCGGGATCGGCTCGAGGGGTATCGGCGCGAGCTCAATCGAGAACGATTCGTGGACGAGATCGTGTCTATCGGGCCGAATGGGGCCTGCCCCGTCTACGATGCGCGAGTACCCGGCGAGCGCGCCTTCGATGCGAATGGCCTCTGGGTCCATAATTGCGGTGAACAGCCATTGCTCCCGTATGAGAACTGTTGTCTCGGTTCCATCAACCTGGCGCGGCACGTGCAGCGGAGCGAGGAGGGGCCTGCCGTCCTCGACTGGGAGAGACTGGCGGAGACGGTCGAGCAGTCGGTGCGTTTCCTGGACGATGTCGTTGACGCCAACGGCTACGTCCCGGCGGTGCCAGAGCTGGCCGAGGCGGCGCGCCGTACGCGGCGCATCGGGCTGGGCATCACCGGGTTGGGTGACGTGCTCTATCGACTGCGGATCCGGTACGGCAGCGAGGAGAGTCGGGAGCTGGCGGGCCAGCTGATGGCCTTCATTCGCTATCACGCGATGCAGACGAGCGTGGATCTAGCTCGCGAGCGGGGTCCGTTCCCCGCCATCGAGGGCAGCATCTATGACCCCGACGACCTGCGCTGGAAGCCACCCGAGCCGGTCGAGCCCTTCACGCGCGTGGATCGAGGGGGGCGACCGCCGCTCAATTGGGACGGTCTCGTCGCAGGCATCAGGCGGCATGGGATCCGGAACGCGGCCCAGACGACTATCGCACCCACGGGCACCCGTTCGACGATCGCCGGGATAGAGGCATACGGCTGCGAGCCGGTCTTCGCGCTGGCCTATGTGCGCTACATGAACGACAAAGGGGAGAACGTCGAGCTCAGATACACCAGTCCTCTCTTTCGGGAGGCTCTGGAGGAGGCAGGCCTCGACGAGGAGACGCGCGAGCGCGTTTTTGCGGAGGTGGCGGTCTCCGGGAGCTGTCAGGACGTGGAGGACGTGCCGGAGGCGATTCGTGAGGTCTTCGTGGTTGCTCAGGACATCCCGGCCGAGGAGCACGTCCGGATGCAGGCGGCGCTCCAGGCCTTCGTGGATGCCTCAATCAGCAAGACGATCAACTTCCCCTCCGACGCGGCGCCGGAAGAGGTGGCTGATGCCTTCCAGTTGGCTTGGGAACTTGGCTGCAAGGGGCTCACGGTCTATGTTACCGGGTCCCGGGAGCAGGTAGTGCTGGAGACGGAAGAGACCCGGCAGGCGAAACGGGGGCGGCGACCGATGGGCCCGGCGAAGGTGCGTCCACGGCCCCATTCGTTGGAGGGACACACCTATCGGTTGCGCACGCCGTTGGGCACGGCCTACATTACTGTAAACGTCAACGGGGACGGGGAGCCGTTCGAGGTGTTCCTGAACGTGGGTAAGGCCGGGTCGGACACCGCAGCGGTGGCGGAGGCGATCGGGCGGCTGATATCGCTGGCGCTGCGCATTCCCTCGCCGCTTTCCTCCACCAGGCGACTCAACCAGGTGGTGCGCCAGTTGAAGGGCATCGGCGGAGGCAGGCCTATGGGATTCGGTCGTGACCGGGTGCGCAGCCTGCCGGATGGTGTGGCGCAGGTGCTGGCGGAGCACCTGGGCCTTGCGGACTCACCAGAGGCGACCCAACGGACGGAGCAGCTCCCGCTGTTCCCTGAGGGGGATCTGTGCCCGGAGTGCGGTCAGGCCACACTGGTCTTTGAGGAGGGCTGCCGCCACTGCTACACGTGCGGCTACAGCGAGTGCTAGTCGCCTGACACGGGATGCCGCGCTTCGTGCTCTCGCTTGCCAGCGGAAGGGGGCGGTTGCAGGCGTGGGACCTGGGCCAGTTTAGAGTCAGGCCGGACGCGTCGCCCGGCCTGGGCGGGGGTGAACGACGGGCGGGGGGCACGCCTTCGTTTCTCCGCTCGCAGCGGGCCTGCCGCCCGCGTTCGGCGGGAGCTGGAGCAGGTCTAAGTCACTACCTCCACGTCGAGAGCTGAGAGCACGTCGTCGATGGGGTTGATGATCGTGGCTGCCTCTGAGCCGGCGAAGAGCAGGCCGACCATGCGCCTGTCCATATCCAGGATCGCAGCGCCGGAGTCGCCTCCTTGGCTCATTGGGCTGGCGACGAACTGCCCGCTGAAGAGCGCCTTCGGGCCGTAATAGTCGATGCGCAGCGTGGCGTCGACCTGCGTGATCGTGCCCTGCGTGTATCCGGTGGTGCGTCCCGACTTCTGTACTTGAGTGCCCAGAGCCGCGGTACCGACGCCGGTCGGCACCCCGATGCCCAGAATCTCGTTCGTCACCTGGTTTGGGGACAAGGGGCGCGCCAAGGCAGCATCTACCTGGTTGCTACCCCTGCCTATCTTAACCGCCTCCAGCCTGTGGCGGGACCCCAACCAGCCGCTGACGGCATTGAGAAGCTCGACCACCCAGTCGGCAGTCTGGCACTCCGACTGCTCGGACTCAAAGACGAGCGGCACGTACTGCGCCAGCCTGGCGATGCGGTCTTCCGGCCCGCCGCCGTCAGCGGGTCCGGGCTGGAGAATCGGGTCCCACTCCTTGCACTGGTTACAGTTGGCCAGCACGTGGTTGTTCGAAAGCATGAAGAGCTGCTCGCCGCGCCGCACCAGGCACCCGAATGTTCCGGCGGTGATCATGTAGTGGCCCACAGACACGCCGGGTGGGGCAACGGGACGCCAGCGGTCTCGCGGCCCCAGCTCTGAGGACTCGCCCGGGAAAGCGCGGAGTACGCCGGTCTCCACCACGTCTGTGCGTATGTCGTCCAGCGTCCGCGGGACTCGATCCCGTGGAGTGAGGGCGGAAAGCGGTTCTTTGCGCATGACGGAGACGACGAGGCTCAGCTCTCCCGTGTCCTTCCCGCCGCTGATCTTGTGGCCGAGGCCGACACCCACGACGTTCCGTTTTGCCAGCAGGTCGTCAACATAGGTCTCCTTCACGTGTCTCGCCTTTGCGAGCTGCTCTGCCATGATGTCACCCTCCACGTGTATCGAGCGCCTTCGGCTCGCCAACGACCTGGACGTCCACAGGTATGCCTTCCAGCTGCTGGGGTATCCTATCCTCTCGGCTGAGGGTCGGGCGTGGTACTTTTCGACTTACCGAGACCACGATAGCAGGTTCACCCGTGCGCTCCCCGGCCTGCTCGCGGAAGCCGATCCCCACGCCAATCACGTTCGCCTTCTTCATCAGGTCCTTCTCGTGGGCCATCTTTACCCGCCGAAGGCGCCTCATCTGCTCTTCCGATACCGTCATCGTCCTTCCTCTCTCTCGTCGGCGTTGGGCTGCGAAGCGTCTGGTCGTCGCCGTCTTGAGCCCCAGCATACGGAGGAGCCTCCGCCATGCGGCACGAAACAGATCGCCGGGCGTTTGAGGATCCTTGGTCTCCATCTAGCTCTCCGGCTGCGGTGTAGGAGTGGCCCCCGGCACCAGGTTCGCCACGCCGGCCCGTTGTGAGCTTGCCAGTGCCTGGAGTCGCGCATTTCCGTTCTCCTCAGCCAGCCTCGCTGCCTTGTCCAGATCGGCGAGGGCTGCGCCGGAGTCGCCATTGCGCACGGCGATCCCGGCGCGCAGATAGTAGCCCCAGCCGGAATTGGGGTCGAGCTCGATCGCGGTCTCCACGTCGCTCTGGGCCTGCTCCAGATCCCCTGCCTGGAGGTAGACCCGTCCTCGATTGAGGATGAAATCGAAGCGTGTGTCGTATAGACGACGAGCTGTGTCCAGGGCTTTCTGTGCTGCGGCTGCTTCGCCCAGTTGATGCTGAACCACGCCTTTCCATAGCCACGGCTCGGGGTCCTCGGGTGTGAGATCGGTCGCCGCCTCAAAAGCGGCGCGGGCTGCGCGGAGATTGCCTTCCACGACTCGAGCTCTGCCGGCCTCCATCTGTTGGAATGCCTGGCCGACTTCGGGGGGTGGGGCCAGGAAGCGTTTGTAGGCCAGCCAAGCCACGGCGAGGAGCGCGAGAACCGCCGCGGCGCCCGCGCCCAGTCGAAGCAGGCTCTGCCGTCGCTCCCTGGCCGCAGCCTCGTCCAGGTACCACCACCAATGGGACCGGCGCGGCTCGATGCGTGCTCTCTCCTGGGGCAGGACGCGAGCAGCTTCCCTCAGGAAGCGCCGCTTGCGGCTCTCCAGCCGGCGTTGAAGAACCTCGAAATCCGTGCGCTCGACCCGGACGTCCACGTTCCGCTCCTCGAGATGGCGCAGGTCCTGTTCGATCTGATCGAAGGCGTGGAGCAGGTGCAGCGCCTCAGGTCCGGCGCCCCGCACGTTGGAGATCTGGGTTCGCGCCTCGTCCAGGAGGTGGCGGACGCGATCGGGCGCGGTACGAATCTTCGAAGGTACGTAGAGCTTACCCACGTTCCTCGCCTTCCGGGGCTAGCTCATCGTAAACCCGCCTGAGTCCCTTGCGGACGCGGCGGCGGAGCCGGTCGCGCTCCTCGTTGGCCAGAGGGAACAGCGACAGCAGCTCCTCGGTGTAGTCGGTGACGCGCTCGCGGGGCCCGCCAGCCCGGCGCAAGGAGCGCATTCGGCGGCGTGCCACCCGGATGTATTCGCTCAATGGTCCCGTGACAGATTGGTCGCCCAACGGGCCCCGCCCGGGCACGAGGGTGAGGTCGGCGAAGCGAGGGCGCCGCAGTGCCGTCAGGGTATCCAGCCATGCCCGCGAGTCTGGGGTTTCCTCTATCACCGGCGGCCTGTCGACGACCAGGGTGTCGCCGAGGAAAAGCACACCTTGCTCTCGCAGATCGATCCACACACTTCCAGGTGCGGCACCTTCAATCTTCTCGATCGTTACGTCCGCTCCGGCCTTGTGGAGCGCGAGCGTGTCGCTGAGGAGAATCGCTGGCAGGACGGGATCCACTCGCCTCAGCGTGATCTCCTCGTCAGGATGATAGCGCAGGAGCCGCCGGATGACGGCCCGCCAGAATCCGCGGGTGTACTCGGCCGCACGCTCATAGGTGGCCTTGGAAGCAACGATGGGAGCCTCCAGCAGGCCGGCGCAGAGCAGGCGGTGCGGATGCGCGTCCGTGAGCACCGTGTAGGTGATAGGCCCGTCGGCAACCTCCAGTATGCGCCGGCGCCAGTCGAGAGCATCTCCCGGCAGCGTCGGGACATCGAGAGCGACAGCCCCCTGCGGTCCGAGCACGCAGCCGACGTTGACGTAAGGATACCCGGTCGAGACGTAGATATTGGGCGCGATCTCTTTCATCATGGCTTCCTTGTGGTCTCTACGGAAGGATCAGGAGTCCGTCTCCGCGTTCAACGGAGTGTCCCCGGTCGGTACCTGGTCGCGGCCTGGGGACGCGGTGGAGACGCCCCGTGAGGAGGGCTCCAATCTGCCTAGCAGGTCGCCGAGGACGGCCTCGAGCTCGCTCGTGCGAGCCGCCGGGGCACTCCCCTGGGCGGCTCGAGGTCTTCCGCCGCCCCGACCGCCGAGGTAGCTGCATGCAGCCTGCAGCAGCTGGTTGACGTCCAAGGAGACGTTCTCAGCCCTCGCGAAGCAACAATGGGTGCGCCCGACGACGCTGAAAAGCAGGGCCACCACGTGGGGATGCTCAGTCAGCTTGCGAGCCAGCGCTCGCAGCTCATCCGCGCTGCGGCCCTCCCACACCCGGCCGACGACGCGGTAGGGTCCGTGGGCGTTAGCAGCTTCCACGAGTTGCTCGGTTTCCATGTCGAGCAGCCGCTGTCGAAGCTGGCGCTCGGTGCGGCGCAGCTCCTTGTTCTGCTCCTGTAGGCGCTGGACCGCCTGGTCGAGCTCCCAGTGTCCGACGGTCAGCCGGTTGACCAGGGCGTCGATCATCCAGTCCTTGTCGGCGTAGTCGCGGAGCGCGCGCCCACCGGAGAGAAACGAGACGCGCGTTTCGTCCCCGTGACCTTCCAGGTCCACAACCTTGATGATCCCGATCTCGCCGGTGCGGGCTACGTGGGTGCCGCCACAGGGATTGAGGTCGAAGTGAGTCCCGGCCTCCGCCGGCGAAGCAGGAATCCGCACCAGGCGAACAGGCCCCTCCAGGCCGGCGGGCCGCTGGATGCCCAGGTCGGCCAGAGCCTCGCTGTCCACGAATTGAACGGCCACCGCGCGGTCGTCCCAGACGACGTGGTTTGCCACCGTCTCAACCGCCCGGACGTGCTCCACCTCAAGCCCAGTTACGTCCAGATCTATGGTGTTCGACTCCGCTCCCAGGTGGAAGCCGACGGTATGAGCACCGAGTTCCCTTTCGAACGCTGCGGAGAGGACGTGCTGGCCCGTGTGCTGCTGCATATGATCGAAACGTCGTTGCCAATCGACCTGCCCCTCGATCTCACCTACGGAGATCTCCTCCGAGAGGATGTGGACGATCGCCTCGTCGGGCTCACGGGCGACGACGTCGGCCACCGCGGCACCGCCCAGCCGGCCCAGGTCCGCCGGTTGCCCGCCTGATGCGGGGTAGAAAGCTGTACGGTCGAGCACCACGGCGGGACGACCGTTCCAGGTCAGCCGCTCCACCACGTGGGCTTTGAACTCGGTCCGATATGCTTCGGTGTAGTAAAGGCGTTCGGTCACTAACCCTCCAGAGGGAGGCTGAACTTGAACTGGCTGCCGCCGCCCCGGGGGCTCTCGACCCAGATCCTGCCGCCGTGGGCCTCGACGGCCAGCTTGCAGAAGCAGAGCCCGAGGCCGGTCCCTCTCGTCCCCTTGGCACTCTCGAGGCGCGTGAAGCGCTCGAACACGTGCTCGTGCGATTCCGGAGGGATCCCGGGGCCAGTGTCGGACACGGTGAATAGCAACTCGTCCGGCTGCTCGACAACCGCGAGTTCGACCCTCCCGCCGGTCGGGGTGAACTTCACGGCATTGTCGAGGAGGTTCGTCAGGAGCCGGGTGACCATATCTCGGTCGACCCGGACCGGAGGCAGGTCGCGGGGAGCGTCGAGGACGAACTCTTGTTTCTTCCTCTGGACGGTGGGCCGCACGAGCTCGACCGCTTCGCGGATCAGTATTCCTGGGGGCACCACGCTCTTCTGCAGATCGGCTTTTCCCTCCTCCAGTTGGCGCAGGCTGAGCAACGAGTCGATAAGCCGCTGCAGCTTTCTGCTGCTCCGCATGGCCACCTGCAACACGTCCAACATGGGAAGGGTCTTATCCTTCTGGATCAGAGCCGTGCGCATCATCCGCAGGCTGCTGATCACGTTGCCCAGGGGATTGCGGAGGTCGTGGACGACCATGTGCATCAGATCGTCTCGCATGCGCTCCAACTCCATCCGCTCCGTCACGTCGTGCGCGACCCACTGGACAGCCGCTCGACCTCCGTAGTCGATGGTGGTCATGTGGACCTCGAGAACCCGCAGGCCGCCCGGGGAAGGTATTCTCATCTCGGTGCTCACCTGTCCGTTCTCGCGAACCTCACGGAAGGGGGTCTCGAACTCAGACCGCCGGTCGCGCAGTATCTGGCACCAGAGCGAGCCGACGAGTTCCTCGATCGGTCGACCCAGCAGTTTGCACGCCTCGTGATTGACGTCCAGGATTCGAGTGTCGAAATCCATCACGATGCTGGGCGCCGGGCTGGTGTGGAACAGGCTCTCGTAGCGCCGCTCCGCCTGTCGCGCTCGCTCGTACAACTCGGCATTGCGGATGGCGGCTGCCGCCTGGTTGGCGACCTGCGTCAGCAGCTCCGGAGCTTTCTCCTTGAAGACCCCGCCGGGCGGATTCATCACCTCAATGGCGCCGATGGTACGGTGGCCGGTCTTGATGGGAACAGCCAACACCGTCTCGGTCTCAAAACCCGTTTCGTCGTCGACATCAGCGTAGAAACGCGGATCGCTGTAGACGTCGGGGATCACGACCATCTCGCCATTTTGAACCACCCAGCCCGCAATTCCTTCGCCCACCGGCAGATGAAGACCGGTGACCGCCTCGCTCGCCTCCCCGATGGCCACTCGGAAGGTAAGGCGGTCGGATTCCTCGTCAAGAAGCGCGACGGACACCGCTTCCACCTGGAAGTAGTCGCGTACCTGGGACATCAGAGAACAGAGTACGTCTTCCAAATCGAGGGTGGCGGTCAAGAGCTGGCTCGTTTCATGGAGGAAGGCCAGCTCTCCAAGCCTTGATTCCAACCTCTGGATGCGCTCGGTGCCTGCTGACGGGTCATTCACACTCATAGGCCTCGAACACCACTTCCTCGCGCCCGTGCAGTCTCTCAAGCACCCTTTCCGTGATCAGCTCCAGATGGCGATGGTTGGCGACGAAGTCCAGCGCGTCTGTGGGCACGGTCAGCACCGGGCAGAGGGTGAACCTCTCGATCCATGCCTCGTATAGTGCGTTGAGCTGCTCCAGATAGTCCGTCGTGATGGTCTTTTCGTAGGAGCGGCCACGCTTGTGGATCCGCTCCTGCAGTGTCGCGACAGAGGCCCGCAGGTAGACGATCAGGTCCGGAGGCGGCAGAACGGTGGTCACGACCTCATAGAGTTCGGAGTAGCTGCGGTAATCCCGCTCGGTCATCAATCCCTGCCGGTAGAGATTGCAGGCGAATATCTCGGCATCCTCGTACACTGTTCTATCCTGCACCACGGAGTTGGAGCGTTGAAGGAGCTGCCAGTGATGACGCAGACGTCTGGAGAGGAAATAGATCTGCGAGTGGAAGCTCCACCGCTGCATGTCTGCGTAGAAGTCGGAGAGATACGGGTTATCGTTGACAGCCTCGAAGAACGGCTCCCACTCCAGGCGCTCGCTCAGGAGTTCCGTCAGCGTGGACTTCCCCACACCGATGTTCCCCGCGATAGCGACGAAGCGTTTCATGGTCACTTCTGCTTGACCGGCGGCGTGCGGCGTGAATCGCTGTCTGCCATCGTTTCTCTCGGGTAAAGCCTCCTCGCCTGAGGAAGCGTGACGGTGAATGTGCTCCCTTCTTGGGGTGTGCTCTGTACGTCTACGTGACCCCCGTGCCCCTCGACAATCTCCCGGACCAGGGCCAGTCCGATTCCCATCCCTCCGAACTGTCTGCCGGCTTCTCCGTCGGCCTGATAGAAGCGTTCGAAGATGTGATCCAGGTGCTCGGACCCGATGCCGATCCCCTCGTCGGTGATCGACACGCATGCCTGAGCAGTTCCCTCCCGGCTCTCCTCCCAAGCCTGGAGGGTGACGGTACCGCCGTCAGGGCTGAATTTGATGGCGTTGTCGAGAAGGTGGGCGAACACCTGGATCAGCTGCTCCTTGTCAGCCTGAACGGCGGGAAGCTCCTCCGGGAGCTGGTCCTGGAAGCGAATCCCCGCTCTCTTCGCAATGGGTTTGAAGTCGTCGAGGGCGATACGTGCCGCGTCTACCATGGATGTCGGCGTAGAGGAGGTTTCCCTTCGGGATACTTCATCCAGCATCGTCAGGTCGCGGAACAGCGTCTTCAGCGTGCCCATTCGGCTGCGGATCACCTCCAGTGCCTCGCGCTGTTCCTCACGCACCGGCCCAAGATCCCCTTCCAGCATCAAATCGATGTATCCCTGGACCAGACTGAAGGGCGTCCGCAGCTCATGGCTCACGTTCTGAACGAGCTGCGCGCGCAGGCGCTCCACTTCGCTCAGTTTCTCGAAAGCCTCACTCAGCTCGTTCTTCTGCTCCTCCAGTCTTTCGTAGAGCTGTGTGTTCTCCAGCACGACGCCGAGCTGGCCGGCCACGGCCTCGAACAGGGCCAGATCATCATCGAAGGCGCTCTTCTTCGGGCTCTCGGCGTTCAGGACGGCAATAACGCGTTCGCCGACTTTGACCGGTACATTGATTTCCGAGCGCGTCTCCCGGCTGGCCTCGAAATAGTGGGACGTCTTCTTCACATCGGAAACGACCTGAGACTTGCCGGTCTGATAGGCGCGCCCACTGAGGCTCTTGCCCACGGGTACGCGCATGTCGACCACGGATCGGCTGTAGCCGATCTGGGAGGGGTGAATGCGCAGGGATGTTCCCTCTTCGTCTGGAATGGCAAATGAGAGGTGTTCTATGCCGAGCGCGCGATGGAGCGCCCGAATGGTGTGTTCCAACACGTGGTCGAAATCGAGGCGCGAGGTCGCAGCCTGCAGGATCTCCTGGAGAAGCTGCGTCTTCGTCAGCTGTCGTCTGGTTTGCTCAAACAGCCTTGCGTTCTCCACTGCGATGGCGACCTGATTCGCGGCGGCGGAGAAGAGGCGCCGATGGTCCTCGTCGAACGCGTGAGGCTCATATGACTGGGCGGAAATGACGCCGATGGTCTCGCCCCTGGAGATCAGCGGGAGCACCATCAGCGAACGCGTGGGCGTGCCCCAGGCGATACCATCTGCCGGGAGCGTCTCCCTCTCCTTCTCCCAGTCGTCGATCCACAGAGGCCTTCCGTGACGAACGACCCACCCGGCAAGGCCCCCACTGCCCCGGTCAACGTGCAGGTCGACGGGTTCTAGGCGTCTATCCTGGTCGACGATCACGGGGATGCGAAGCTTCTTCTCCTTCTCGTCGTAGATTCCGACGTAGAACGTGGCGGTCGGGATCACCCTCCTGATCTGTCCGTGTATGCGCTGCAGCACCTCGTCCAGGCTCAGGGTGGCGGTGAGGGCGACGTCTATATTGCGCAGGGCGGTGAGCTCCTCCACGCGACGTTGGGCCTCGCCGTACAGTCGAGCGTTCCGGACGGCGATGCCAGCGTACCCAGCCAGGTGCTCGGCCAGCCGGAGGTGCCTCCGGTCGAAGCCCCCAGGCTCGTGACTGTGCAGGCAGATGACGCCCGCGACATCCTCCTCAGCCTGAATCGGCACTGCCAGTGCGGAGCCCGTCGGCTGCTGCGCCAAGGGGACGTAGTCGGGGTCCTCCGTCAGGTCGCGGACGAGCGCGGCCTCGCCCGTGCGGGCCACGCGTCCGCCCAGGCCTGTTTCCAGGCTGCAGTGTGTATCAAGAAGGCCTTCGACGAATTGGGATCGGACCCCCCGGGTGGTCCGGAGGGCGATCTCCTCTTGATCGGGGCTTGCGATGGCGATTCCTCCGGCAGACGCGCCGGTGAGCTCGATGGCCTGCACCAGCACCAACTCGATGCTCCCGGCGGCGTCCAGGGTGATGACCTCGCGGGCGATGGTCTCTAGAGACGACAGCTCGTCAGCTCCCCGTTGAGCCTCTTCATGCAGCCTGACCTCCTCGACGGCGAGCGCTGCCAGAGCGGCGAGTGAGGCGGCCAGATCGACCTGCCGATCTGTGAAGGCACGTCCTTCCTCGACGTGGTCGAGTGCCATCAGCCCGATCACTCGTTGTCTGACGATGAGGGGCACGAGAAGCACACTCCGGATGCCAGAGGGCTCGATCAGGCGATCGGGTAGCGAAGACTCGCGGGCATCGGCGATGAACAGTGGCCTTTGCTCTCGGATGACCTGCTCCACCTCCGGTACTTGGCTTAAGTGCAGACGATACGGCCTGCCTTCGAACCGGCGCCATGTCTGCTCGTCTTCTCGGCCGTCGCCAAATGTCGACGTGACGGGCTTCCAGACCTCCTCGCCGTTCTCGCGCCTGAGGACGACGGTACACCGGTGAGCTCCACACACACGAGCGGCGAGCTTGCTTACTTGCCCGAGGATTTCAGTCATGTCTCCCGTGCGCGAAATGTCCCGAAGGGCTTCGATCAGGGTCACCCACTCCTGGTTTCGCTGCTCTAGCTCGCCTGTCGTCACCGCGTGCGTCATTTTAGCGCCCGCTCCTGCCGGGTCAGTCCTTGCCACGCTGCCACTCAAAGATGTGGTTCCATGGTCGTGGGCCGTTCTGTTCCTAGCGGCGCGATCTTTCGAGTTCAACGCCGACGGAGTGTGCCAGGGACTCCAGCCGCTTCAGCGCGTCCTGAAGGGCCGGCTCCAGGCTGGACATCTGCTGGCGCGCAGGGGTTCCCACGGCGCCGGCCAGCGTCGCGCCGATGCGGGCAACTGCCTCATTCACACTCAGAAACTCGCTTATGACCCCCCGGTCCCAGGCCTGGTAGGCCCTCCGAGGTGGCTGTCTCTGGATCGTCGCCGGGGTGGTACGCTCCATCTGTGGCAGGGTCCGTTGATAGGCGCCGATGCCGAGCGCCCTCCTGATCTTCCCTTCTACGAAAGCGAGGGCGCTCGCATCCCGAACGTAGTTCAGGGCATTGGTGTCGACGGTCAGGAGTGGCGTGCGTGTGTAGTCGGCGAAATACCGCTCGTATGCCTCTCTGACGTCGGCGATGTAATCTCGATCCATCTTCCGCTCGTATGGGCGGTCGCGAGCTGCGATGCGCGCCATGAGCGCGTCGGCGTCGGCCTGCAGATAGACGACGAGGTCCGGAAGGGCGATCCGCTCCGCCAACACGGTGTACAGCCGCTCGTACATCTCCAGCTCATCTCCGGCCAGGTTCAAGTGGGCGAAGAGGCTGTCCTTACCGAAGGTGTAATCGCTGATGACAGGCTCGTCGGTCATCAGCGACGGTATAGTCTGCTGCTGGCGGTAGCGGCTTAAGAGGAAGAACATCTGGGTCTGAAAGGCGTACCGGGCCCGGTCGCCATAGAAATCAGACAGGAACGGGTTCTCCTCAAAGGCCTCGAGCACCAGGTTGGATATGAAGCGGGGCTGAAGGAGACGGGCAAGGGTGGTCTTGCCCACGCCGATAGGGCCCTCGATAGCCAGGAAGAAGGGATGCATCCCAGGCGACCCGGCGCGGAGAGTGGAAGCCCGCTGCTGGGACTCAGAGCCCATCTGTCGCTGGTCCGTCGTTCCCTGTTCGCCGGTCATTGCAACACCTGCCGGGGCAGCCCCAGGCGGTCGCGTATGAACTTCCTCTTGACGGCACGGCAGCCCGGGGTGATGTGGCTGGCGCTGATCGTCATTCCGACCGCTGCTCCCCCGAGCCCAAGGCCCAATCCTCGGGATCGAGACGGACCACTCCCCCTACGCACTGCGGTCGACCCAAGCGGATCCGCCTGCACCGCAGACGGGCGACGGACGTGGCGAAGACGAGCGATTGGCGGCGGGCGGCCAGCCTGGTTGTGCCGCGCTAGAGCCGATTACGGATGTTTACGCCTGGGATTATAGTCAGAGAAGCCGTCCGTGTCAAAATGGGCGCGCCTGGGACGGGAGCGTGCCTGTTTCGATTTGAGGAGCCGCGGGGTGCCGCGGGAGCCTCTCTGGGTGCGCAGTAAGTGTGGGAGGCGTACGGGGAGGTTCTCCGCCTCGCTGGATCAACAATCGAAGTAGAGCTGCATCTCGTAGGGGTGGGGACGGTTTCGAACCTGAAGGTACTCGTCCTCCATCTTGTAGGCGATCCAGCGCTCGATGAGATCCTCGGTGAAGACCTCGCCGACCAGGAGGAAGTCGTGGTCGTTCTCCAGCGCGTCCATGGCGCGCTCCAAGGAGTTGGGCAGCGGTTTGATCGCCTGTCTCCGTTCGTCAGACCAGGAGAAGATGTCGGCGTCGATGGGGCCGAAGCCAGCCTCGGTCGGGTCGATCTCCTGCTGGATCCCGTCGAGACCCGCCAGGAGCTGCGCAGCAAGCGTCAGGTAGACGTTGCACGTGGCGTCGGGTGGACGGAACTCGATGCGAACCTCGTCCGGTTGGGTAGCGTAGCGGGGGATGCGCACCGCGGCGCTTCGATTGCCAATCGAGAAGAAAGCGTTGACGGGCGCCTCGTAGCCGGGTACCAGACGCCGGTACGAGTTGGTGCTCGGGTTGGAAAACGCCAGCAGCGCAGGGCCGTGGTGGAGCAGCCCCCCGACGTAGAAGAGGGCGGTCTTGCTGAGCAGTCCGAAACCTTCCGGGTCGTAGAAGACGTTCCGCTCCCCCTTGAAGAGATGCTGATGGAAGTGCATCCCCGAGCCCGCCTCGCCGTAGATCGGCTTGGGCATGAAGGTGGCCGTCTGACCGTGCTGGCGGGCCGTCATCTTGGTCACGTACTTCACGATCATGGTCGCGTCCCCGGCCTGTAGGAGCCCCATCAGGGGCGTCTCAATCTCGCATTGACCCGGCCCGCCCACCTCGTGGTGGTGGTATTTCACCGGTACGCCCATGGCCTGGAGATGGAGCGTCATCTGGGTGCGCCGGTTGCTCAGTGCATCCTTCGGCGGGATAGCGTGATAGCCGCCGTGCAGGGGGATATAGTGGCCGTGACCCGGTATGCCGCTGCGCCAAGCGGCCTCGCTCGATTCGACACTGTACCCGGCGCGGTTCATCTCGTTCTCGTAGGTCACGTTGTCGAATAGATAGAACTCAAACTCCGGGCCCCACAGACTCCGGTCGGCAACGCCAGTCTCGGTCAGGAACTGCTCGGCGCGACGTGCGACGTTACGGGGATCGTTATCGAAAATGGCCTTGGTGTCGGCCTCCAGCGTCGTGCAGATGAAGCTCAGGGTGGGCGCCTGGCAGAAGGGGTCAGCAAACCCGGTCGACAGGTCGGGCACCAACACCATGTCGCCGGCCTTGACAGACTTGAGGCCAACGGCCGAACCATCGAAGCCGACGCCGGCCTCCATTAACCCCGGCACGAACTGGTTCTCGGGAAGCGTGAGGTGATGCCAGCGCCCCCAGAGGTCGCTGAACTTGAAGTCGACCATCTGAATGTCGTGTGTCTGTACGTAGTTTCGAGCCTCCTCGAACGATGTGAACATGGCTGTGGTCCTCCTGCTCAGTCAGTGACCGCTTCCCGGTAGACCGTCACCGTGTGCGCGGCGATCCGCGCCTGCGTGAAGTGGCTCAGAACTCTCTCCCGTCCTCGCCTGGCCAGGTCGGACCAGAGATCGGGGCTTCGCATCAAGCGCTTGAGAATGGCCTGCAGCGCGTCGGTGTCCTCCTCGGGGAACACCAGGCCGGCGTTGCCAATCACATTCGGTATCTCGCCGCAGTCGGAGCCGACGACGGGTACGGCGCAGGCCATCGCTTCGATCAGCACCCGTCCGAATTGCTCGACCCAGTTCGGCCGGGACCGCGAGGGAAGGACGAGGACGTCGAGTTCACGGTAAAAAGCGGGCATGCGCACGGAAGGGAGCCATCCCTCAAAAGTCACCGTGTGGCTGAGGCCGAGCTGACGGACCCGGGCCTTCAGACGCTCCTCCTCCGGGCCGTGGCCCACGATGCGCAGGTGCCACACGCCAGGCAAGCCCGTCAGCGCCCCCAGTATGAGATCGACGCCTTTCTCTGGCACCAGCCGGCCCACATATCCAATCGTGAATCCGCGCCCCGCGTCGCGGCGGGCGGAGAGACGGTGGAGCCTGTCCGCGGGCCCTGGCGAGAACAGGTCTGGGTCCACGCCGAACTGCGGGATGACGGCCATCGGGCCCTCATAACCCTTTTCGCGCCAGACGTGGGCCGCTCCCTGGGTCCCCGCGATGGCGTAGTCGGTGCGGGCGAGCGTATATGCCTCAATGAGGCGGAAGGGCAGTGGATAGCGGCGGTTGAGATTCTGCCAGGTGAACCACAGGGTGCAGGCACCGGAGCGTCTGGCCAACCACAGCGCGTGGAGTGTAGCCACGTTGTATGGTTCCTCATCGATGTGCACCAGGTCGGGCTCGACGGCGCAGAGCCGCCGCCGCAGCTGCGGGTAGAAATAGAAGTGGAAAGAGCCGTTGAACGCCACGGGCTCGACGACGAGTTCGTATCCCTCGGTGTGGGCGCGCTCCAGGTGAACGATCCGGCCCTCCTCGTGCCAGGAGGCCGGAACAACGACCGTCAGGTCGACATCCGGGTAGCGGGCAATCTCCTCGAGCTTCCGCTGGTACGTGCCCAGCAGGCACGCCTTGGATACCATCAGCACACGGATAGGCATGAGTTCGGTATTGCCTCTGCTTGGAGTCTCTTTCCGTGGAAACAAAGCCTGGGTGTTCCGCTCAGCTTCGCGGTGAGCCGGAATCGACGCTGCGGCCCGCCCCGGGCCGGACGGGGATTATATCATGGCCCACCGGAGGGGCCAGTCGGGGGTGCGCACGCCCGGGCGGTGTGCTATAATGGTCGGGGTGATGGATGCTGTCTTGATCTACAACCCCACTGCCGGGCCGCGCAATGTGCGACGTGAGCTGGAACGGCTCCGTTCCTTCTTCCGCGACCGTGGCTGGTCCGTCGAGTTGTCGACGACAGAGAGGCCGGGAGATGCCACGGCGATGGCGCGCCAGGCGGCTCGGATGGGGCGGGATGCCGTCATCGTCGCTGGCGGCGACGGGACGGTCAATGAGGTGGTCAATGGCCTGGCGGGTACCCAGACGGCCATGGGCGTTCTTCCCGTCGGCACCGGGAACCTGTGGGCCAAGGAGCTGCGGGTGCCAACCTACACGCTGGTCAACCCCAGTCGCCTGCGGGAGGCTGCAGCGGGGTTGGTCGGCGGGACGGTGCGGGCGATCGACGTAGGCCGGGTAGGGGAGCGCATCTTCCTCTGCTGGGCGAGCGCCGGCCTGGATGCAAAGGTCACCAGCGAGATGGAGCCGCGGGAGCGGTCCACGAAGCGTCTTGGAGCGTTGCCCTACCTGATCGCGGCCGTGCTGGTGGCCAGGGATTTCAAGGGCGTGGAGTCGGAGGTGGTCCTCGACGGCGAAGTCGTGGGCGGCCGGACCCTGCTGGTGGTGGCGAACAACATCCAGCGATACGGGGGTCTGGTGGAGGTAGCGCCGCAGGCCAGGTTGGACGATGGGCTTCTCGACGTCTTCGTGTTCAAAGGGTTGGGGATTCACTACGTTATCCGCCACCTGGCATGCGTTCTCTCTCAGCGGTATCTGGACGATCCCGAGATTGTCCATCGGCAGGCGCAGCGCATTGGGGTGCGGACCGAGGAGTCGGTCTCGGTTCAAGCGGACGGCGAGCCCATCGGCACGACTCCGGTTACGATGGAGGTTGTGCCCCGGGCGCTGCGCATCATCGCGCCCCCCACGATGCCGACTGATCTGTTGGCCCCGACGCCTAAAGGGGATTGACAAGAGACGTGCTCCGAATCCGACTGACCTGGATAGGTGGAGGGCGGCGTGATGCCCTGTGCTGTCGGTCATCATTGGCCGACGCCAGGTCTGCACGCCGAGGTGAGCGGCGGTCTGAGTTTCACACCGCCGCCTTGCTGGTATGCCGGGAGCGTGCTATAATCGGCGGTTGAGGATGTGGCGACAGTGGTTTACGGCTGACGTCGGATAGGCCCGTGGTGGTGCTTGAGAACGGTGTGTGACACGCTTAGCGCAGGCCACGGTGGCTGAGTTTTCAGATTGGGAGTCTATCGGTATGCAGATTTATCTTGACATCGCTCAGATTATCATCAGCGTAGCACTGGTGGCAATTATCCTGCTTCAGGGCCGCCGCGGTGACCTGGGGGGCAGTGTTTTCGGTGGAACGGGAAGCGCCATCTACCAGAGGCGCCGTGGTCTGGAGCGCACGATATTCAACATAACCGTTGTCCTGGCCGTCATCTTCTTCCTCCTCACGTTGATGAACGTCATTGTCACGGGGTAACGGAACGTCGAGAGTTTCCTTTCTCCGTCGGGCGGGCTGTGCCTGGGCATATGTCCTGTGTAGCCAGCAGCTTCTCCGAGACCAGCGCCTCGGGAATTGATGGATTCCCGGGGCGCTCTTTTGTCAGAGCGCGGGGCTGAGGAACCGTCAGAGGCCTTGATGACGTGCGAAGCCGGTT
>CAYMHT010000040.1:0-22893 GCA_964390305.1 uncultured Anaerolineales bacterium
GGCAATCGCGGAGCGGATCGTCCAGGAACACGGCGGGGAAATCGAGGTCGAGACCCCGGAAGCAGGTGGTGCCACGTTTGTCGTGCGGTTGCCGCTCAGTTGACTCGCAGCAAGAGATCCGCTAGAGGGTATCTCTATCCTCCGGCTCCAGCCAACCCTGCTGCATCGCTCGCACAACCGCCTCGGTGCGGGAGCAGACGCCCAGCTTGTTGTAGATGTGTGTCAGATGCGCCTCAACGGTGCGCACGCTTATGGAGAGTTGCTGAGCGATGTCGCGGTTGGTGAGGCCGCCGGCGACCAGGGCAAGGACCTCCAGCTCCCGGTCCGTGAGCGGCGGTAGATCCTCCTCGACCCCTTCCTCACCTGCCAGATAACGCACCACGACGGAAGCGATCGAGGGGGGAAGCACCGACTCGCCCCGCGCCACGCCACGGATGGCCTCCAGCAGTCCACCAAGATCGACCGTCTTGGGAAGGTAACCCACTGCCCCCGCCCGGAGCAACCTGATGACGTACTGCTCCTCCTCACGAGCCGTGAGCACGAGCACGCGGCACCGGGGGCAGTGGTCAGCGATCTGCTGAGTAGCCTCCAGGCCGTTGAGATGCGGCATGGCGATGTCCATCACCACCACGTCCGGCTGGAGCTGGCGGGCCAAGCTCACCGCCTCCGCCCCCGTCCCCACCTGCCCCACGATGCGCATGTCCGACTGATGATCGATGACCTCGGCGGTGGCCTGCCGGACGACCGCGTGGTCCTCGGCGAGCAAGACGGTAATCACGTCCATAACAACACGAGTATATCACACAGCAACTCGGTGCGTCAACCCAGGGCGGGCCCGGCCCCAAGTCGCCTGGTGCGGCCTTGGGTACTGCGCACGGGTTGGAAACGTGCTGGGAGCGCCTGGATGCGTCCTGACGCGCGTCAGGCAGGCTCAGCGGAATCCACCGATCGAGGCAGTCGCGGCAGAGTGACAACGAGGGATCACGCGAGTCGAAAGGTCGCTCGTAGCCTCGGAAGGTCGACGTCCACCACCCGTAGCCGCACCGCGCTGTTCAGGGACCAATCCTCTGCCAGCTGCATCTGGGTCTGCAGGCCGAGCTCCGGGATGAGCAGCCTTCCGCGGCGATCCCACCTGTCCACCAGGACGGCCTCGCCGCGCCAGTCCGGATGCTGGAGCAGGTACACAAGGGTCCAGTGTTCTTCCGCCAGCCGCTCGGCGCGGCTCACGCTGACTGCCACCGCCTCTGCAGCGCCGATGCGCTCCATCAACTCCTGGCCCTGCAACAGGCTGCGTTCCTGCAGGTGAGCCCGCAGCTGCTGGTGGACCACCAGGTCGAGATAGCGCCGCAGCGGGCTGGTTGCCTGGACGTAGCGCTCCAACCCCAGCCCGGCGTGGCGTCCCGGCCGGCTCCTGTACTCGCTGCGGCTCATACGACGGACAAGCGCGAACATCCCGGCGAGGTCGTCCGGGCGCTCGTCGGTGTCCGGCGGGACCTGGGTAGTGTAGGGCAGAGGAATCTCCTCGTCAAAGGCAAAACGAGCGATCGCCTCGCCAGCCATAAGCATGGTCTCCCGCACGAGGGTGCGGCTCCTCAGCGGTGGCAGGGATCGGATGATCACGTCCTCGCCGGCAACGTGCACGTCTACCTCGGGCAACTCGATGCGAACGGCGCCGTTCGCACGACGGCGGGTCTGGAAATCTCGGGCCAGCCGATAGAGGTCTCGCAGGGGTTCGGCGTCGAGTTGGGCCTCGGCCTCCTCGTAGGTGAGGCGCGTGACCCGCACACGACTGGGCACGATCTCCACGTCGCTGATTTCGCCGTCTTCATCGAGGTCCAAGCCGAAGGAGAGGGCCGGTGAAACCTCCTGAAGGCCCATGCCGAGCCGCCGGGCCGCCTGGGGTGGGAGCATGGGCACCTTGCCGTCAGGGAGGTAGAGGGTAGCGCCGCGGGAGCGGGCCTCCAGATCGACCTCGCTGTCCGGCGGCACGAGAGCAGCCACGTCGGCAACGTGGACCCACAGGCGGCATCGCCCCGCCATCGTCTCCAGGCTGATGGCGTCATCGGGGTCGGTGCTGCCCTCATCGTCAATGGCGAAGGCGACGAGGTGCGTAAGATCCCGGCGTGTCTCCTCTGGCAACTCGGGAAGGGCAGAGGTCGGAGCCGAGGTCGGCAGCCCCAGACGCTCCGGGTAAGGAACGACGGTGCAGTCCCAGTAGCCAAGCTCCAGCAAGAAAGCGTGCGCGTTCTCGGGCGTCTCGGCCCGCCCCAGCTCGCTCAAGACGCGGCTCTGGTCCGTCTGCCCGAGGGCCAGCCTTTCGACCTCGGTCAGGTAACGCTCGTCTTCCGGCGCGAAGTCGCCATCGCGAGCCCGCCCCAGGAATGCCTCCCAGGCTCGCCGCTCGGCGGCGCGAGCCTCACGATGCGCCTTCTCCTCGGCCACCTCATCCGGCGTGTGGGCGACGATCTGCCACGGATCGCCTTCGAAATAGAGCCCGTCAGCGACCCACTGCCACGCCGCCCAGGCCGCGGCCGGCGTGTAGGCGCCGTAGGCGAGCTCAGTCAGTTCACGCAGCGTCGTCATACGTCCGCTGAGCAGCTCCCACGCGGTCTCCATCTCCCCGTCCTGAGGGCGGAGCTGGTCGAGGGATTCGAGGGGCCCGGGGTGGAGAAGATCAATATCCTTGGGACGGACGCGAAGCGTCTCGCCCTCGGGCAAGGCGATGGTCAGCTTCTTGCGCCCGACGGAGGTCACGCGCGCCGCGTCTTTCTTGTAGAGGACGAGACTTCCCTCACGCAATACGCTGTCGCTGGCTTTTCGTGACATGTCTGCTCCTGGTGGTGACGAAGGCGCGTCAATTGGATCAAGACAAGAATGCTATCATGCTATTTGGAGGGCTGCAACCTACTGTGGCTCGAACCACGCGGCCAAGGAACGGCGACGGTCACGCGGAACCCGGGCTCGCGCGGCTGTCGGCAGCTAAGTGGTTCAGCGAGGACAGGAGGATCTGGATCACGAGAGACACGACAGGCCACGCAATTCGCGGGGAGACGTCAGTGCTTAAGCCCCTCGATCGAGGATCGCGAAGAGGCTCAGGTCTCCTTCACGCCCGCCAGCGCGAAAGGTCTCGCGGACGGTAAAGCCGCTCGCGGCGGCCAGACGCTCCATCTCCTCCTCGTCGACCATGTGACAGTAGCGCAAGCCCCGCCCCCCGCGCTTCCAGTCCAGCAGATAGTCGCCAGGTTCCAGCTCGCTCTCGTCGATGCCGACCACGCTCCAGTCGACGATCTTGCGGCGGATGCGCCGGTGCGCCAGGAAGCGCCAGGTGGAGAGAACGGCGTACCCTCCAGGGTCAAGGACCTCGGCTAGACCGCGCAGTACCTGCGCACGGAGGCTGAAGTCGGGGATGTGATGGAGGATGGCCAGAGCCACGGCACAGTCGAAGGGGACGCCGGGGACATGTTTAATCCAATTGCGGCGGGTGACGTCGACGAGTCGAAGGCTCACCTGGGTGCGAAGGAGTTGACCAGTTCGTTCACGGGCCTCATCGATCAACTCAGGGATCGCATCCACACCAACGTATCTGGAACCAGGTCTCTCCTGATCGAGCAGCACGGCCAGACGGCCGTTGCCGCAACCGATGTCGAGGACCCTTGCACGGCAAGGGAGATACGGTAGAATAGATGTCAAAGCGGGATCTGTGACTGACCGACTGGCGGCGAACTGCTCAGCGAAGGTCGCGTAGAAGTCTCGGTTCAGAGCAAGCAACCTCTCGATCGTCTCATCATCCATATCAAGATTATAGTCGGTCGACACACCGCAGACAAGGGGTCGGTGGTCGAAAAGAGTCAGAGTTCCCCAGGGCCGTCAGGCGGGGCTCGGATTGGAGCGGAGAAGATCCTCAGGATTCCAGCGAGTGGGGCAGAAGGCGGAAGACGTGAAGCGTGAAGCGGAAGACGATGAACGAGAAGAAATCCTGGCGAAAGCCACACAGGCGATCATTTGACCTAGAACAGCATAAGGACGTGCTGATCGCCATTCTGGACGCGGTGCGGGACAGGCCAGACCTGTCGCAAAGAGAGCTCTCGAGGATCATGCGCACGCACACGCTTCCGGGCGGCGATATGCTCTCGAAGGATCGGCTGATCCGCGGCTACCGCGAGCTATGCGGGAGAGAGGGACGAGCACCTGATCCTCAGATTGTGCGCCGGCTGCGGGTGAAGCCCACGCGGACAATCTCGGGTGTAGCCCCGGTGGCGGTGCTGACCGAACCCTATCCCTGCCCCGGCAAATGCATCTTCTGCCCGGAGCCGACCGGAATGCCCAAGAGCTACCTGCCGGACGAGCCTGGGGCGATGCGAGCCGCGGCTCACGACTTCGACCCATACGACCAGACCGCGAGCCGCATCGCGGCGCTGCGCGAGATCGGGCACGCCGTGGATAAGATCGAGCTGCTCATCCTGGGTGGCTCCTGGTCGGCGTATCCCGAGGATTACCAGGAGTGGTTCGTTCGCCGCTGCCTGGACGCGATGAACGGCGTCGAAGCCGGCTCGTTGGAAGAGGCACAGCGGTTGAACGAGGAGGCGGAACGCCGAAACGTGGGGCTGGTAGTGGAGACGCGGCCGGATCTGATCACCCTTGATGAGATCCGGCGGATGCGGTGGCTGGGCGCGACGAAGGTGCAGATGGGCGTGCAGAGCCTGCACGACGAGATCCTGACCGCGAACAAGCGGGGACACACGGTGGCCGAGACACGCCGGGCGATGCGGCTGCTGCGCCTGGGTGGGTTCAAGATCGTCGTCCACTGGATGCCAAACCTGCTGGGCGCCACACCGGACAGCGACCTGGAAGACTTCCGACGACTGTGGGACCGGGCGATACGGCCCGACGAGCTGAAGATCTACCCGACGGCGCTTCTGGAGCACACGGAGCTGTACAAGGTATGGAAGCGCGGCGAGTATCAGCCATACGATGAGGAGACGATGGTGAGTCTGCTCTCCCGCTGTAAGACGATGATCCCGCCATACTGCCGCGTAAACCGGCTGATGCGCGACATCCCGGCCCCGAACATCGTGGCGGGGGTGAAGAAATCGAACCTGCGCCAGATTGTGCAGCAGCGAATGGCCCGGGAGGGCACGACGTGCCACTGTATCCGATGCCGCGAGGTGCGGGGCGAGCCGATCGATCCCGACGCGGTGCGACTGGAGCAGATCGAGTATCGGACCGACGGCACCCGCGAGGTGTTTCTGCAGACCCTGACGCCGGAGGGTGAACTGGCTGCCTTTCTGCGTCTGTCACTGCCTGACGCCAAGCCCCCCATCGAGGAGCTGGAAGGCTGCGCGATGATCCGGGAAGTGCACGTCTATGGGCCAGCGGTAAGGCTCGGAGCCGAACTTGACTCGGCTCCGCAGCACACGGGACTGGGGACCCAGCTGATCGAGGAGGCGAAACAGATCGCCGGCCGAGAGGGGTATGACCGGCTCGCAGTGATCGCAGCCATCGGCACGCGTCCCTACTATCGGGAGCGCGGCTTTGGGTTGGACGAACTCTACATGATCAGCCCTTTGTAGACGGGGAGCACGCCAACTCCCCAGTCCGGCACCCCCCCGCACCCGCCTGGGCGGACACGTGTGAGCCGGGGACGACCAATCGCCGCATGGATCTGACAGTACGGCTGACCCAACCTCTCCAGAGCGAGGAGGCGCAGTGGAAATAGAACTCGCCTACGGCCGCCACGGACTCACGGTTGAGCTGCCCGACGACGTCCCCGTCACCGTCATTGAGCCCCGATTTGTGCACGGTGTACCCGACGAAGAGGCAGCGATACGGGCGGCCGTGCGCTCGCCCATAGGCACTCAGCCGCTACACGAACTCGCAGGGCCCAAGTACAGCGTCGCGGTCGTTTTCAGCGACCTGACCCGTCCGATGCCCAACGAGCGCGTCCTGCCTCCGCTTCTGGACGAGCTGGCCCTGACCGGGGTGCCCGATAAGCAAGTAGCACTGATCAACGCCCTGGGCACCCACCGGCCTCAGAGCGAGGAGGAGCTGGTGGGCATGCTGGGGCAGGAGATCGTGAAGCGCTACCGGGTCCTCCAGCACGACGCCTGGGGCACGGACCTGGTCGAGGTGACTGAGAACTGGGCCGAGAGCCCTGTGTGCGTCAATCGGGCCTACGTCGAGGCCTCCGTGCGCATCCTGACCGGCTTCATCGAGCCGCATTTCTTCGCCGGTTTCAGCGGCGGCCCAAAGGCGGTGCTGCCGGGCATCGCGGACATCGACAGCATCCTCGACAACCACAGCGGGCACATGCTGGCCAATCCCAAGTCGACCTGGGCGGTGACGAAGGGAAACCCGGTTTGGGAGGAGATGGTCGCCGTGGCCGAAGCCACGGCCCCGACGTTCCTGCTGAACGTCACACTCAATCAGAAACGGGAGATCACGGGCGTCTTCGCGGGCGACATGATGAGCACCCATCGTGAGGGTGTAGCCTTCGTCCGCAAGGCCGCGATGCAGCCAGTATCGCATCCCTTCGATGTGGTCATTACGTCCAACAGCGGCTACCCGCTGGACCTGAACCTCTATCAGGCGGTCAAGGGCATGTCGGCGGCGGCGCAGATCGTGCGGCCCGGCGGCGATATCATCATCGCGGCCGAATGCTGGGACGGCGTCCCTGAGCACGGCGAGTACAAGAAGATACTGGGGGGAGCCAACTCGGTGGAGGAGCTTTGGGAGACGGTGACGACTCCCGGCTTCCGCCGACACGACCAGTGGGAGGCGCTGGTCCAGGCGCGGATCCAGCGCAAGGCCAACGTGCACATGTACACCGACGGACTGAATCAGGACGAGATCCGGCGCGCGTTGCTGACGCCCTCCCGATCGATCGAGGCGACGATCGACCAGCTTGTGCGACACAACCCGGAGCTTACCGTCGCGGTCCTACCCGACGGGCCGCAGACGGTGCCGTACGTGACGCAGGAGTAGGTGATGCACAGTGAGCAAGATGTGCAGAGGGGCGTAGGCGGATATCGACCAGTGACCCCGGCTGTCGCCGACGAGCTGGCGGCCATCCTTGGCGAGGCCCACGTTCTCTACGGGGACCCAGCCGCGATGCAGGATTACGCGCACGACGAGGTAGCAGGCGACGAGCACGCTCACATGCCCGAGGCCGTGGTCAAGCCAGCGAGTGCTGAGGAGATCTCGCAAGTCCTCAGACTTGCCAACCGCGAGCGCATTCCTGTCACGCCCCGCGGGGCGGGGTCAGGGCTTTCCTGCGGAGCTGTGCCAATCTACGGCGGCATCGTGCTCTCGACAGAGCGGATGAACCGGATTCTGGAGATCGACCGGGAGAACATGGTCGCCGTCGTCGAGCCAGGCGTGGTGACCAACGACATTAACGACGCGATTGAGGAACACGGCCTGTTCTACGCCGGCTATCCGATGAGCGTGGAGCTGTGCTTCGTGGGTGGCAACGTGGCGGAAAACGCGGGCGGGGGGCGGGCCATCAAGTACGGCGTCACGGGACGGTACGTGGTGGGGCTGGAGGTCGTGCTCCCCACCGGCGAGATCGTGGAACTGGGCGGGAAGCGGGTCAAGGACGTCACCGGCTACGATCTGATCCACCTGATGGTTGGCTCCGAGGGGACGCTGGGAGTCTTCACGAAGATCACGCTGCGACTGCTGCCCCGTCCGACAGCACGAGCAGTGCTGCTGGTGCCCTTCGCCGACACGGCGGCGGCCATTGGTGCAGTGCCGCGGGTGATGACAAGAGGCCGCATCATACCGACGTCGGTGGAGTTCATGGACCGTCGCTCGATCGAGGCTGCGTATGAGTACACGGGGGAGCGACTCCCCCACCCGGACGTCGGCGCCATGCTCCTGATCGAGCTAGATGGCACGAGCGAGAAGCGCGTCGAACATGATATGAATAGCATCATCGAGCTGTGCCTGGAGCTCGGCGCGCTGGACGTCTTCGTGGGCAACACCCCGCGGGATGAGCGCCGCATGTGGCGTCCCCGGCAGGAGATGGCCGAGGCGCTGAAGGCGATCTGCCCGGTGCAGAGCCTGGAGGACATCGTGGTGCCGATGGCAGAGATCCCGGCGTTGGTGTCGAAGCTCGATCGTCTCGCGACGGCGTATGATGTGCTCATCCCCTGTTACGGACACGCAGGGGACGGCAATCTCCACGCGACGGTGGTCAAGCGACCAGAGACAGGGATGGACGAGTGGGAGGAGAAGCTCCCGGCGATTCTCGAGCAGCTGTACACGATTGTCGCGAGGGTTGGGGGGACGATCAGCGGCGAGCATGGTATCGGCTCTAAGCGAGCCCGATATCTGCCGTTGGTGATGGACGAGAAGCTGATCGAGCTGCAGCGACGCATCAAGCGGGTGTTCGACCCGCAGAACATCCTGAATCCGGGGAAGATCTTCCCGTCGGTGCCCAGGACCGACATCGGAGATACGGCTTCCGCCCCCATGCCCTGAACACGGGGCGTCGATCCACCAGCCAAAGGCCCTGCTCAAGGGTAGACCTTCTCGGGGCGTTACCAGGGCCTCAAGTTGGTCAACGCTGGCCCGGTGCCCGCATGATACGTTGTCAAACAACTTGACACAAGATGGAAAGGCCTGTATATTCGTGACTGGCTACCGACACGGATGCGTGTGTTGAATGAAGCGGAGATATGGGGATGACCGAAAGATCTGCCTTCGGTAAGTGGCTGTTGAAGGAACTGGACGAGAGGCGCTGGTCGATGCGTGAGCTTGCCCGGCGCACTCAGGTGAGCGAATCCACGATCTCGAGGATTGTCAGTGGCAAGCGGAACCCCAGCTCTGCACTCTGTCGGAGGATGGCCGACGCGCTGCGGGTACCTCCGGAGAGGGTGTTCCGCGAAGCGGGCCTGTTGCCCGACTACTCTGACGACTCGCCGAGGACACGAGAGGCCCTCTATCTGTTCCGCAAGCTGCCAGAAGACGAACGGCAGCGAATCCTGTTGATCATGCGGACGCTGTTGGAGGAGCAGGAACAGATTCGTGTGGCATCTAGTTGACTTCGTCGTATGCTGGATGCTGCTGACGCCTGAGGGCCGCCGCCTGGTCCACAGTGAGCTTCGCAGATCGCATCAGCCACGGGTGTGGCGGCATGAGTGTGGAGCCGTCACGCTCATCGGAGGGTGAGGGCTGCACGCCGCTTCTTGGGTACGTCTCCGCCGAGTAGACTGAGCGGTCTGCAGCGTGTCGGTTTGAGGCAATAGCCAGGCTGTTTCTGCATTCAGGCTCTGCAGACCGGGGCTTCGGGCTTGTTGAGCCGCGTGGGAATCCAAAGCCGCGGCCGCTTGGGGGAAGGATCCACTCAAGATCCGCGGCTTTTGCTGGTCTCTGGACACGACCGAGCCGACGACGACCCAGGCCGTGGGGAAGCAGTCGTGCCTGCGCAGCGATCATGCCCACACGAGAGAACATCAAGAGTCACCTCCAACTAGACTGGCTCATCAGCAACCTTCGCTGGCTGCTACTTGTGGGGGTCGCCCTGGTCATGTTCCTGGATGTCTTCGTGGAGCGCGCGAACCACATGGATTTGACCTCCCTAGTCCCACAGATCCTCATCTTAGTGTTCGCGGTCGTCTACAACATCGCCGTCACCTTCTTGCTCGCCCAGGTATCTCCACCTTCGTTCCTCCCGGTGTTCACGGTGACGGTCGACACACTGCTGACCATCGGGCTGATCTCAAGCTCGGGAGGCTTGAGCAGCCCCCTGCTACTCTTTGCTCTGTTTCCTGTGCTGACGGCGGCGAGGGGTTCGAGCTCGAGGCTGTACAGACGACGTACGACAGACGGGGGAGTCTGGGCCTGGTGAACATGCACGATCGGGCCGCAATGACCGATGGAAACCTGTCGGTCTCCCCAGCACCGGGAGAAGGGACGCGAGTGAGGCTCGTGGTCCCATTGAGGAGGACGTAGCGGATGTCCGTCTTCCCGGAGACCGTTGGCGACGCATGGCTTTGGCTCGCCGGGTCGTTGCTCTTGGCCGTGTTCTGGACGAATCTGGCGTGGCTGTTTGCACCCTGGGTCGAGGCGGAGAGATCCCCTGGTGAGTTCGGGAGCCTGGCAGAGAGAATTGTGGTTGCGGTTGCCACCTGGCGCTTCGCCTCGGCGTCACTTCGAGTCCTCCGCCTGCTCTACTACGTGGGGCTGCCCTTCGCGGCTCTCTTTTGGGGACACGACGCCATCGTCAGCCGCTTCTTCGGCCTGCAGCGGCTCCTTCTGCCTCTGCCGGACGGCGGGCAAGAGAGTGCCCTGGTCAGCGCGAACTGGGTCGACTGGCTGCAAGACTGCGGGTGGACCGCAGTCCTGGGATTCGGCTCGTGGGGGCTGCTCCTGGTGGCCGGGTGGGCCCGCCGCCGAGCTCTGCCCGACCGGGAGGGCAACGACGAGAGAGGCAGGACGTCAGGCTGGGAAACCGTCCGGGAAGCAGCGTATCATGAGATCCATTGGGGATTCTACCGCAACGCGCCGATTGTAGCTTTCGGGTTGTACTGGGGAGTGTGGGCCGGCCTCGTCCTGGTCGCACTGGAAGCCCTGGCTAATCCCGTCTGGCGTAGAGATTTGAGCGATCCAGGGAGGGCATCCAGGCAGCTGCTGCGCGCATCGCTGGCTGTGGTGAGCAGCGTGTTGTTCCTGCGGACACAGAACCTGTGGCTGGCGATGGTCCTCCACTGGGCGGTCTCCTGGGGCCTGCGCGGGATGTACGACACGTCCTCGGCCGCCATCACGGAGAAGATCGCTACCGAGAGCCCGGCTGACCTGTAGTCCCCTTAGCACACCTGAGGAAAAGGGTCCCTTCGCTTCGGCCGTGGACGATCAAGAGACCGAAGCAGAAAGACCTCTGTGTCAGGGCATGAGGAACGCCAAAACGATCAGCACGACCAGCATCACCGCGGCGATGACAGCGATGCGCTTGAGATCCGCAACCACATAGTCATATTCCTCGGCCAACTGAGGCCCCTCCGATGAGAGTGACCTCGCAGTGGACTCATCGGCAGCCATCTCGTTCATTCCCGGCTGCCTCATCTGAGTCTCAGAGAGACGGATCTCCCGGTCCGCACTGCGACGTGACTTCTCTGGCATATTCTTCCTCCTCTATGGTTCCAACTCGCCGATAACGACGATGCGATGTGTGTCAACGCCGTAAGGGTAGCAGGATATGAGGGTAAGCACGGGCGAGGATGTGCTTTCCATCACACTGACCTCTGTGGGCTCGATGACACGCTTCTGAGTGACGACGTAGCGATAGGCCCGGCTCGCCGTGTGAACAAGCACCTCGTCGCCCAAGGTAAGGTCTGGCAGACCGCGGAAGATCTGACCAAAGATATCGTTGTGGGCTGAGATGACGCAGTTGCCCTGCTCACCGGGGTTGGCGCTGCCGATATGGTGACCCGCCCCGCGCTTGAGGGCCTCCCAGTCATCCCCCTCCACGACGGGAGCGTCGACGTCGATGGCTGGAATCTCGATGCGAACCGCCTGCTCTGGCCCTCGAGTTGGAACAGGCAAAGGTGTGATCGCGTCCACCAGGTGCTGCAGATGAGCCGGGATTGCAACTGGAGCAGGCGTGCCGAGCGAATCTACCGGCGCGTGCCCTCCCGGCAGCACCACTTGGATGGGCACCATAGGCGTCGACGTCGGCGCTGTCTGAGCCTGGTTGGAAGCTCTGTTGATCTCGTGCAGCGTTGCCAGTGAGCTGACCAGAACGAGACCCAGTGCAACCAGGATTCCGACCTCCGCGACGAGCAGGCCCTTCTCCTGGAGCCAACCCCAATCGACACGGACGACGGGCCATCTGCGGGCCTTCTCCGCCTCGTCCTCCTCCTCAGGTTCGTGCACCCGGCGGGCCCGGTACTGGCTCGTGGCCCCGATGTCGCGAAATCTTCGATGTCCCGTCGGGCCCGGGGAGGGAGGCCCCTCATCTGTCTGAGGAGACGTCACGGGATCCACGGGCTCTGTCTCCTGATCCCACCGGCGGAGACGGTCTAGACGCGCCGTGCGCTTGCGTGCGCGAAGAACTTCCTCCAGCTCCTCAAGGGATAGCTCGTCGACTGTTCGTCGATCCTTCATCTTGCGTCTCCAGTGCCCCTGGTCTCGTGGTCGCGCTCAATTTGTCTTCCTTCTTCGCACCACCCGAAGAAGAACGCCGTTTACGAGACCACGCCGGCTCCCTAGCGTCGGTAATCGATCCTCGCCACTGCGAACACCTCGCGCTCGAAGAACCAGCGAAAGGGCGGCCAGTTGAACAGGACGTGCCGAGCAACCTGGAACAGGAGGCTCTCATCTCGATGCTGGGGAGGCGTATCGAGCCACACACGAGCGCGAAAGCTCGCACGGTGCAACGCATCCCGCAGACTGAGGGCGCTCTGCTCATTGACATGGACGTCGAGGTTGACGGGGGTGATAGCGCGTGGATCTTCGGGATAGCGATCGCCCTGCCCCATCAGCGTGCGCACAAGTCGTACCACGGGGTAGGCATAGCGATCGTACCAGGCATTGGGCGCGGTATGGACGATCAGTCGTCCCCGAGGCTCCAGTACACGTCGAGCCTCGGCAAGGGCCTGCCCGAGCTCCCAGGGATGGAGATGCTCAACCAGGTCAAACATCAAGACCCGATCGAACGAGGCGTCGGCAAACGGCAAGACCTTGGCGTCGGCAAACGTGATCGCCATCCCGGCGCCCTCGCCTGCGACCTCTGACGCAATGCGCACGGCGACGGGTGAGTAGTCGATGCCATAGGCCTTTGCCCCGCGCTTCGCACAATGACGCAGAATCTCACCTCGCCCGCACCCCACATCCAGCACCTTCATGCCCGGGGCTATGCGCGCGACATCGAAGGCCTGCTCCAGCCGACGCGACAGATGCCGACCTTCACTGGAGACGAACTCTCCGTACCCCTCGCAGGCACTCAGAAAATAGGACTCGTCATAGCGCTGAGAGTCAACCGATTGCTTACGGCGATCACTATCCAATTGCGCCTCGCTGAGTCAGGCCTTTCGGAATCACGCCTCAATGAGCTACGCGTCACAGGTCGCGGGTCACGGCGAGGAAAATTATAGTTTACGGCCGGGTCTCCGTCAAGCAAAGGCAGAGCCAGAACCAGGCAAGCGGAACAGATCGGAGAGAGGGCCGCGTCCAAAGGAACACGCCACGCGACGACGGCGCTCCTTGGGCCGAGCGCATCAGGGCGTCCCACGAAGCAGAGAACGGGTTGGGAAGGCTCTTGAGCCTAGGGAGTCACAGTGGGCGTCACAGTCGGGCTGAGCCCTTGCCACACAAAAGAGCGCGCCTGGCTGGGAGCGCCCGCCTCCTCGTAGGCATCCTCCTCGACTTCGCGCACCACGCGCACGCGCCATTCGAACCGACGTGCGTCTTCGCTGCCCCCCTGCACCAAGTCCAGCGGCACACGCCACGCCGTGGCGCGAGTGCGGATTGTATCCGTCAGTACGTCACCGCCCACCAGCGAGAGGGAGAGCTCGTACCACTCGCCAGCCTGAAGCACACCGATCGAGGCCCACTGCAAGAGGACGGGCGCCTCCCCGCCCTCAAAAACCATCCCATCGGGTGGATACAGGAGCGGCGGCGGCGCGTAGGGAGAGGGCGTCATCGAGGTGACATTGGGAGCCGATGTTGGCATTGGGGTCGACGTCGGCGTGGGCGTGCTCAGCGGGACGACCAGCGATTGACCGGCGCGGATGGTCTCATCTTGCTGCGATAGATCATTGGCGGTGCGGATAAGAGAGACAGGGACGTCATAGTCCTCCGCGATGGAAATCAGGGTCTCGCCCATGCTGACCACGTGAACGATGAATGCATCTGTCGTTGCCGTGCCAAGAGAGAAGGGCGTCGGCTCGGCAGCAGGAACGAGGAGCACCTGCCCGGCATTGATGAACTCCGGATCCACGCTGGGATTCAGAGCCAGAATCTCATCGACCGTGACGTCATATGCAAGGGCAATGTCGCTTACCGTCTCTCCGTCTTGCACAGTATGAGCGTGCGGCGGGGGCGGGGTAGGGGTGGCCGTGGGCATCGGCGTGTCGGTCGGTATGGGAGTCTCTGTAGGCGTCGGCGTCGATGAAGGGGTCACTGTCGGAGACGTTGGCACCGGCTCCGGTTCGACCCCCAGCATCCTGTAGAGCCCAAAGCCCCCGCCAGCCAGGATCGCAGACGCAAGCACGACAACCAGAACAGAGCCAACCCAACCAGGTAGTCGTTGGGTGTCCTTCCCTTCCTCCTGTTCCAGCTCCTCTGGCTCGACAAGAGAGGCACCACACATCAGACATTCCGATGCCTTGGCAGCCACTCGCATACCGCAGCTGGGACAGCGACGCGGCTCTTGAGCCGGAAGGGGTATCTCGGATCGTTCACTCATAGCTGTGTAAGTGGACGATAATCATAGCACAGAAGCATGAAATGACAACCACACAGGCCTGGAGCCTTCAAATAGGAAAATGGTAACCCCTGTTTGGACAGCGTGAGGCTTTACAGCCTTACAAATCATGCTATACTGGCTTCAGCAGGCTGACTTCTCGGTCGGTTCTTGTGTCCCGTCCCAACGATGTCTGCGGCGCACGGTGGCGTCAATGGCGGTCCAGGGCAAGAGGAAGACGCGATTCCGATCGCAAATGGGCCGGCGTCTCGGGTGCGGGCGGCGTCAGAATCCGGGAGTCGTCGTGCGCTGACGGCCAGCGGAGGCGCGGAAGTCCCTGACCACTTCGTGAGGGAGACAGCAGGCAATGAACGACCTCGTGGATGCTACCGGCGGAGCACTCCTCCTACTCGTCGGGGCTGTGGCGCTGATCGTGCTCGCGATCCTGCATCGCCGCAGAGCCACGCGTGTAGAGCTTCGAGAACTGGCTGGCCTCAAGGGATTCGAGAGGGAGATGGGACGGGCGGCCGAGAGCGGCAGGCCGATCCACGTCGCGCTGGGCAGCGGGTCGCTGAGCAGTGGAGACACGATCACCTCCCTGGCAGCACTTCAAGTGCTAGAGGCAATGGTGGATGCATCTGTAGCCTACGACGTCACACCGGTCGTGACCGTGGGCGATCCCACGCTGCTTCCCCTCGCTCAAGACACGCTGCGCCGGGCCTACGAACGTCGCCACGCCCTAGGTCTGTATGACCCGAGCCAGGTTCGGTTTGTCGCGCCTTCGCCCGTGGCCTATGCTGCCGGGGCAAATCCGATAGGCGCCCCCGGAGATATGGCGGCGAATGTCGCAGCCGGTGCTTACGGCTCCGAGGTCTCTCTCATCACAGACAGCAGCACCCGACGGAATACCCGCCAGTGGGCTGCCGTTGACAGTGCGGAAGCCATCGGCGCGCTCTATCCCGCGACCGACCGACTCACCTTGGGAGAGGAATTGTACGCCATCGGTGCGCAAATCACTGCGAAAGACAAGTACAGAACGAGCTTGATTGCAGAGGATATTCTGCGATTTGTCGTGGCACTTGCCATCGTGGGGGCAGCCGCCCTGGCCCTCATCTCCGGCTAGGCCAGATTCGAAGAAGGCTCACGGTCGCTGAGAACGGCACCATATGAACGGCCAGCCTGCAAGAAAGAGAAAAGCCCTCCCGGTGCTCCGCCAGACCGCGTAGACCGAGGTCAGCAGAGCTGATCCACGCAGAGGAAGGACTATGAGACGCGTCGTCAGCAAGTGGATACCCACCTTGGTCGCCGTGGTTGCGGGCGTGCTGACGCTGGCGGGCTATCTCTTCCCTCGGACCCCGCTGGGCAGCTACCGGGATCGGTTGATCGAGTGGGCTGTCATCGTCGGAGCTTTCGCCTTCGTCTTGGGGCTGGTGAACGTGCTCAGCGTTCACGTCAAGCGAGCCTCGCACCTGGAGAGAGGATGGCCCCACAGCGTGGCACTGCTCCTGGCCGCTCTTTTGTCCTGGATTCCACCGCTGATCCATGGGGGCCAGGGCAGAGCGACGGAGGAGATCTTCGAGCACGTGATCTCTCCCTTGGGCACCTCACTTGCCGCGCTTCTGGTCTTCACGCTAACGCTGGCAGCCTTCCGGCTGCTCGGGGAGCGCCGTAGCCCGTGGTCGCTGCTGTTTGCCGTCGTTGTGGGCCTGACGCTCCTGGGCAGCGCGCCTATCCGGGGCCTCGAGTGGTTGGGCGATGTGCGGGAGTGGCTGATCAGTATTCCTGCCATGGCGGGGATGCGCGGGCTGCTGCTGGGCGTTGCGCTGGGCACGGTGATTACCGGGTTGAGGGTCCTGTTGACTCAGGACCGCCCATACAGTCCGTCCTGAGCGTGACGTGATGATACACTGTCCGAACTGCGGGACGGCCAACCGAGAGGGCGACTGTGTGTGCACCGCGTGCGGCGAATGGCTGGCGGACGATGGGCCAAGCGAGAGCCCACGGCGAGCGGACGTCCGTAACCAGGTGCACGGGCTAAGGCCGACCGAGGCCGGGAAACCTTCAGCGGAGCCCCCAGAGACCGGAAACCCCTTGGCAGGACTGCGAGACCTCATGCCGGCAGCTCCCAGAATCGCAGTCCCTTCCAGCTACAAAATCCCGTCGGGGGCCGAAACGAGCCAAGTCACCCGGGCGCGAGCCACGTTGCTCGAGAGCTTGTTGGGGCCACCGGTCCAAGAGCGAAAGCCGGGCAGAAGAAAGGCAGAGACCAAGGCTGCGAGAGTGGCGGAGCGGTGCCTGGTGGCCGTGGTACTGCTCGCGACCGTACTGACCGTGCTGCTGGCAGATGGGCCGACAGACGAGGGGCCGCGATTGGCGCAGCCCAAGGCGAGCTCCGGAATCACACGGCTATACGAGATGGTGGATGCCCTTGATGCGACTGACAGCGTTCTGGTGGCCTTCGACTATGGACCGCCCGAAGCAGACGAGTTGAACCCCGTGGCGCGGCCGGTTCTCGAACACGTGCTTAAGTCGGGGGCCAAGATCTCCGTGGTGACCACCCGCGCGGACGGGTCCCCGGTCGCCGCAGCCATGATGAGCGAAATAGCCAACTCCAGCGCGCAGTACACGCTGCTCGGCTATCGACCCGGTGCCGGGGCTGCGGTCTCCCACCTGCTCGCTGGAGCGGAGGAACGTCCGACACTGCTACTGGTAGTGACGAGTCGACCAGGTCCTCTCCAACGCTGGGTTGAACAGACACGCACGCGCTATGGTGACCAGCTTCCGGTGGTGGCGATTGGTAGCGCCCTTCTCGAGCCAGTCATCAGTCCCTATCTGGACGCCAGCGCCGGACAATTGAGGGCAGCCGTCCACGGCGTGACAGAAACCGCCGCTTATGAAGACCTGCGTGGAGCACGCGGAGAGGCTACTCAGCGGCTCGATGCCCTTGCAGCAGGCCACCTGGCTATCGTCGCGCTGATAGTCGTTGGCGCAGCGGTCCACGGGATTGGTGGCACCTGGTGGAGAGAGCGTTGATGTTCAACCTTCTCGGCCTCGTCCTGGGCGCTGTCCTGACGTTGTTCATCCTGAGCTATGTTGTGGGTGACAACCCACTCTATCGGCTAGCTCTCCATCTGTTTATCGGCATCCTGGTAGGCTATTCGTTCGGCATTGTGTTGCGCGACGTGGTGATGGAAATGGCGCTGTCCGGGCTCCTGTGCAAGCCGTTGAGTGTCGTGGCGCCGATCGTCCTTGGCGTCTTGCTACTCTTCAAAGGGTATCCGAGACAAGCATATGTCGGAAACGTCTCCATGGGTTACCTGATCGGCGTCGGAGCGGCCGTGGCAATGGGCGGTGCGCTACTCGGCACGCTGGCCCCTCAGATTGCGGCGACCGGACGAGCGCTTGGCTCCACCTCCCTAGAGAATCTCCGTTTTGGCATCATAGACGGTCTGATGATTGTCGTGGGCACGATCTCCACGTTGGTCAGCTTCACCTTCGTCCGACCGACTGGTTGGCGAAGGTGGGATCTCTGGGAGCGAGTGATGAGCAGGGTGACACAGGTCGGGCGCGTGTTCCTGATTCTCGCGCTGGCTGTGGGTTTTGCTGGGGCCCTCACCACGTCACTATCCATCCTCATCGGCCGCGCGCAGTATCTCATCGACGTCTTCTCCCGGCTCACAGGAGGATAGAGGGAACCAGTGGCTGCGGTGGCTACGGGGGCTGAGACGAATCGCATCGGGTCGTTACTGGTCGCCGACTGCGGGACAGTGACCACCAGGGCTGTGCTCCTCGAGCAGGTAGGCGGAGAGTATCGCTTCGTCGCTCACGGCGAGGCGCCGACGACGCTGGGGAGCTGCTGGAACGCCGTAACCGACGGGGTACGTCACGCCATTGAGCGAATCTCAGACAAGACCGGCTGGAAATTCATCGACGAGAATGGCGATCTCATCTCTCCTCAAACCAGGGGGCAGCGAGGGGTAGACGCTCTTGCCTGCACGGCCAGTGCAAGTGAGCCGCTGCGAGTGGCGCTGGGAGGCCTGAGCGAGGATCTGAGTATTGCGGGCCTCAGGCGTGTGGCTGCCGGCACGTACTCGGAGATAGTCACCGTCCTGAACGACGACGACGGAATCCCTCTGAATGAGGAAGGTTGCGTGCGTGCGATCCGCAGCAGCGCGCCGGATGTGGTCTGCGTCGCGGGGGGGATCGAAGGCGGGGCCGAGAGACCAGTGCTGGACATGGTAAGAGGGGCCACGCTGGCGTGCTCGATGATGGATCGGGAGAAGCGCCCCACACTGCTCTACGCGGGGAACTCGCGATTGCGACGACGCGTGGCGGACATTGTTGGCGACGAAGCCGAGCTCCGCGTGGCCGACAACGTTCGTCCGACCCTTGAGGATGAATATGTGGTAGAGGCTCAACAGGAACTCCAGTCCCTTTTTGTCCAGCGCCGGCTAGAGGAGCTGCCCGGCATCGCGACTTTGAGCGGCTGGAGCCCCATGCCGGTCGCCCCGACCGCAGAGGCATTTGGTCGATTGATTCGCTATCTCTGGCATCTGGGCGATCCAGAGAGAGGGGTCCTGGGCATTGACGTTGGAGGATCGAGCACCACGCTCGCTGCTGTCTTCGATGACCGGCTCTACCTGACTATTCGCAGTAACCTGGGCTCGGCATTCGGGAGGCAACATCTGCTGGGCAGGCAAGACCCAGAGGCGGTCACTCGCTGGCTCCCGGAGGGGTTGTCGTGCAACCACGCTCACGGACTGCTCATTGAGAAGGAGGCATATCCCTCCAGCATCCCTCAGATCGAACGCGATCTGTGGCTGGAGCAGGCAGTGGCCCGAGAGGCAATCTCCAGGACGCTTGACCTCGCGCGTCCCGGATGGCAGCCCGGCGTCGCTGAAGTCTATCCCGGTCTTATGCCCCTGTGCGACACCATCGTCGTCGCGGGAGGAGTGCTGGGGAAGGCCCCGCGACCAGGGCAGGCGGCGCTCATCCTGCTCGACGCGCTACAGCCAATTGGGATCAGCACGCTGGTGTTGGACGCAGACGGGCTGGCCCCCGCACTGGGGAACGTCGCGAAGATCAAGCCTGTGGCAGCGGTGGAAGTCCTGGATGCCGGGGGGCTCACGAACCTTGGGACTGTCGTCTCCCCGGTCGGAGAGTCGAGGCCCGGTGACACGGTGTTGACGATGAGAGTCTCCTATGACAGCGGGCGTGAGCTAGACATCGAGGTCCGTCACGGGGACCTGGAGATTGTGCCATTGCCCGTGGGGCAGGAAGCGGTCCTGGACCTGTCCCCGCGGGGTGGTTTCGATGTCGGCGCAGGAGGACGGGGAGAAGGCGGTAGGTGGCGGGTGAGTGGGGGGCTGGTCGGGCTCATCGTCGACGCTCGTGGACGACCTCTCCGCCTCGCGACGGAGACCGAGCAGCGACGCGAAGAGATGCGGCAGTGGCTATCCACGGTGGGCGCATAGGTCGGTGACCTGACGCGCGCCAAGCGAGCCGCCTTGGCATCTATGTATTACGCTTCTGAGACAAAGGTCAGAGCGCTGACGACGATCCGGCGTACGCGTGTTCTGCCGAGGCCCGGAGAGATGTTGGTCAGCCCGGGCGACCGCGTAGAAGCCACTCAGGTCGTCGCTCGGACCGACCTCCCGGGCGACTTCTGCATCTTGCCCGTGGACCGCCGCCTGAACGTGTCCGCCTCGGAAGTCGAGGAATGCCTGCAGGTTGATCTGGGAGAGAGAGTGCATCAGGGAGGCATCGTGGCCACACGCGGCGGCCTACTCGATCGCTCGATCAGGTCACCGATTGACGGCGTCGTGACGGTCAGAGGAGGCGGGGTGGTCGTCATCGAAGCCCAGCCCACTCCTTTCGAGTTGCGTGCACATATCCCGGGTGCCGTATCGGAGGTCAGCGACAGTCAAAGACTGGTCATCGAGACGCCGGGAGCGCTCATCCAAGGGATGTGGGGCTGGGGAGGCGAAAGTATCGGGGTGCTCAAGCTCGTGACAAACACAGCTCACACCCCGCTACAGGCCCAGTCCGTGGATGCTTCCTGCCACGGTGCTATCATGATCGGAGGAGTGACACTCGATCAGCAAGTGGTCGAACAGGCCGAGAAGGTCGAGGCGCGCGGGATCATCACCGGCGGACTTGCCCCCGGTCTCGTTCCTTTGGTCGAGCGACTCCCCTTCCCCGTGATCGTGACGGACGGCGTCGGTGAGATTCCGATGGCGGGCCCGATTTTCGATCTACTCAGGACGAACGAGGGGCAAGAAGCATCGATCAGCGGCTGTCTCGAGCCGCGGTGGAGAAGAAGGCGCCCGGAGGTCATCATTCCGAGGCCAGACCAGGTGCCGTCAGACGACGGGGACGAACGTCACGGGCAACTCGTGGTGGGAATGCGAGTGCGGATCGTCCGCGCGCCCTACAGAGGTGTGGTGGGGAAAGTGGTCGGGCTGCCGGGACATGCACGCCGTATGGCCACGGGCGCGCGGGTCCCCTGTGCGGACGTCGACGTTGGAAGAGACGACCCCGTTTCCGTCCCATTGGTCAATCTGGACGTTCTATGCTAGCATTGGCCTAGGCGACCGCAGTCATAGGGGGAAGGCTACCACAGGAGGAAGAAGATGGAGAGTCAAGAGGGACAAGTCACCGAGGAAGGGCAAGGGACGGACCGGGTTTTCATCATCCTCGTCGCCGTTCTAGGGGGGCTGCTTGTCCTGGGCTTCGGCGCCTTCGTCGCTTGGGCGGTCTTCATCGCACCCAACATGAGAGCGAACATCGAGGCACGGAACGAGGCTATCTTCGCGACGAACACTGCGGTGGCTATTGCAGGGGCGGCGACAGAGACTGGAGCAGTCACACCGACGCCGACGTATACGCCGGGTCCGACCGACACTCCGATTCCGACCGATACTCCCACGCCGGCACCGGCAACGGAGACCCCTACGCCGGCACCGCCAACAGAGACCTCGACACCAGCACCGCCTACGGAGACCGCCACACCGGAGGCCACTGCAACCGCTGTGTTGACCACACCAGCGGACCAAAGCGGGTCGGCAGACGAAGGCGTGCCAGATACGGGCGTCGGAATCTTGGGGGGAGCTGCCCTGGCAAGTGGACTAGCCTTCCTACTAGCCATCGTCCGTCACTTGCGGAAGACGGTCTAGAACGTCTCTCCCCGGGACGCGCGAAGGCTGCTGCCGAGGTATCGGCAGCAGCCTTCGCGTTGGGATAAGCATACGGCAGAGAAGCGAGGCCTCACCGGGCGGTTTCGTCTCTTACCTTCTCCAACTCCGCCAGAACCACATCCACAGCACGTGGGATGGCCTTCCGCACAGCAGGGGTACACTCCTCAGCAAAGCTCAACACGTCTTCGACCTCGACGGCAACGATCACGAAATCGTCGTCGTCAGGCAGCCTGAGGCCCATTCCCCGGCCCAGCGCCAGCGCCGCGGGGAGTGACAGGTCGTGCGATGATCCTGCGTGCAGCGAGAGCCTGAAGTCCCGCGGGGATAGACGATGGATCTCACCGGGCTCTCCATCGGGGGTTTGGATCGCGTCGACCATGATCACGCGGTCGTACCCGCCGACGACGTCTAGGATTCGCATGCCGCCCACGCTTGCCTCGCCGAATTCGACGTCCTCTCGTCGGCAGCGTTCGGCCACCTCGCGAACGACGTAGATCCCGATGCCGTCGTCGCAAAGAATGGTGTTCCCCATCCCCAGTACCAACGTCTTCAAGCTGATAGTCCCTTCGTCATCATCTGACAGCCGTGCAAGCTACGGCCGCGGAAGCGCCCCCGAGACGGGGGCTACGAGCACGTTCTTTCCGTGGAGCCAGCCTTAGAACTCAGCAAGAAGGGTAGACCAGGACCCCGACATTGGTCAGCACGACCAACCTGCCTGTCGCCGATCTACCCTAAGCAGTCCTCTCACGGGCCAACGTGGTCGTCACTCGGAGAGGCCGCGGCGAGGGCCATGCTTCCCCCTCTTGCCTCCAGCCCAAGCCTTCTCGCTCCCTGAGAGCCGATCCACCTACTCCATGTTCTGCTGCAGCACCTCCACAACTTCGCCGTGAGCGTCGCGGATGCGGAGCTCCAAGGGCATCTGGCCGGGCAGCGTGTGCGTGGCACAGCCTAGACAGGGGTCGTAGGACCGGAAGGCCATCTCCACCTTGTTCAGGATACCCTCGCGGACCTCGCCGTGATGGATCAACGCCTTGGCCGCCTTCTTGATAGAGATCGAGATCGGTGCGTAGTTGTTTGTCGTGCCGACGACCAGGTTGCACTTCTCGACGATTCCTTTCTCGTCGGTGATGTAATGGTGGGTCAACGTCCCGCGCGGTGCCTCGACGATGCCAACGCCCTCGTCGGGGATCTCGGTCGGCACTACTCTCACCTTCGGATCGGTGATCTGCGGGTCGGTGGCCAACTCGACCAGACGCTCGGCCGCGTAGAGCAATTCGATCAGCCGAGCCCAGT
>CAYMHT010000041.1:0-22460 GCA_964390305.1 uncultured Anaerolineales bacterium
CTTACGAGCAGAGGCTCAACACACAAACGGCGCACGGCATAGCGGGGTTTCACTTCTGTATGGGGACCGCTTCCCCGGCAAATTCTCGTCGTGCTTGACCCAGGCGATTTTGTGTGCTATCCTCCTCCCCCAACTGATCCCCATCGTGGACATCCACATTCAATGCGAGGTACGTCATGCTCCGTGAACGGGTCTCCGACAACATCTATGTCTTCACTAGCGAGGTATATGCTCAGGTGACCGCAGGAGCTGTCGTGACGCCGGAGGGCACGATCCTTGTAGACAGCCTCCCGTTTCCGAGCGAGACACGAGAGATGGCCTCATTCATCCCAACCGTGTCCCCCCCCGGCGTGAAGTACGTTATCCTCACGCACTATCACGCTGACCATTCATACGGCACGTGTCTGTTTCCCGACGCCGATCTCATCTCTCACAAGCTGTGCCGCCGATTCCTGCAGGAGCGCGGGCGTCCGGCGCTGGAGGAGGCTAAGGCGCAGGAGCCCTTGCTTGAGGAGGTCGAGCTTCGCCTCCCCGACGTAACTTTCGAGGGGGAAGAGATGGCACTGCAGCTGGCAGGCCAAATCATTCAGCTCATCTGGGCTCCCGGTCACACGAGGGATCTGATTATGGCGTACGTCGAGCAGGAGCGGGTTCTGTTTGCCGCAGACACGATGATGCCGGTCCCATCGGTCGTGGATGGCGATGTGTCGGCGTTTCGGGAGTCGCTGAGGAAGATCAAGCGCCTGGAGATCTACAACATGGTACAAGGGCACGGGGAGGTGGTGCTGGTTGGAGAGATTGACAAGGCGGTCGACGCCAGCCTCAATTATCTGGACATTATTGAGGAGAAGGTGACCGAAGCCATTGAGAGCGATGGCGGGAAAGAGGTATTGCGCCACGACGACGTCGAATCGACGGGTCTATCCCGGCTTCCCCTCCACGGGCAGGTGCAGCACATCCACGTGGCGAATTTGCTGGCGCTGTATGATCGAAGGACGTCCCGATGAACGACAGCATCGAGCGAATCCTGTCAGCCATCGCCTCGCTGTCCGAAGAGGAACGAGAGAAGCTTTTCAGGCAACTCGCCGCTGACTGGTCGGTAGAGCTGCCGAGCCAGAAGGCGATGTCGTTCGACTTTGAGAGTGGTGGACTTGATGGGCAGCCCGACTACGTCATCGTGTTCGATGGCGGCAGCGAGGGAAATCCGGGGCCGGGGTATGGGAGCTACGCGCTGAGGCGGCGCGGGGACGAGAACCAGAGGATGGTTCGCCTCGACTTTGGGCGTGATATGACGAACAACGAAGCGGAATATGAGACCCTGATCGCTGCGCTCCAAGGCCTGATCGAGCGCATTGAGCTGGCCGGACGGTCTCCGGGGGAGTTCTCTCTGGAGATTCGTGGGGACAGCAAGCTGGTGCTCAACCAGATCAAGGGGACGTGGAAGGCAAAGGACGACCGCATGCGAGCCCTGCGGAACCGGGCTCGCCATCTCCTGTCCTGTTTCGACGCTCACCGCCTAGTGCACCAGGACCGAGAAGAGAGTGTGCGTGTGCTGGGACATTGAGCGCCTGTGGCGCGCGAGGCTTGACAGGGGCGGGATCTGTGGCATAATCTGGACCGTGTGCGAAAGGCTATGATGGAGACGAGTAGGCGCGGTACACCGCCTGAGCGAGCCCGGGTCGGGTGGGAGCCGGACGCGGAACCCTCGTCGAAAATCCCTCCGGAGCCGCTGGCTGAACGGCCAGCAGATTGGTAGTTGGTAGCCTGGTAGATCGACCTGCTGCCGATTCCGGCATACCGGTTTCCCTGGAAGCCAATCTGCTGACTCATTAAGCCCAGACGGGTTCGTCCCCCGTTATCAGTGACGCGGCGATGTTGGTCGCCGGCAGAGAGGCCCCATGTGGGGCAAGATAGGGTGGTACCGCGGGAGTGCGCAACTCTCGTCCCTTGCGGGACGGGAGTTTTTCGTTTTCCGGAGGGAGCTGGCCATGGACTTTGTGGTCCGCCGCGCAACTGAGGATGATCTGCCGGAGATGCTGCGGCTGTGGCGGGAGATGATGGACTTCCACGCCCACTGCGACAACCGCTTCCGTCCCAGGCCCTCGCCAGAGGCCGAACAGGCCTGGGCCAACTATCTGCGCGAGGACATCTGGGGCAGCGATGAGTGGTGCCTATTCGTGGCGGAGGGGGGCGATGGGTTAGTCGGTCAGGTCGCGGGCGAACTGCGCGAACCGGCTCCGGTCTTCGAGTCCCACGCCTATGGCTATGTCACCGATATCGTCGTGGATTCAGACGCGAGGCGACAGGGCATCGGTAAAGCCCTGTTCAACGCCCTGGAGGAATGGTTCCGAAACAAAGGCGCGACGCATCTTCAACTCCAAGTACTTGCGGGCAACCCTGCCTCGCAGGAGTTCTGGCGCGCGATGGGCTGCACCGATTACTCCGATATCATGTGGTACGACCTGGAGGCATAGATGACCGAACGACTCTATCACGCGGACAGTTACTTGCGCGAGTTTGAGGCCGTGGTGACCGAGGTGGTCGCCGATGGGTTGGTCTTGAATCGCACAGCCTTCTTCCCCGGTGGCGGTGGACAACCCAACGACGTCGGCTGGCTCGAGGTCGGTGGAGCGCGTTGGGAAGTGCGCAACGTGAAGCGACGCAAGGGCCGAATAGTCCACTACCTGGATCGGGCGCTACCTCCTGTGGGCACAACTCTCAGAGGGATCCTGGACTGGGACCGACGGTACGCCCTGATGCGCACCCACACCGCCATGCACATCCTCTGCGGCGTCGTCTGGCGCGATTACGAAGCCGCGGTGACAGGTGGCAAGATGAAGCCGCTCCAGGGCCGGATGGACTTCGAGTTCGAGCGGATGCAGAAGGATCTGGTGGAGCAGATCGAGGAGAAGATCAATATCGAGGTCGCCGCCGCTCGACCGATTAGCGTGCGTATCCTGCCGCGCGAGGAAGCTTTTCAGATTCCCGACCTGATCCGCACCAAGATCAACCTGCTACCAGAGCACATCAAGCAGGTCCGTGTGGTGGAGATCGAGGGCCTCGATCTGCAAGCCGACGGCGGAACCCACGTGGCGAACTCCGAGGAGGTCGGTCCACTGCGCATCGCGGATTACAAGAGCAAAGGACGCATCAACAAGCGCTTGGTGGTCGCCCTGGAGGATTAGTTAAGTAGCAAGACTCAAGTCCGCATTGATCAACATCATCTATCGGATTTCATCGATGTACTCCTAGGAGGAACTATGTTTGAGCCAGCACCCAACCCTGCCGACTTCGTCGCTCAGGAGAAAGAGATTCTGGATTTTTGGGAGAAGACAGATGCTTTCCAGAAGCTGGTCGAACTGCGCAAGGAGAGCCCGCGCTGGTCGTTCATCGATGGTCCTATCACAGCCAACAACCCGATGGGCGTCCATCATGGCTGGGGGCGTACCTATAAGGATCTCTATCACCGGTACTGGGCTATGCGTGGGTACAAGACCCGCTACCAGAATGGATTCGACTGCCAGGGGCTGTGGGTTGAGGTGGAGGTTGAAAAGGAGAAAGGCTTCGAATCGAAGCGGGACATCGAAGAGTACGGGGTCGGCCGCTTCGTCCGAGACTGTAAGGAGCGCGTACTGCGCTACGCGGCGGTGCAGACAGAGCAGTCGACTCGGTTGGGCTACTGGATGGATTGGAACGATCCGGATCAACTGCGGTGGCTGGCCGAGCAGATGGAGGAGAACCCGGAGGCGACAATCACGGTCGAAGGGCCGCGGGGTCCGGTGACTGCCACGGTGGAGAACATTGTGGGGCGGTTGGGACTTCCCGAGCTGGGTGGATCCTACTTCACCTTCTCTAACGAAAACAACTACATGATCTGGACGATGCTCAAGCGCTGCTGGGAGGAGGGGTGGCTGTACAAGGGGACGGACGTCATGCCGTGGTGCCCCCGCTGCGCCACCGGCATTAGTCAGCACGAGATCGTGACCGAAGGGTACCGAGAGCTGACTCACCCGAGCGTGACCCTCCGGCTCCCGCTGCGCGGGAGAGAGAACGAGAGCCTGCTGGTGTGGACGACGACGCCGTGGACACTCACGAGCAACGTGGCCGCCGCCGTCGGTCCGGGTCTGACTTACGTCAAGGTCCGCCAGGGCGACCACATCTTCTATCTGGCGAAGGGAGCGCTGTCCACCCTGGTGGGCGACTACGACGTGCTGCAGGAGATGGACGGCACCGAGTTGGGAGGCTTGACGTACCGCGGTCCCTTCGACGAGCTCGAAGCCCAAAAGAAGGCAGGAGGTCCTCAGGCACATCGGGTCATCCTCTGGGAGGATGTGGGCGAGGAAGAGGGGACAGGAATCGTCCACATCGCGCCCGGGTGCGGGGCCGAGGACTTCGAGTTGGCGCGAGATCACGGCTTGCCCGCGATCGCGCCGCTCGACGAAGAGGGCGTCTTTGCAGAGGGCTTCGGGGCCTTCACGGGCACCGACGTCTCCGAGAGCGCCGAGAGAGTCTTCGACAGCTTGAGAGAGAAAGGACTGCTGTACAGAATTGAGGAGTACACACACCGTTATCCGGTCTGCTGGCGGTGCGGCACGGAGCTGGTGTTCCGACTGGTCGACGAGTGGTTCATCTCGATGGACGAGCTTCGCTACGACATCATGGATGTCACAAGGCAGATCCGCTGGATCCCTTCCTTCGGACTGGATCGGGAGCTCGACTGGCTGCGCAACATGGACGACTGGATGATCAGTAAGAAGCGGTATTGGGGACTGGCGCTGCCGATCTGGGAATGTGACCAGTGTGGGCACTTCGAGGTCATCGGCGATGAGGACGAGCTTGAGGAACGAGCAGTCTCTGGATGGGAAGCTTTTCAGGGTCACACGCCCCACAAGCCCTGGATCGACCGGGTACGCATCGAGTGCCCGGAATGCGGCGCGGAGGTGGAACGCATCCCGGACGTGGGGAATCCATGGCTCGACGCTGGCATCGTCAGCTTCAGCACGCTGCGCTATCGTACCGATCGCGATTACTGGCGCAGGTGGTATCCCGCCGACTGGATCAGCGAGTCATTTCCCGGTCAGTTCCGCAACTGGTTCTACAGCCTGCTGGCCATGGCGACGGTGATCGACAACTCGGCCCCGTTCAAGACGTGCTTCTCCTACGCGCTGCTTCTGGCTGAGGACGGCCGGGAGATGCACAAGTCGTGGGGAAACGCCATTGAGTTTAACGAGGCAGCCGACGAGATGGGCGTCGACGTGATGCGCTGGCTCTACTGCGCTCACAAGCCGGAGAAGAACCTCGTCTTTGGCTACAACAGAGCCGACGAGGTCCGCCGCCAGTTCTTGATCCCGTTGTGGAACGTCTACGATTTCCTCGTGACCTATGCCAACATCGATGAATGGGAACCAGACGTTCGCTGGGATGAGGTCGTGCCTGAACAACCCACCCTCTTGGACCGCTGGGTGCTGGCACGGCTAAACCAGTTGGTTGCCAAGGCGAGCGAGCGGCTGGAGAACTACGACGCCTATACGACGACGGCGGCCGTCGAGGAGTTCCTGGAGGACCTCTCCAACTGGTACGTGCGACGCAGTCGGCGCCGGTTCTGGAAGAGCGAGCAGGACGCGGAAAAGCGTGCGGCTTATGCGACGCTCTACCGCGTCCTGACGACGTTGATCCGTCTATTGGCACCAGTCCTGCCGTTTGTCACGGAGGCGATGTACCAGAACCTGGTGCGTTCCGGTGACGAAGACGCGCTTGAGAGCGTCCACCACACGCTTTGGCCGGAGGCCAGCCTGGACAGGATAGACGAGGAGCTTCTGGCAGAGATGGCACTGGCTCGCGAGGTGGTAGCGCAGGGCCACTCAGCCCGGAACAGCCAGGGTGTGAAGCTACGGCAGCCGCTGTCGCGTGCGCTTGTCTATCTGGACACCAGTATGGGAGAGCTCAGGGAGGATCTGGTCGATTTGGTGCAGGACGAGTTGAATGTGAAGGAGGTCGTCTTCGTCGACGAGCTGAGCGATGTGATCACTTATCGCCTTCTGCCCGACAGCCAGACGCTCGGCCCTCGCTTCCGAGACAGGTTCCCGGCGGTGAAGACGGCTCTGGCGTCGGTCGAAGATTCGGTGACGGCGGTACGTCGGCTGCAGGCTGACCTGCCCATTGAGATCGAGGTTGAGGGCGAGAAGATTGAGCTTGCTCCCGAGGAGGTTCTGGTGCGGCAGGAGCCGCGTGAGGGGCTGGCAGTTGCGTCGGAGCATGGGGTGACGGTAGCCATGGATGTCGAGTTGACACCAGACCTCATCGCCGAGGGGTTAGCGCGGGATGTCGTCCGTCGCGTCCAGAGCCTGCGCAAGGAGGCCGACTTCGACCTTGATGACCGTATCATCACCACGTACCAGGCAGACGAGGAACTCGCGGAGGCCATCGAGGCATGGCACGACTACATCGCCGCCGAGACGCTCAGTGTAGAGCTCAAACAGGACTCGCCCGATGAGGCCCAAGCCGACGCTATAGATGAAGATCAGGTGGAGGGGTACTGGCTCAAGGTCGGTGTGACGAAGGCGTAGCCTGACGCCCGCGTGCGCCGTTTCCTTGTCAATTCAGCGCGAGGAGAGTAGAATATGTGGTCTGGGCAGGAGCAATGCTCGCCCCGACGGCCGTTATCGACGGCGATGGCAGGCTGGTCATACGTGCGACAGAACCGACGATGGTGCTATACAGCGAGGCCATTCAACGACCATGGGCGCTGACATGGATGAAAGGAGGCGATAATGCCCTTCTCATATGAACGAGCAAGACGCGAGTTACTCGAAGAGAGAGAGGCCCTGCGAGAGCAGCTGACGCAGCTGGAGAACGAGGAGTACGAGGGCGTCGGCTACGGTAACCACATGGCCGATGACGGGAGCGAGGCGTTCAAGCAGACCGTCGACATCGGGCTGCGACGTCGCATCGAGCTGTCGCTGGAGCGGGTGAATGAGGCGCTGCGTAAGCTTGATGACGGGACGTACGGTATCTGCGAGGACTGCGGGGGCAGGATCGACCGCGCTCGCCTTGAGGCGCTCCCTCAGGCAGTCTACTGTCTTGAATGCCAGGCGGAACACGAGTACAGGGCACTTCGTTGAGAGAACGGAAACGCGCTGGTCTCATCCTGCCAGTCGTGGCAGCCCTCGTGCTGCTTGCTGACCAGATCACCAAGCGTCTTGTCAGAGCGAACTTGAGACCAGGCCAGTCTTTGGACCTAGCGCCATGGGTGACTCCCATCTTCCGGGTCACGTATGTGACCAACAGCGGCGCTGTGTTCGGGCTATTCCCGGGCTGGGGTCAGTTCTTCGTCGTGGTCGCCGTCATTGTGATTGCGGCCCTTGTCTGGTATTATGTCAAGCTTTCGGACGGTCACTGGCTCATCCAACTCGCTTTGGGTCTGCAGTTGGGTGGTGCCATCGGTAACCTCGTGGATCGGCTGCGCTTCGGTGGTTCGGTGGTTGACTTCATCGATCTCAATTTCTGGCCATTGCGCTGGTGGCCTGTCTTCAACCTGGCAGATGCCTCGATCGTGGTGGGGGTGACGCTGCTGACGGTGCTGATGTTGTGGGAGGAATGGCACGAGGAACGCAGGAACAGGCAGCTGACCCTGGCCCAGGATGACTGAGTCAGCACCCTCCTCGAAGTCGGATTCCAGCAGCACCACTTTCACGGTTGAGAAGCGTGGGAAGCGGCTGGACAAAGTGGTCCGCGACCGTGTACTGGACCTCAGCCGTTCCGAGGGACAGCGGCTGATCGAAGCGGGCCAGGTGACCGTCAACGGTCAGCCGCGCAAACCGGCGTACCGCGTTGAGGCGGGGCAAGAAGTGACCGTCGTTCTGCCGCCGGAGGGACCGGAGAGGCCCGTTCGCCCAGAGCCCATCCCACTCGACATCATCTATGAGGATGAACATCTGCTGGTGGTGAACAAACCGGACGGGATGGTGGTGCACCCAGGCCCAGGTCATCCCGATGGAACGCTGGTGAACGCCCTGCTCGCTCATTACCCCCCGATTGCTGAGGCAGGGCCGCGAGATCGTGCCGGAATCGTGCACCGCCTCGATCAGGAGACCTCGGGTGCGCTCGTCGTCGCCAAGCGCGGGTCCATTCTGGAGGCCCTGCAGCGGCAGTTCAGGAATCGCGAGGTAGAGAAGACCTATCTTGCCCTGGTGAACGGACAGGTCAAGCCCCCGGAGGGCATTATTGAGGTCCCCATAGGTCGTGATCCAACGGACAGGAAGAAGATGGCTGCCCTGCCGGAGGGTAAGTATGCGCGCACGCGATACAGAATCGTCGAACGGTTTCGTCGGCACACGTTGCTTGAGGTCGAACCCTACACAGGCCGGACGCACCAGATCCGCGTGCACCTGTCCTGGTTCGGTCATCCTGTCGTAGGAGATGTTGACTACGGCCGTCGGCGTCAGCGGCTGCTAAAGGACCGTCACTTCCTGCACGCCTCTTGCATCCGGCTTATCCACCCCGCCACCGGGGAGGAGATGGCTTTCGAGGCACCGTTGCCACCGGATCTCGAGAATGTGCTTCACCGGTTGCGTCCCGTCTCCGCCGCGGATCGCGCCGCTGATAGGGAGGGAAACCGTGGGTCCTACACGAAATGGCGGTCCTGAGACTGGCTTAGGAGTCCCATTGGACTGGCTATGAAGACAACTCTGGCGACGAAGATCGAACACCAGCTTCGCAACCGTCGCGCGCCGGAGCTACCGGGGCATCTCGTCTTGCCCCACTACGCCGCGTATTCAATCGCCAACATCGCCCCGACCATCGCGCGGATGCTCGACGTGCGCGTGGGAGGCTCGGCACCACCACTGCCCGAGGATGTGTGGTCAGACATGGCCGCGGACGTTGAGTGCGTGGTCCTGCTCCTGCTGGACGCCGTTGGCTACCTGCAACTGCGGCGATTCATGGCCGCGGAGACCTCCCTCTTCACCCGCCTGGGGCTGGAAGGGCGACTGCTCCCCCTTACTTCAGTGTTTCCGTCGACGACCGTCTCGGCTCTGACGTCGATCTGGACGGGTGCTCCGCCACTGGAACACGGGTTCCTGGGAACCACCCTGTTGCTCCCAGAGCAGGGAGTCGTGGCCAACATGCTCAAGATGGTCCCGGCGGGTTATGCTGGCGGTGGCGAGCTGGAGAGGTGGGGTTGGGATGCGGACAATTTCGTGACCACGCGCAGCCTAGCCCACCGACTGGGAGCTGCCGGCATACGGACGGTGGCCCACACTCCTCACCAGTTCATCGGCAGCACCCTCACCAGGATCTTCTTGCGAGGGGTGAGCGATGTGCGGGGGTACCTCGGCCTGAGCGATCTGTGGATCAACCTGCGCCGGACCCTCGGAGAGAGGAGCACGGGGAAGCGCCTCTTCATCGACGCCTACTGGGGTACCGCTGACAATACGGGTCACGTCTACGGGACAGACAACGAGTATATGCCCTCGGCGTTAAGGCATCTGGCTCGATCGTTGGAGGAGGATTTCCTGTCGGCTCTGGCCCCACAGATCCGCCAGAACACACTGCTTATCGTCGCCGCTGACCACGGCCAGATTGCGACACCGCCGGAGAAGGTCGTACGCCTGCCAGACCATCGTGGCTTTCGAGAAGCCCTGCTTCTCCGCCCGGCGGGTGAATCTCGCGCCGCCTATCTGTACGTGCGAAGGGGGCAGGAGAATGCCCTGCGGAGCTACGTGAATGAGCACCTGGGGGAGGAATTCATCCTCGTCGACACGGAACGGGCGCTCGAGGCCGGGCTCTGGGGTCCCCCGCGGGATATTCCATCGGCGCTGCGAGTGCGCCTGGGAGATATGATCCTGGTGACCAGAAATGACGCTCGCCTGTCGACCCGCCGGGCGGAGGATGACACGACCTCACTGCACGGTCACCATGGGAGCCTCACGCCCGAGGAGATGTTGGTTCCCCTACTCATGGTCCGTCTGGACGACCTGTAGGAAGTGCATGTGACAGACCAGACTCAGTACGCCGAGTTCTCCGGCGAAGACTATATCCTCGTCTACGGCCCCGTCCTTACATCGAACCGCACGGAGCGAGACGCCGGACAGATCGCGGAACTTCTGGAGCTGCCGCCGCGGATCGCGATCCTCGATCTCTGCCGCGGTCACGGACGTCACGCCATCGCGCTCGCCAGGAGGGGCTATCAGGTCACCGGACAGGACCTGAGCGCCCGTTTTCTGGAGAGGGGCGCGGCGAACGCGGCCGGGCCTGGGAATCGACACAGCCAAAGGCGCACTCGACGGGCGTGACTTGACGCTAGATGCGCCGGGGGGGGTACTGCTGCCCGCAGGTGATCAGCGCCGGCGGTTGAGAAGGCTTTCGGCCAACTCGCGCAGGCCCTGCGCGGCCGGCCTGTAGGGGTTTGCTCGCTCCAGTGCGCTTAACGCCGCCTCATGATGCCGCCGCGCCAGATCTTCCGTGTACTCCCGGCTGCCGGCCTCCTCTAGCAAGCGCTTCGCGTGCCGCACCCCCTCCTCCGAGAGGTTATCCTGCGTCATGAGAGCGCGTAACTCCGCACTCCGTCTCAGGCCATACAGGACCGGGAGAGTCTTCTTGCCCCGCGCGATGTCCGTTCCCACCGGCTTTCCAGTGACCACTGAATCCCCCCAGATGCCCAGGACGTCGTCCTGCATCTGAAACGCAAGCCCCAAGTGGCGGCCGAACGCGCCCAACTGTTCGCGCTGACCGACCGGTGCGTCCGCAACCAAAGCGCCCAACTCGCATGCGCAGGCCAACAGCGCAGCCGTCTTCCTCTCGACCATGGCAAGGTAGTCCTCAACCGAGACGTCATCCCGGCCCTCGAACTCGATGTCGAGATGCTGGCCGCTGGTGATGGTCACGCAGGTCTCATTGAACAGCCACAGCGCCTCCACCACGATCTCCGGAAGAACCTCGCGCTGCACAAGCCGCAGGATGGCCTCCTGCGAGAGCGCGAACAGCGTGTCGCCCGCGTTGATCGCCTGTGCCTGGCCCCAGACCGACCACAGCGTCGGACGGCCGCGACGCATCTGATCCTGATCCTCTATGTCGTCATGGATCAGGGTGAAGTTGTGCAACAGCTCAATGGCAGCCGCCGCCGGGAGTGCGCTCTCCCAATTCTCCCCGCAGCCCTGGCAGCATAGCAGACAGAGGACGGGCCGCACCCGCTTGCCCGACGGCGCGTCGCACGGCTCGAACCCGACGTCGACCCACCCAAGGTGGTAGTGCAGCATACCGAACAGGCTCCCCTGATGGCTGCTTTCAAGCTGCACGACGGCGCGCATCTCACGGTCGACGGCAGGCTCGTAGCGGCTCATCAGACCGTTAAGCGACACCCTTTTCCCCCTCTCGGAACGGGTGCCGACCCGCTTCCCCTTCCCCCCGAGGGAGCAACAGGCCCTCGAGCGCCGCCAGCTTACCTGCACCGGCCGCAAACATCGCGATCCGCAACTGCTCGGCCAGGATCTCAATCAGCTCACTCACGGCGGCGGTGGATTCAACAGCAGCGTGCAGGAAAGGCCCCGCGACACCGCAGGCGGTCGCACCCAACGCCACTGCCTTGGCAATCTCGATCCCACTCCGAATCCCGCCGCTGGCTATAGTGGGCAGCTCTGGGGCAGCCCGTCTGACCATCAGAAGGCTCTCCGCCGTAGGAATGCCCCAATCGGCGAAGGCCTCGGCCACTGCCCGTTGGCGGTCGCTGACCGCCCGATGCATCTCCACCTGGCTCCACGAGCTCCCGCCGGCGCCCGCGACATCGATGGCGGCGACCCCGGCTTCGGACAGCTGACGCGCCACGAGTTCCGAGATGCCCCATCCCACCTCCTTCACCACAACCGGCACGTCGAGGGCTCGGCACACAGCCTCCATCTTCGATAGCAGCCCGGCAAAAGCGGTGTTTCCGTCCGGCTGTAGCGCCTCCTGCAAGGGGTTGAGGTGCAGGATGAGCCCATCCGCCTCCACCATCTCTACGGCACGGCTGCATTCGTCGGGCCCGTAGCCGTAGTTGAGCTGCACAGCACCCAGGTTAGCAAGCAGGAGGATATCCGGCGCGATATGCCGTACCTGGTAGGAGATCGCCAGCGCAGGGTTCTCGATGGCAGCTCGCTGCGAACCTAGACCCAGACCGATGCCCGCTTCCTGCGCCGCCTCGGCCAGGCGACGGTTTATCGTCTCGGCTCGGCGAGTCCCCCCGGTCATCGAAGAAATGAGCAGCGGTGCCCTCAGCCGCTTACCCAGGAGATCGCTCGAGGTGTCGACCTCCTCGAGACAAACCTCTGGCAGCGCTCGATGGAGAAAACGATACCGCTCCAGGCCGGTGGAGACGCCCTCGAAGGAGACCTCCTCCTCCAGGTTGATCCGTATGTGCTCCGACTTGCGTTGTTCGTGCATACAGTCTCCGCCCGTAACCACCGGAGGCTTTTCGTGTTACTATGAACGATATGATACCCGCGCCGAATCGGGTTGTCAACCACTAAGACGCCGCGTGGCCGGCGTTTGACAAACTCCCTGCTGAGGGTAGAATAGCACGTCGAACAGAATCGGGAATCACAAAGGAGGCAGTACAATGATGGCAGACGCATTCGAGCAAATCCAGAAGATCATCGTCGATCTATTGGGCGTGAGCCCGGAGGAAGTGACCCGCGAGGCAAGCTTCCGTGAAGATCTCGGCGCGGACTCCCTGGATCTGGTCGAGTTGATCATGGAGTTCGAGGACACCTTCGGCGGGACGATCTCCGACGAGGAGGCACAGCAGATCGAGACGGTCGGCCAAGCCGTTGACTACGTCGAACAGCGTATGCAGAGCAGCTAGAGATCCCTCGCAACCAGTGGCCGTGTGCCACGGCACCCGCTCTTGAGAGACACCCCCCGAATCGAGGCCGCCGGCGTTTGCCGGTGGTCTCTTGCTTTTGGTGGCCCATTCAGCAGTTCTGGACTATAATGTCGGCTGATTCCGCCATTCAGTGGACGACATTCAGCATGGCTCAACGTTGAACGAAGGCCTCAGTCGCGGAGAGGGTGCATAGTTGGCAAGGAGCCACAGACCATGAAACACCGTCGCTGGATCCTTTTGCTTGCCCTGGCAGCGGGGCTTGTCCTATCGGGCACGGCTCAGGCTCAGACGCAAACTCTGCATTGGGAACGGTTTGACGTCAACATCACGGTCTTGGAGAACGGTGACTTCCGGGTAGAAGAGGTGCAGCAGATCCTCTTCACCAGGGGGTCATTCCACTTCGGTTACCGCAACATACCGATGGATCGCCTTGAGCAGATCAGAGACGTCGAGGTGTGGGAGGAGGGCCGGCGGTATGAGCCAGGTGGCGGCGGCGAATACACCTACCGGACTTCCGTGGACGACGGAGAGTTCCAGATTCAATGGTATTTTCCCTACACCTCCAACTCGTCGCATACGTTTGTGCTGCGGTACACGGTCACGGGTGGTCTTCGCTATTATGGGGACGGCGATCAGCTGTACTGGAAGGCCGTCTACGCCGACCGGGAGTTCCCGGTCTATGACTCGACCGTGACGGTTAGCCTGCCGGAGAACGCCGAGGCAGGCCCGGTCGCGGCCTACGACACAGAGGCTTCGATTGCGGGCCAGGGCAGCAATACGGTCGTCTTCAGAGCGCGGGAGAGGATTGACCCAGGCCAGGAGTTCGAGGTGCGGGTGCAGTTCCCCCATGGTATCGTCGGGGGATCAGAACCGGACTGGCAAGCCGCCTATGACCGAAGGGCGGCCTGGGAGGAAGGCTATAAGGATGTCGTGAACCTCGGCCTGGGTGCCCTGGGCGTGGTTCTTCTCCTGGGAGGACCACTCTCGCTACTGCTTCTGTGGTATCTGCGCGGGCGTGACCCGGAGGTGTCGCTCCCGGCGGAGTATCTGTCGGAGCCACCCTCGGACGACCCGCCGGGCGTGGTCGGAACGCTCGTGGACGAGAAGGCCGATATGCAGGATATCGTCGCCACGCTCGTGGACCTTGCGCGTCGGGGTTATCTGACCATCGAAGAGGGTCAGGAGCGTGGCTTGTTCGGCATGAATGTAGGTTACGAGTTTACGTTTCACCGGACGGGCAGGGATACTAGTGAGCTACTGCCGTACGAGGAGCAGGTACTGCGCGACGTGTTCAAAGGCCGCAAGTCGCGGCGCATGTCGGACCTGCGCAACGAATTCTATAAGGCCATCCCTGGCATCAACCGGCAGGTCTACAGGCAACTCGTGGACAGAGGTTACTTCACCGGAAGCCCCAATCAGATCCGGAACCGGTACCTCGGACTGGGGGTTGCGGGAGTGGTGGGCGTCTTCGCCTGCGGCATCCTCGCCTTCGCCGCATTCTCGAAGTACACGAGTGCCGTGGTCTGTCCGTTCGTCGGGGTGGGCATCACCGCCATCGGGGTGGCCATCGTCGGCCAATGGATGCCTTCGAAGACTCGCAAGGGCTCAGAACAGGCTGCTCGCTGGGAAGCCTTCAAGCGGTATCTGAGGGCGGTTGAACGGTACACCGACCTGAGCGAGGCCACGGACCAGTTCGAGAGATACCTCCCGTACGCCGTCGCCCTGGGAGTCGACCAGTCCTGGGTGCGGAACTTCTCGCGCGTCGAGACGACACTGGTTCCCGTCCCGACCTGGTACAGGCCGATACCGCGGCGGGGCTACACTGGGGGATCCCGCCCGCCAGGCATGGGGAGGGCGGCGGGAGCGGGGCGGCGGAGCGGTTCGCTCCAGGATATGTCCGACGGACTGTCCGGTGGATTGCAGAGCATGTCGGACGGTCTGACAGCAATGCTAAACTCGGCCGGCAGCACGCTCTCCAGCCAGCCAAGCAGCTCCGGCGGCGGTGGCGGATTCTCCGGAGGCGGAGGCGGGGGTGGAGGTGGAGGGGGAGGCGGTGGAGGCGGGGGTGGCTTTGGATGATGCGCACGATCTACAGCTTACTACGCAGCTGAGGAGACGATGACTGACTATGAACACAGGAAAGACGATCGGCATTATCCTCATTGTGGCCAGCGTGGGCCTCTGTGCCATATCGGGCGTGTGGCTTCTGACCAGCGCCGCCGGCCCGGGAAGCAACCTAGAGCTCACGGGGGCAGTGCTCGGAGCGGCGCTGGCCTTGATCATCGCAGCCCCCGTGGTCGGCGTGGGCGTCTTCCTGCTGATCCGCGGTCAGCGAGAGGCAGCCGCCATGGCCGAGGTCGAGAGGAAGCAGAAGCTCCTGGGGATGATCCGCACCCAAGGACAGGTATCGATTCCCGAAGCGGCCATAGAGCTGGACGTGAACCGCGACCAGATCAAAGCCTGGATCTACGACCTGGTCGACAAGGATCTGTTCACCGGGTATGTCAACTGGGACGAGAGGATGCTTCACTCACGGGACGCAAGCCAGCTGCGGGACAAAAATCGCTGCCCCAACTGTGGCGGCGAGCTGGAACTGGCCGGGAAGGGCGTGATCAAGTGTCCCTATTGCGGGGTGGAGATCTTCCTGAGCGAATGAGAAGGCGCAACCAGTCGGGTTCCGCTTGCGTATAGAGGACGGGTTCATTGAGCGAACTGAACGAGTCGGGAAAAAGGAGAGTCCGAGAGATGGGAGACATCCACGACAAGGTAGAGCAGGAGTACACAGCCGTCGAGAAGGTGGTGGACGCGATCCCGGGTTGGAGCGGGTATCAGAGACGCCAGAAGCGGCGTCAGGCCGACAAGCTGCTGCGAGAGACGCTCGCTGACAAGCTGGAGGCCCAACGCCGACGGATGGACGCAGCGCAGAAGAAGCTGCTTGAGCGCCGGCGGCTGGAGCTGGTGGACGATGTGGAAAGCGCTGTGACTCAACTGAAGACATTCGCCGACCGAGTGCGGTTCGCCAGCTACGGCTACGCTGGGCTATTCGACGCGGTAAAGATAGGAGAGGCTCACCTGGAGCAGCTGTACGACTTCGACGCGGCGTTGATCGATTACGTTCAGCGGCTCGACGTCGCAAACGATCGTCTGCGGGAGGCAATCTCGCAGGGAGAGGCGATCGAGGACACCATTGAGGTGATCCAGGATATCACACGGGAGGCGAACGCGACGTTTGATCGACGCCAACGCCTGATCCTGGGGACTGAGGAATGACGAGGCCCCGGATTCCGCGGAGGAGCGCGGGCGCCAGAACCCACGAATCAAGGAGGCAAGGAAAATGGCACGAGTCTTCGACGTCGTAGAGTTCATGGACGAGTCCGGATCGGATATGGTGCACCGGGTCCCCGAGAGGGGATCGGGTGACTTCCGTATCGGCTCGCAAGTAATCGTGCGCGACAGTCAGGCCGCGGTGTTCTTTCGCGATGGTCAGGCGCTAGACACCTTTGGCCCGGGCAGACACACAATCACGACAGCAAATATCCCTCTCCTGACGAACCTCATCGCGAAGGCATTCTCCGGTGAGACGCCGTTCAAGGCCGATGTGTATTTCGTGAGCCTGCGTGAGTTCACAGATCTCAAGTGGGGCACCCCCACACCGATCACCATTAAGGACTCGGAGCTGGGGATGGCGCGCGTGCAGGCCCGTGGGACGTACGGCGTCCAGATCGTCGACCCGCAGGTCTTCGTTAACAAGATGGTCGGCACGCAAGGGCTCTACCGGACGGCGAACATCAAGGATTTCTTCCGGTCGATGCTCCTCACGAAGCTCTCGGACCTGGTCGGCGAGATGGGCCAGTCGGTCCTCGAGATCGCCGCCAAGACCGAGGAGATGGTCGCGGCCGTGCGGGCGAAAGCGGCTGAGGAGTTTGCCGCTCGTGGTGTCATGCTGACGTCGGTCTATGCCGAGTACATCGGGCCAACAGAGGAGACCGCGAAGGCGATCGACGAGCGGGCCTCGATGGGAGCTATCGGGGACATGCAGGCCTATCTCCAGTTCCAGGCAGCGCGCGGCATGCGGGATGCGGCGCAGCAACCTGAGGGGACCGCGGGCGCGGGAGTGGGCCTGGGCGCCGGCGTCGGGATGGGCGCAGCGATGGCCCAGATGCTGACGCAGAGCATGCAGCAGCCCACCCAGAAGCAGGAGGGCGCCCCGACGGTCTCGACGCCGCAGACGGCTGAGGAGGTACGCAAGTTGTTGGACAATCTGGACGCGCGGCTCATGAACGGCGAAATCAGCGAGCAGCTGTACAACAAACTCCACGCCAAGTGGGAGGCGAGGTTGGAGGAACTGGAGTAGCCGGAGAAGGGACAGGGACACAGTGATAGGGGAACACACCGAGGGAGAGGAGCGAAGCACCGAAGAAGCCTGGCAGGAAGTCGGCGAACGCTTCGAGGCCTTGGGCGAGAGTCTGGCCCAGGCAATCCGCGCTGCGTGGGAGCAGGAAGCCACGCAGCGGAATCTGGAGTCCGTGCGAGACGGGCTGCAGACGATGACGGACAGGATCGACCGGGCAGTCAGGGAAGCCAGCGAGTCTGGGGAGGCGAGGAAGCTGCGCAGAGAAGCCGAGAAGGCGGCTAAGTCGGCTCGCCTAGCAGGGGAGCAGACCTGGCGAGAGGCGCAACCGCACTTGCTGTCGGCGCTGACAAGGATCAACGCTGAGCTTGAACGGGTGATCGAGCGCATGAAAGGGCAAGAAACCAGATCGGACACGGAGCGTCCACAGGACGAACCGACGACGGGCGGCGATATACGAGAAGCGCCATGAATCGGGCACGCAGAGCGAATCTAATCGGCGGCCTGTTCCTGGTTCTCCTCGGCCTGGTGGTTCTGATTGTCCAGCTGCTGCCCGGGCTCGAGATCCGCTTCTCGTGGCCGTGGATCATCATCGGCTTCGGCATCGTGCTGCTGCTGATCGGCTCAGGAACCGGCGTGCCGGCGCTGGCGATCCCGGCGAGCATCGTCGGCGGTATCGGGGGGATACTGGCTTACCAGCACGCGAGCGGTGATTGGGACAGCTGGGCATACATCTGGGCGCTGATCCCCGGGTTCGTCGGCGTCGGCATGGTGTTATTCGACTTGCTGGGCGAAGGCACAGGTGCGGCCGCGCGCACCGGCGGATGGCTGATCGTGATCAGCCTGGCCCTGTTCTCCGTCTCTGGGTCGGTCTTGGGGGCACTGGGCTTCATGGGACAGTATTGGCCAGTGCTGCTCATCCTGCTCGGCGCCTTGTTGCTCCTCCGCCCGCTGTTTCTGCCGCGTAGTCGAGCGGATTCTGACTGATTGACCAGTCTACCGACCGGAACGAGGCACCAATCATACGCTGGGCTGGGGTCGCGCGGGCCTCCCTGGCCTGTTGGTCGACTGACGTGAGAGCGAGGTATGCGACTCTACAACACGCTATCCCGGCGCGTTGAGACATTCATCCCGTCGCGGGAACCGGTCAGCATCTACGCGTGCGGCATCACCCCCTACGACACGACCCACCTGGGACACGCCTTCACCTACACCACGATTGACATCCTGATCCGGTACCTTGAGTTCCAGCACTACCAAGTGGCGTACGTCCAGAACGTCACCGACGTCGACGACGACATCGTGCGCAAGGCAAAGGAGCTCGGCCAGAACTGGAAGGAGCTGGGCGATCATTGGACGACGCGCTATGTTAGTGAGATGAAGGCGCTCAACGTTCGCGCGCCAGATCACTTCCCTCGCGCCACCGACGTTATTCCCCAGATCATCGATGTGATACGGCGGTTGATACACGCCGGTGTCGGCTACGAGTCCGGCGGCAGCGTCTACTTCCACATCGACGCGTGGCCCGAGTACGGCAAGCTGAGCCGGCTGTCGCGCGATGAGATGCTCCCCATCGCGACCGAACGGGGCAACGACCCGGACGACCCAAATAAGCGCGATCCTCTCGACTTCGTGCTGTGGCAGGCGAGGTCACCAGGAGAGCCTTGGTGGGAGAGCCCCTGGGGGCCCGGTCGCCCAGGATGGCACATCGAATGCTCCACGATGGCGATGCACTACCTGGCCAAGACGATCGACGTCCACAGCGGGGGCGCAGACCTCGCTTTCCCGCACCACGAGAGCGAGATCGCTCAGGCCGAGGGCGCCACGGGGGAAAGGCCGTTCGTGCGTACGTGGGTGCATACGGCGATGGTGCGGCACGAGGGCCAGAAGATGAGCAAGTCCCTGGGCAACCTGGTCATGATGTGCGACCTCTTGGAGGCCTGGTCGCCAGACGCGCTGAGGCTGTACATGGCCGGGCACCACTACCGCGAAAGTTGGGCCCACAGCCCCCAGGAGCTCGAACAGGCAGGTCAGCTGGCCCGGCGATTGGAGAAGGCAGCCGCCGTCGACGGTGGCAGCGAGGAGCCGTTGGACGGAGGTGTTATGCTAGAGCCCTTCGTCGAGGCGATGGACACCGACCTCGACACCCCGACCGCCATCGGCCACCTGGACGATCTTGGGCAGGCCATCCAGGACGCTGCAGGGGCAGGGCGAGATGTACGGCCGGCGCAGGAGACACTCCGATCAATGGGTCGCGTGTTCGGCCTTCGCCTCGACGCCGAGGGGGCAGAGAAGGGAACTGTGGATCGCTGGGATGAGTATCTGGAGGATTTTACCTAGAACCGGCTGCATCTCTGGTGCACGCCTCGCGCCTGGTAACAAGACAGCAGGATGCCTTCGCCCCCGACGCGAGCCTCCTGCCTCCGGCGACGCATAGAGTTGCTACGACGAGGAGAGAACATCGTGCGCAAACAACCCACCTCTCGGATGTGCTTCGTCTGTGGCCGAGAAAACCCGGCTGGCCTAAAACTGGAGTTCTACGAAGATCGTGAGGCGGATCAGGTGAGAGCTGAAATCACAATCCCCGATGAGTACCAGGGCTATCCCGGCATCGTTCACGGGGGCATTGTGTCCGCCATTCTGGATGAGGTCTCCGGAAGGGCCGTGATGTTGCAGGAAGGCGATGACAGACTTATGGCCACGCTTCGCATGACGGTCCAGTTCCGACGCCCTACCCCGACGGAGACTCCACTGACGGCCGTCGGCTGGGTGAAGCAGGTGGGGGGCGTCGGCGCAAAGGCGGCGGGGCAGATTTGCCTTCCAGACGGCACGGTCACGGCCGACTGTGAGTCTCTGCTGGCCGAGCCGTCAGAGCGGTTCAAGGAAAGCTGGGAGGAGGAGAAGCCTTACTGGAAGTTGTCAGACGGGGAGGAGGTCTAGGTCAAAGCCCTACGAGCGGTTGAAGCCGAGCCGGCTGCGCGCCAGAGGTAGAATGCTCGCTGTCGTATTGGCCGCTGGACGCGGCACCAGACTGGGTCCGCTTACCGCTGACCGCCCCAAAGCGATGATGCCAGTCGCGGGGAGGCCAATGATCGCACGGGTCCTGGACATGCTTGCAGCTGGGGGCGCCGAGCGTTTCATCGTCGTTGTCCACCCCGAGGATCAAGAACTCCGCAAAGAGTTGATGGGATCATCGCGGGGATCCCGCATCCGACTCACCTACCAAAGTGAGCGGCGAGGCATGGCCGATGCCGTCGAGCGCGCGGCGCCACTGGTGCGGGCGGAAAACGTATCGGAGTTCCTGCTTGCGTCCTGTGACAACCTCTATCCGGAAGGCCACGTCAGCAGCTTGATTGCACGGCGTCGCACGGACGGGCTGGACGCCGCGCTCACGCTCATGTGGGTACCTCGGCAAGAAGCGACAGAGACCGCGGTGGTCGTCATGCAGGATGGGCTGGTGACGGACATCATCGAGAAGCCCCACGCCAAGAAAATCCCCTCGCACACCTGGCATCGAGGGGCGTTGGGGGCTCCATCGCTCTACGCGCTCTCCCCGGATACTCTCGACTATCTACCGAACGTGAGGCCGTCGCCACGAGGGGAGCGCGAGTTTCCGGAGGCGCTGCGCCTTCTGATTGCGGATGGGGGCAAGGTCAGTGGTCAGCTGGTCGCGGAGCGGATGACACTCACCTATCCCAAAGATCTGCTTGCGATCAACGGTCATTTCTTGGGTGCCGACCCAGCTTGCGCCGTCATCGAGGCTGACATCCCCCCTGACGTGACCATCATCCCTCCAGTTCGGGTCGAGGCGGGTGTCCGGGTGGGAGCTGGGTGTCGAATCGGTCCGCAAGTCTACCTGGAGGCCGAGTGCAGCATCCAGCGAGGAGCCGTAGTCCGCCGAGCCGTAGTCCTCGACGGCGCGTCCGTCAAAGCGAATCGGATCGTCGATATGTCAGTAGTTGCGTGAGAGTCTGCCCGGAGGTCGGTCACGTCGAACCTCGGCAGCCCGCCAACGAAAAGGGCCCTAGGAACGCCCTTAGGACCTGGTGCTCACCCCCGACCGAACGAGACGGACAGCCTACATATCCGCCACCGTCCGCTTGAGGATCTCATACTGCTCCAACCCCTTGCCCGCTCCCAGGGCGACGCACGCCATCGGTGCGTCGGCCACATAGGCCGCGACACCGGTCTCCCTGCTGATCAACTCGTCGACTCGACGCAACAACGCACCACCGCCGATCAGCGCCATGCCGCGATCAATAATGTCTGAAGAAAGCTCCGGCGGGGTCCGCTCCAGCATCGCCTTGATCATCGATATCACCGCCGACAGCGGCTCTGACAACGCCTCGGCGACCTCTTCCGAGGTGATCGTTATGCGATGGGGAAGACCAGCCACCTGATCGCGTCCCTGGACCTCGATCGTCTTGTCCTCATCCAGCGGCAGCGCAGCCCCGATTCGAATCTTGATCTTCTCCGCCGTCACCTCACCAATCATCAGGTTGTACTTGCGGCGGACGTACCCGATAATGGCTTCATTCATGCGCACCCCGCCGATCCGGATCGAGTTCGCGCGCACGATGCCGTTGAGCGAAACAACCGCGGCCTGGCTGGTTCCGCCCCCCATGTTAACGACCATACTGCCGGCCGGCGTGTCGACCGGCAAGCCAGCGCCGATGGCCCCGGCCAAAGGCTCCGGAATCAGGTGAGCCTCGCCGGCACCCGCGTCGAGCGTCGCTTCACGCACAGCGCGCCGCTCCACGCTTGTCACGCCGTAGGGCACGCTGACCATAACCCTTGGCTTTAGCAGGTTGAACTGACCACACGCCTTGCGGATGAAGTACTGCAACATCCGGTGGGTAATCCGATAATCCGCGATGACGCCGTCTCGCATCGGGCGCAGGACCTCAATGGTGTCGGGGGCCCGTCCCATCATCGAGCTTGCCTCCTCGCCCACGGCCATGATCCGCTGCTCGTCCGGCGCGATGGCGACGATCGACGGCTCCTGCAAGACAATCCCGCGTCCGACGACGTTAACCAGAACATTGACCGTGCCCAGGTCAATTCCAAGCTGCTTCTGAAACATACCGCCTTCCTAAGCTCACTCCCTCCGCCTGATCTGGGTGCCCTCGACGTCCATATCGACGCTCCGTGGTCGCTCAAGACGTACTCGGCAGATGATACACGATATCAGCCAATTTGTCCAGCGCTCCCTTCTCGGCCAAGCGACCTCCCGCGCCGACGCCGCCCACAGAT
>CAYMHT010000042.1:0-17619 GCA_964390305.1 uncultured Anaerolineales bacterium
CGACGTCGACGAAGACCGGGATGGCGCGCTGGAAGAGGAGGCAGTTGGCGGAGGCGATGAAGGAAAAGGGCGTGGTGATGACGAGATCCCCCGCCTGGATGCCGGCGGCGATGACGGCGAGGTGGAGGCCGCTGGTGCCGGCGTTTACGGCCACCGCGTGGGCGGCGCCCAGCCGGGCGGCGAAGGCGCGCTCGAAGGCCTGGACCTGCGGCCCGAGGCTAAGGTTGGGGGTGTGCAGAACCCGGCTGACGGCCGCGACGTCGGCGTCCGTCAGATCTGGAGACGACATGGGTACACGCATGGAAGCGGCCCTCCGGATGTGCAGGACGGACGACGCGCGCAGGAACGCCGGCGGCGATGAGCGCGTCGTCCAGGTCAGCGTGAACGAGGGCGCCGGCGCCGACGATGGTCCAGGCGCCGACGGCCCGGTGCGGCATGACGGTGGCCCCCATGCCGATCAGTGCCCCTTCCCCGACGTCGACGCCACCCCCGAGGTGAGCGCCGGGGGCGATGTGGGCGTGAGGGCCGACGCGGCTGTGGTGGTCGACGGTGGAGGCCGTGTTGAGGATCACGTCGTCGGCGATAGAGGCGCCGGTGTTGACGACAGCCCCAGCGCAGACGATCACACCGGCGCCCAGGCTGACGTCGGGTGCCAGGACGGCGGCCGGATGGACTGCCGTGACGATCTCCTCATCGCGGTTGCGGACGGCGTGGAAGAGGCGGGCACGGATGTTGTTATCGCCGATGCCGGGGACGACGCCGTCGTGGTCGACGGCCTCGAGCTGAGCGATGGTGCCCAGAACCGGGATGCCCAGGATGAGGGCACCGACCCGGGCTGGATCGTCGTCCAGGAAACCGACAGGTATGTGACGAGCTCCGGCTTCGCGAGCTCGCAGGAGGACGTCGGCCACGACCTGGGCGTGGCCTCCGGCACCGAGGATCAGGACGCGCATCGTTTCAACTCCTCCGTTGCACTCGATCCAGATGAGCTGCCCTGGAACTTCGGCATGGTTGCGTGCCCTTCGGCGCTGATCCCGTGGCAGCTGACGACCCGGAAGCCGGTTTGGACGAGGATCCTCAGGTCGAGAAACAGGGACCAGTTGTCGACGTAGCGAACGTCGAGGGCGAACTTCTCCTCCCAGGTCAGGGCATTGCGGCCGGCGCAAAGCACGGGCCCGGCCATGCCCGGCAGCATCTCGTGGCGGCGCCACTGGTACTCTGTGTAGAGGTCGCCATACTCGACGAGCAGGGGCCGCGGGCCCACGATGCTCATATCGCCCTTGAGCACATTGAACAGCTCCGGGAGCTCGTCGAGGGTCGTCGCGCGGAGAAGGGCGCCGAGCCTGGTGAGCCGGCGCTCGTCGGGCAGCAACTCTCCGGACTCGTCGCGTCCCCGGGTCATGGTGCGAAACTTGTAGAGGACGAATCGCGCGCCACGGTGGCCCAGGCGGGGCTGACGGAAGAGAACAGGACAGCCGGCGGTGAAGCGAACCGCCAAACCGATGAGCGCCATAAGCGGGAATAGGAGGATCAGCATGGCGAGAGAGACCAAGAGGTCGAAAGCGCGCTTGACGCCGAGACCGACGCGCCGCTTCACCGTTGCCTGCGTCATAAGCCCCCCTGGCACAGCCCTCTCTGCGGCGGCGCTGGCTCCGGGGGTGTCGGTCGCAACCCGCAGACTGCGCCCAAACGCGCAGGTACCGCGATCGGAGCGCAGTCGAGCCCGCGCGGGGGGACGGAGTATATGGACGAGGTCCGATGGCGACGGGGATGGGCCCCGGCAGGCGGCCCGGCCGAGCAGCATGTCGAGGCAGAGTTGGTCGCGATTGACGAATCGACGACGGGGACAAGTCGCACGCATGTGCGGACCCCTCCCGACGGTAGGCGGCGCGGTGGAGCGATCGACAAGGAGGGGACCATGAAGGGATCGGCGAAGCGAGCGGGAAGGAGCATGCAAGTCACCTCAGCTGCGCACCGAGCGGTGGTTGTCAACGACGGATCGGAGGAGGGACTCCAGCCGGGCTACGACGGTCTCTCGACGGTAGTGTCTACGAACGGCCCTCAGTCCGGCCTGGGCCATCCTCCCACGCTGTCGCGCCGGCATGCGGGCAAATTGGCGGACGGCGGAAGCCAGCGCGTGTGCATCCTCCGGGGGACAGGCTATTCCGGCGCCGGCGCGACAGATGAGGTCAGCCGCGTCGCCAGTGACGGCGGCGAGGATGGGCTTGCCGCTGGCCATGTAAGCGAATATCTTGTGCGGGATGGTAATCCGAAACGAGGGTGCATCCACGAGATGGACCAACAGAACGTCGGCCAGGGCATAGAGGGCCGGCATGGATCGGGGGGGATATCTCCCCAGGAAGCGGACGTTGCCCAGCCCTCGCCTCTCAGCGCGCCGGCGGAGGCGGGGCAGAGCGACCCCGTCGCCGACGATGACGAATTGACCTCGGGGCAGGTCGCGCAGGGCCCGGGCGGCCTCCAGGACCGTGTGCAAGCCCTGCGCCTCGCCGATGTTCCCCGCGTACATCACGTTGAACCTGCCTGCCATTCGCAGACGCTCAGCAAGGCGGGCATCTGCTGGCTGGGGATGGTAGGTGGCCGTATCCACCCAGTTCGGAATAACGTGGATCTTACCAGGAGAGACACCTTTTGTGACGAGGTTCTCACGAAAACCGGGAGAGGTGACACACAGGGCATCGGCGTGCGCATAGACCCAGGTGGCGAGCGACCCGACGAGGCCGAGGCACCACGGGTGGTTGAGCATGCGAGTGGCAGCGACGGCTTCCGGCCACATATCCTGGATCTGGTAGACAAGCGGCACGTCCCACAATCGGCGAAAGGACCAGGCAGGTAGTCCAACGGTGGGCGGAGGATAGTACACGAGAGCGACATCGGGCCTGATGAGACGCAATGGACTTAGCAGAGTGGCCGAGAGTGCGAACGAGGCGTAGTTGAGGGCGCGGCCCAGCCGAGACGGACCGTGGTAAGGGTAAAGGGGTACCCGGACGACGGGCAAGCCAGAGACGGTTTCTCGCTGCCGCAAGCGGAAGCGATACCCAGGGTACAAGGTGCCCGACGGGTAATTGGGAAGGCCGGTCAAGACGGTGACCTCGTGCCCGCTGGCCTGAAGTGTTTGTCCAAGCTCCTCAAGGAGCTCGACGGGCTCGGGTGGATACCACTGGCTTAGGATGAGGACATTCATGCGTCGCTCCGCCACACGACGCGTCGGACGTAATCGACGTAGCTGACGATGATGCGGACGACCTTCTCCGACACGTTGGGCACGGCGTAGTCCTCGACAATTCGGAGCAGGCGCTCCTGCCCATGCGGTTGGGCCTGGAGAACTGCGAGCCCCTGAAGGATGCGTTTCCAGTTGAGGCCGACCATCATCACCGCACCTTCCTCGACGCCTGCCGGTCGCTCGTGGGCCTGGCGGATGTTAAGGGCGCGGAAGTTGAGGATTGAGGACTCCTCTGTGATCGTGCCACTATCGGAGAGAACAGCCGAAGCGTGCCGCTGAAGCGTGACGTAGTCGAAGAAGCCGAAGGGCTCTTGGAGCTCGACAAAGGGCGAGAAGGAAGACCGCTCCGCTTGGATTCTGCTCCGCGTTCGAGGGTGCGTGGAGACGATCACGCGCCTGGTGAAGCTCTCAGCCAGACGGTTCAGCACATCCACCAGGCGCTGGAACTGATCGTCGCAGTCGACGTTCTCCTCGCGGTGCGCACTGACCAGGAAATAGGATCCCGGATCCAGGTTGAGTCGCCAAAGGACATCGGAGGCTTCGATCTTCGGCATGTAGTGGTGGAGGACCTCGTACATGGGGCTGCCGGTCTTGATGACGCGGTCGGAGGGCAGCCCTTCGCGCAGCAGGTATTCGCGAGCAATGGACGAGTAGGGCATATTGACGTCGCTGATGTGATCGACGATACGTCGGTTGATCTCCTCCGGAACCCTATCATCAAAGCAGCGGTTGCCGGCCTCCATGTGAAACACGGGAATGTGCTGACGACGGGCGGCGATGGCGGCGAGGCAGCTGTTCGTATCCCCCAGAATGAGGACGGCGTCGGGCTGGAGGTGGCGGAGGGCCTCGTCGGCGCGGGAGATCACGGAGCCGATGGTCTGTGCGGGGGTCGCACCCGAAGCGTCGAGGAAGACATCGGGCTGAGGCAGGTCGAGCTCGTCAAAGAAGAGCTGGTTGAGGCGGTAGTCGTAGTTCTGTCCGGTGTGGATGACGACATGGTCGAGATAACGGTCGAGGGCAGCCATGACCCTGGACAGGCGGATGATCTCAGGGCGGGTGCCGATGATGGTAGCTACTTTCACGGGAACTTATCTCCCTGGGGGCTATGGGGTGGCGAGCACGCGGAGCGACGTGGTGTCCGGGTTATGTGGGTCGAAGACCTCGCTTGCCCAGAACAAGGTCACAAGTTGGGAGTCACCCACGTTCTCAATTGAGTGCGCGTACCCAGGAGGGATGTCGACCACCAGGAAGTCGTCTCCATGAGCGGCATACTCGATCACCTCCCCGCCTCGAACGTCTCGTAGGCGGATGATCGCCTCTCCTTCCAGTACCATGAACTTCTCCGTCTTGGTGTGATGATAATGATCTCCTCGCGTGGTCCCTGGCTGTGTCGTGGAGACGAAGACTTGACCGGCGGACGCCGACTTGACGAACTCCGCGAGACAGCCACGCGAATCGCACTTCCTATCCAGCGGGTAAGCAAAGTCGTCCGTCTCGACATAGCTCAGGTACGTAGCGTAGAGCTTTCGAGTAAAGGGATCCCCGAACTCCTGGAGACGGGATGTGTGGCGCATCGATCGGAAAGAGCCAACTAATTCGGCAAGTCGGCCGAGGGTCGCGCGAAACGACGGCCGAACATCTCGATAGAACACGCCGTTTGCGTCATCCTTGGTCAACTCCTGGCCGAAGTGCGCTACCACATCATCGATGTAGACGAACTCAATTTCGTGGTGGGGGTCCGAGATCGTAAGAGGGAGATCCCGTGCTGCCCTATGACAGAACGTGGCCACGACCGAGTTGTAGTCGGGACGGGCCCACTTGCCGAAGACATTTGTCAACCGGTATATGATCGCCCGTGTATTCTTCTGAGAGGCATATCGCCTCACCACCTCTTCGGCCTCGCGCTTACTCCGACCGTAGGGGGTGTCCTGTTCCGCCTGAACCGACGAAGAGAATAACAGCGGCACGGGATGATCAGCACCCAGAAGGTAATTGCATACCTCTTCCGTGAAGCCGACGTTCCCCATACGGAATTCCTGATCCGAGTCAGGACGGTTCACCCCCGCCAGGTGGAAGACAAAATCGGCTCTCGCGAGTCCCTCCCTCAGCTCCGTCCTGGTGTTCTGCACATCGAAGGCGGACACGCTCAAGTGCTCGATCTCCGTGAGGCGGGCTAGAAGATTGCTCCCGATAAATCCCTCGGCCCCTGTAATTAAGACTCTCACTTCGCCTCTCCTCTCCTCGCCACTCAGCCAGTTCCTGCTGAACAAGATCCAATTCCAGCAGCATACCGACCATCTCATCCGTGTTCAATCGGTGCGTGTTGTGCGACGTGTAGTCTTCCGCGGGGTGGAGAACCGCCCAGCCGTCACCGGAATGACCAGCGTAATTCAAGTCCCGATTATCCGCTGGAACCCGATAGTAACGCCCCTGGTCGACGGCTCGCAGCATCTCTTCCCTGGTCAGCAAGGTCTCATATTGCTTCTCCCCGTGCCGCCTGCCTATGACCCTAATGTCGTTTTCGACTTGGAAGACGGTCATCAGCGCGGCTGCCAGTGTCTGAATGGTCACTGCGGGTGCCTTCTGCACGAAGAGATCGCCAGGGCACCCCCGCTTGAACGCGTAGACGACCAGCTCGACGGCATCGTCTACACTCATCATGAAGCGCGTCACAGTCGGATCAGTCACCGTGAGCGGCCTGCCGTCCTTGATCTGCTGGATGAACAACGGTATCACCGAGCCGCGTGAGCCCATCACGTTACCGTACCGCGTACTGCAGATCACGCAGCCCTTGTGAGCCGCTACTCGCGACTTCGCGACCGAGAGCTTCTCCATCATGGCCTTGGAGATTCCCATGGCGTTGATTGGATAGGCAGCCTTATCTGTGCTCAGCATCACGATATGCTCCACGCCTGCAGCCAACGCCGCGTTCATCACATTCTCTGAACCGAGCGCATTCGTCAGGAGTGCCTCCATGGGGTGAAACTCGCACGGCGGCACTTGCTTGAGCGCCGCGGCGTGGAACACCAGATCGACGCCTAACATGGCGTCCTGGAGGCTTTCGGGAGACCGGACGTTCCCGATGTGGAATTTCAGCTTCGCGCTGTTGTACGCCAACCGCATGTCCCGCTGCTTTTTTTCGTCGCGACTGAAGATGCGGATCTCACGGACATCTGTCTTCAGGAATCGGCGAAGCACAGCGTTGCCAAAGGTGCCGGTGCCACCAGTGATGAGGAGAGTCTTGTTCGTGAACATATGGTATCCTCCTTCCGAAGCAGCCAGCACTCTCTCTAGGCTCGGATTACACAACGGATGAACTCGAAAGTCTCACGCGCACATCGTTGCCAGTTGAAGCCGCTTGCTCGGTCATAGGCCTCTCCGGCCTTCTGCTCGCGCAGCATTCGGTCTTCGAGCATGCGGCGAATAGCAGCAGCAATTTCCGCAGGCCTTTCCGGGTCAAAATACACGGCCGCATCACCAAGGACCTCGGTCATAGGACCGGTGTTCGAGCTGGCAATGGGCAGTCCTGCCGCCATGGCTTCCAAGAGAGTATTCGGCAGGTTCTCACAACTCGAAGCGAATACGAATGCGTCAGCTTGGTGATAGACTGTGTGAATTGTGTCAAAGGGGACCACACCTCGGTAGCAGGCCCACTGCTGTTGTGGGTCCAGTCGGTGAAGGGCATTGAAGAAGCGCTTGCTGCGGTGAAAGGTTGGTCCCACCAGATCTAGAACTAAGGGCGATCCCGCTCTCCGCAGTTGCCAGGTAGCTTCGAGCACCTCCGCCTGGTGCTTGTAGGGGGCAATCGGCGAGACATAGAGTAATCGATAGGGAGATGCGTGTGAGTAATGCGAGGCCGGCTTCTGTGTCCTCGATTCGTGACGGAACCGGTCACTGACGCCGTGAGGGATCGTAACAAACTTGGACGTCGTTCCGGTCAACCTCTTGGTAATCACTCGACGTGCGTACTCGGTGAGGAAGATCAGTCCGTCAGACCGCCTGAACGTTTCCAACTGGAAACAACGCAACAAGAGGAATTTCAGACTATGAAATGATACCCCGTAACGCCAGACTTCTGACGTCTCGAAGGGCAACATGTTCTGACTCATGGTGACAAAGGGTCGGAACTTCCCGCTATACGATCCTCCAGGCGTGAACACAACATCGCAACCTGCAGAGCGCGCCGCTTCTTCGAGCCGGAATCGCTGCCAGTAGAGACGACCAGGAAAGGGGAGATCGAGTAGTGGATCGTGAGCCTTGCGCACCCACGGCCGCTGCCCCAGCGCGCTGAGTGTTGCCGTTGGCGCCCAAACGATGATGCGGTCAAATCCATGCTGCAGCGGCCTGGCAGCACAGAGGAGTTCAGCCAGATGGGTCACTCCGCCGCCGGCCCGAAGGTTGGAGGCGTCAATTCCGATTCGCATAGGACCTCTCTCGTGACTTCGCAGGGGCGCGGTGGCCGTCTGGACTGTCCGCGCCCGACGCAGCCAGGCTTCGCCCTGGACTCACATGGTATTTCGCCACGGGGCTATAGGTCGTTCTCGTTCATCGTAGACGTGGGCCAGCACACTGAGCAAGTACCACGCAGCGGCTGACCCGGTGATGCATCTTGTCCACTCACGGATTCGTTCTCTGTGTCCTTCGGAAAGAGGGCCGCGAGCGGCTCGTCGTCCAATGGCCGCGGTCAACGCGCCAAGGTCATTCCGAGGTACAATGTCTCCAAGCCGTTCCTCCTGTAGCAGATCAGAGGCCCCGCAGTGATCCGTGGATACGACCGGAATTCCAGCCATCAGCGCCTCGTTGACAACAGCACCCCACCCGTCGAACCGGCTCGGAAGAGCGAGCAAGTCCATGCCCTCCATCATCTGTCTTGCGTCCGCATTTGGTAGCCTCCCGTGCCAGTTGATTGTTCCGGCCACCCCGAGCTCGGAAGCTATTCCCTGGAGCTCTGCGCGTCTGGGCCCGTCTCCGATGATACACAACTCTATGCAGTCGGCATGAAGCAGGGAAAGCACGTGAACCAGAAGATCGACGCGCTTCCGCTCGATGAGTTGCCCGCAGTACGCAAGTCGGAAAACCGCTCTGTCGTGTAACAATCGCGAAGATGTGGCCTTTCGGCGGCAGGCCTGTTCAACGAAGTATCCGAATGGAAACAGCTTGTGCCTAGGATACCCGCACCGCCGAAACCACCGGATGCCCAGTTGCCCCATTGCCAGGACAAACTGCACCCTTTGTCCCAGCGTCATCGCGATTGCGGTATGTTTCATCCAGCGCAGGGGCCCTTGCCACCCATCCGGGTCACACGATTCACTCATCAGCCCGATCCGACAGCGCATCCGGGCAGCTCTCCAAAGCGCACGCCATCCCCAGGAGTACTTTAGCGCAGCCCCAAATACGTGGACTGTATTGCGTGGCTCGTCTCCCAGCAGGCAGTCAACCATGGACCGATCAGGCCTGACCACGGCTTTCACTCCAGACAGATCGGGGACTAGCCAGCCCATGGCGATCCGTTCGTGAGAGATTGGCTCCTGAACGACAAAGGTGGCCTGGCCTCCGATGCTCACGATCCCGCGCATCAGAGCGGACTGATGGATCGCAATTTGGTCCGTCCAGCTGATCACGTGCATTCCGGTTCAGTATCCTGCTGATGACCTTCTGCCACACAAGGTCAGACTAGGGCAGCGCAGAGAAGACTGCGGAAAGACCATTGAATGTCAGGAAGATAGTGGTTGCGCCTCGCTGTTTCCCGGGCAGCAGAGACGACGCGCTGCCGTGCTTCCCTGTCCCAAGCCAACCTCTCCAGTGCCCGTGCAAGCAGCTGTGGATCTCGCCGATTCACGACAGCCGCCCACTCAGCGTTCTCAGCGTAGCGAGCGACGCCGGTCCTGGGATGCGAATACACCACGATCGGGCGACCGCTGAACATGAACAGGTGTGCTTTCGAAGATATGCTAAGTCGGACGTCGTCCACGGTGTTGTCGAACCGTTCCGGCAGGAAGAGGATGTCAGCACCGCGCAGGACTGCCGGCAATTCATTGTGGGAGGGGCAAGGCTCAAATCGTACGTGACGGAAACCCCGTGTCCGAGACGCAGAAGGTTGAGCAACGGCATATATTGTCCCTCGCGCTCGACACCCTCTCGATTCTAATACCTCACAGGCCTTCTCCAGATCCTGAACGAGCGGCCAGCGATGGGGATTGAGGGCCCCAGTTGACACAATCTCGCACACGTCTGTCGGAGCTGACCGCCGACGGCCAGCGTCTAGGAACCGAGAGAACCGATCTCCATGCATCAGAACAGAGAACGTCCTGTCGTACCGCCTCATATACTCCTCTTCCATTGCTCGGTTGAACGCTATGTTCACTGTTGCTTCAACGGCCAAGTCCCGCGAGGCAATCGCCACCGCGCCACGAGCGAACCAGGAGAGGAGTGACAGGCTCCCTTCTGTGCGATAGCAGGCCCGGGGCCAATCATCGGTCGGATAGTAGACGAGCGGCAAGTTGAGCCGTCTGGACAACATCAAGGGGAGCCAGGCGAACGTAAGGTTGTACCCCTGGGCAAAGACGATATCAGGCTTGAACTTCCCTATCCAGGCGATCATTCTGCGAGAAAGCCGCGGACGAAAGGCCATCTCGTGTGCACCCGTTCTCACCAGGAGGCTGCTGCCAAGAACCCGCAACCGCTCCATTGATGGCGCGCCATCAGGGGCGCACGCGCCACGGGCCGTCTCATCGTAGTCCCCCTTCAGGAGGTAGAACAGCTGGCCCAACGAGCGGTCGGGTGCTCCCAGCCGGTAGTATCGACCAAAGAGACCATCGTCCTCGCCGGCTCCGCTGCTGTAGACTTGGGCCACGTTCTCCGGTGGCCATTTCTCGAACAGGTTACGGAGAAGGAGTCCGTTGTTCGACGTATCGGCCGCGTTGATGCGACCGAGGGCAACAACCAACACGCGTGGGTACCTCATGGAGCTCTCTCCAATGCCGCCGCCGTCGGGGGCCGCTTACGGGTGGATGCGCGCAGCACCCGCTCGTAGATTCGCAGTTGTCGCCGAACAAGGCGCTCCCGATCGTTACGGACCACGGCAGTCTGCCTGGCATTACGGGAGAGCCGGGTGACAAGGTCCTCGTCGGACAATACCCGGCCCAGTTGGTAGGCACACATGGCTTCGTCCCCTGGAGGAAAGAACAGGGCCGACTCGTCATCTCGGGCAAGCGAGGGAAGTCCTCCAGCATAAGAAGCCACCACTGGTGCTCCTACCATCATCGCCTCCTGCATTGCGTTGCTGCAGTTCTCGATAAACGACGGCACCAGACACACGCCAGCCGACCCGATCTGTTCGACGACCTCTGCCGCACTAAGGAATCCGAGCCAGGCAAGATTACCACATACACCAAGTGCTCTAGCCTGCCGGGTCACCCAGGTCACGTATCCATCTTCTCGAATGCCCGGTCTGCGGTGAGGTCCTGCCACGCGGAGTTGGATGTTCGGAAAGCGCCCCTTCAGAATAGCGGTCGCCCGGATAGCAGTATGCAACCCCTTGAACGGCGCCGGATACGCCGCCGAACAGAAGACCACAGGGTTTCGATGCGACCGCCAGAGCCTCGAGGCATAGAACGGCTCCCGAAGTACTCTTTCATTGTGAAACGTTCGAATCCCGGGGCTGACCGCCTCTACCTGAGCCCTCATCCAAGCGGACTGAACGGTGATGAACTTGTGACCAGCAATCATCTCTTCCTCCATCCGCCCCCAGCGCCTGAAGTAACGTCGCTGCTGGAAGATGGTAGAACGGCGGAGAATCTCCCGGAGTCCCGTGCACGCTAACTGCTCCCGATTCGAAAGGCCTCCGTGAAAGACCTCTGCAATCGCTCCCCTCAAGCCCTGCATCTCCAGCAGGGCCGGAGTTCCGATCAGGCCCCTTGCCGTCAGCAGCCCCCAGAATCCCTCGACTCCCCATACGTGAACCAGGTCGGGATCAAACTCTTCGGAGGCCTTGACAATCTGAGCTATTATCCTTCTGGACGGCAGTCCGCCACCAGTCAGTCTGGGGGCTCTGAGAGGAACCACCCACTGCCGAATTGGGCCGCAGTCGTCTCTGATCAACTCCGGAACCGCACCCTGGGCGATGTTGGCCAACTTCACCCGACCGGAGCGGGCCAGCGCCCGCGCCATAGCGCCCAGCCAGGCTCCGCTGCCACAGTCGCCGTCGTCTGTGTGAACCCGGTTACTGAACCACAGCACCTTCATCGCGCTCAAGGCTGAACCTTCCCGGTCGGTGAACAGGGCCCACCGTCATTGAACCGGACCGGTAGTCCAGACTGGATCGCCTCCACCAGCTCCAACAACCGATCCGCCCCGATCTTTGGCGACCAGAGTTTGGATATCGTGGCCCGCGCCGCCGTCCCCAACCTCTGCCTGTCATCAGGATTGTCAATGCACCACTTCAGAACACTGCCCAGTGCTCTGGGTCTTGCGCCTTCGAACGTGCGACCGTTCACGTGGTCATCGATGAGCCACGGAACAGACCCCGCCTCCCTGCTGCCAATAACGCAGCAACCTCTTGCCATGGCTTCGCTGACGACGACACCCCAGCCTTCATTCCTGTCGCTCGAGAGAACGCACAGGTCGGCCTTCTCCATAGCCTTCCCGACTGCTCCGGGTCTCATTGGCCCACAGAACTGGCACAAGTCCGCGATGCCCAAGTGCTTGGAGAGCGACCGGAGTCGCTCCTCATCAGGTCCACATCCGATCAGCTTCAATCGGAATCTCCTCTCGGTACGGGAACGGACCCAGGCGACCGCCGCAAGCAGCAAGTCCACGCGCTTCCAAGGAATCATCCGACCGGCCCAGAGAATGATGGGATCAGGGTTTGAGGTCCGCGGCGCGGGAGACCTCGGTATTTCGGGGAAATATCCCCATCGCCACATGCGCCGCTTGAACGTGCGGATGAAGCGGAAGTCATCGGCGCAGTAGGGTCCGACCGACAGCAGGTGGTGATGTGACCCGTCAGTTAACACGTACCTTCTCACCACACCGTGGAGCACCCTGGGGTCGAACAATCTCCATCGCCGTGTCTTGAAAATGCGCTCGGAGTAGCAGAAGGTGAGTTGCCCATCGACGATCCGTCTCCTCACCTCGGTCACGGGAGCATATCCCCAGATTACCACATCGGCTGATCTGAAGATATGGAGCGCACGTCGTCTCTGTGCGTCAGAAACCCAGGCCTTCACGAGCCATTCACGGCTGAAATCGCCGTCCCATCCCAGGCGTCTGCGCTCTTCCGTCATGGGCATCCAGGCGACCGCGGCAAAATCCTGTTCGAGTCGCTCCGCGAAGGCCTGCCACAGTGGTATCTGGTGATGAGACACGACGTTGGTGAATAGGGCTAGCTTCATGACTTCCGCTCCCCCTGCGGTTCGGTCGTCCACGCACCGCCTTCATCAAACAACCAGATCAGGAGCAGTGCGATCGGGCTGTTGAGCGTCGGGTTAACTACACCTCCCAGCGCGAGAAGGGCCCAGGACAGGGTACCGCCCGCGGTTCCCCTTCGGATGCACAACGGGGCATCCCTATGGCGCCAGGAAGGCGCGAGGAAACCGAGCCAGAGGAGCATCCCAAACAGACCGTGCAGGGCCAGCGTGTCTGCCCACGAACTGTGCCCTCCGACGTAGAAACTGGAGTCGATACCCCAGGCGCCGAAGAGAGGGTGATCCAGGAACGTCTCGACTGTGCGAACCAGCATGCGCGCTCTCCCTGTCTCATCACCTTCGACGACCCCTACGGCAAACGTGCGCTCGATCAGCCTAGTGAACTTGTCAGTCACGAGGGCGGTACCGCCGAATCGGGATAGCTCCCGGCGGAGAGTGCCACACGAGACAAGCAAGAAGACAAGAGCACCAATGGCTATGAGGCGCCATAGCGCGCTATTGCCCGTCATCGCCACAAGGAACAGCCACAACAGCGAGCCGAGGGCCAACCACGCAGCAGCCATCGTAAACGTGGACAGAAGTGTGGCTGCTGAGGCAGCAGACAGCAGAGACCACCCTACGACCTTGACCAGTGGTTGCTGCCGCCCGTTATGCAGCCAAGCTGCAATCACAGGCCAGGCACACGCGACCGGCGTGTACCACGAGTAGTTGGCGACGCCTCTTGGATACAAGTGGGTCGCGTAACGCTCCGCCATCGGATTCCCCATCGTCAAGCGTGCGATACCGGGCTCCCTGAGGAGCAAAGGCAATCCCAGGCCCAGGCTGACGCCCAGTGTCACGAGGGCCAGCCAGCGCGCCTTCTCGCACGACTCAGGGAACACCTGGCGCACCACGATCACCGCGACCCAGACCATCATGCACACCACACCCGCCATGACCTGGCTCTGGAGAAGGGACGGGTCAGGGGCAATGAAGAAGCGCAGCGCGCCGGTCCCAGCAAACATCCCGCCAAGCAGTAGGGGCCTTACTCGTTTGCCCAGCTGTCGTGTGACTTCACGGCCATTCAGCAGCACCGCGACGCCAAGCAGAAGAACGAACAGTGGAATTGAGAGCCTCAGCCCTCTCCCGAGCAAGCCGACCTGGGGCGAGAGGAAGGTGGCGAAGAGAATCCCGCTGAGACCGGCTATGAGCAGTCCGCCATGGTCGGGCCTGCTCACCCAATCTCGACGGTCGCACACGTCTCTACCGAGATGATTGCGCATCTAGCCTTCTTTTCAAGGCGCTGCGGCTTTGGCCGGTTGACCGGCCACCGGGCTTCGCCTGGCCTGCGCGGCCAACCAGAGGAGACAGGTCAGTGCAAAGGCAGCCTGTCCTGCAACGCTCCCCCAGGCCACGGCGATCTGTGGAAAGCGAAGCCCCCAAAGCAGGCCCGTCACTCCGACAAACAGTGCCAGCCCCACAGTTGCGGCAACAAGCTGAGTCACATAAGCCTCCAAGATGGAAATCAGGTATAGAGGAAGACTGAGGCTGACGACCACGGTCTTCAGGACGAGGATTCTCGCCAAGACTATAGCCCCGAGGTAGTTTGGAAACACGTGGCTTACAAGCGGCGGCAGAAGCACCCAGGCACCAAGAATGGTGACTAGCGAAGCCCCCAAACTCACCAGCGAGGGCCAGGCTGCGAGCCTCAGACATGCAGTGATGCTATGACTTCGGCCGAACTCATACCCGAGTCGTGGCCAATATACCTGGTTGATGGCCATCACGAGCTGCGATGCGAGTTCCGCAACCATTCCACTGAAGACGAACAGGCCAACACCAGCGTCGCCAGTGATGCGAAGCGTAAGCCAGATCTCCGCAGCCAACCATAGACTGTAGCGCATGTAGGTGCCCACGTAGAGCCGCATTCCGCGCTTCGCCAAGCCAAACAGTTCTCGTGAGGGGAGACACCAACCAACCCCGATCGGCCGGGCAAGATGGAGGTAAAGCAATGACACGATCTGACCGCTGATAGAACGCAGAACCAGGGCGGCAAATGGCCACGCCCAGAAGAACGGGATTACGGCGGCCTGCGACAATGAGGACATGAACTGGCCTATCGCCAGGGTCTCGAACTGCTGGCTAGACCGAAACATGGAAGAGAGACAGGCAACATAGAGGGTTGACCAGACGGTCACGATTTGAATCAGCCAAGCAGCGGACTCGCGCCAGTCGCCCCGGACGAGATGAAGGCCGAGCAGCATAGACAACACGCCACAGGTCGCGGTTGATGCCAGAAGGGACCAGGAATGGACAATGGACGCGGTCCGCCGAGCCCGTTGGGATTGTCCAGTGCCCATGAGGACCGTGTAGTCACGCTGCAAGATGGTGAAGAGGCCCAGGTTAAGGAGACCAACGAATTGAGCAACTACGGAGTACTTGCGCACAAACCCCAGATCCGATGGGGTTATGAAACGGGCCTGCACCAGGGAGCCGACGACGCCGACCAGGTAGCCGAGGAGGCTCGCGGACCAGATCAGACTAACTGACCGCACAGTCCCTTGTGGATGTCGAGCCAAGCTCCAGACGTCAGGCGGAACCCAGCGAGCGTCTTGAGCCCTCTCGAAGCGTTGCCTCAGTCGCGATGCCACGTCAATACTCGAGTGTTTCTCCAAGAACTGTGGGCGCTGACGACGTCGCCCCCTCCTTCGCCGCGTCTCGCCACGCCCTGGAGGACCGTTTGTTCGGAGCTGTCCGCAGGACGACTGGACTACGTCTCCAAGAGCTCCGCGAGAATCTCGCCGGCCCGGAAGGTGCGATCGATCATGGTCTGAGACCGCTGCTGCAATCTGGCGCGCAGCAGTTCCTCATTGGTGATCAGGCTGCGTGCCACGCTCACGATCCTCTCTGGGCACACCTGCTCGGCCGGAATGCAGTATTCTTCGGAGTCGTACATGTCCCGCGTGAGGCCGTGTGCTTTGAGGCTGTATGACAGGGCGGCTGTGGGCACCCCTGATGAGAAGGCGGCAATTGTGGCGTGCGTCCTGGCCCCGATGAATATCCTGGCCCGCGATATGACCCACTTGTACTCGGGGGCGGTAAGGGTCGGGGGCACAACCAGGGGTCTTTCATGCCCCAGCCTCTCGACGTGATCGGCAACGCGGGTCATGAAGCGGTGATCACAGTGTGCCCCTCCGGTCACATGGGGAACGAAAACCAGATTGCCGTCGCAGAGACCCATCAGGGCGACGGTCATGGCGGCGTGCGATCGACACATCTGGTCGTAGGTTTTCGGGCTTCCCTTGAATGACGGGTGCCCGGCTGCGCACCGTCCGGCCTCCGTGACGCCGATCGACCCTTTCCGGCGCCGGTCCGCCCTCCGGGCGACGGTGGTGCTGAAGTTCACACCCACGAAGTGGTCACGGTCGACGGCAAACCTGGAAGCCCCCGGCCTGGATGCCTGCATCGCGAACGCTGGATCTGCAACGAGCCGGACATTATGGGCGATGCCGACGGATCGCAGATAGGCCACGGTGCTGGATTCGCGCGCGAGGATGGCGGGCACCCGTCCCAGGTGGGACCTCATGCGCTGCTCAAAGACGGGATCTGCGGAGAAACTCCCCACGGAGGCGCACCAGTAGACGAGAGGTCGAGACTGCCGAAGCACGAAGCGGTCAAACTGGAGAAACCTCTCCGGGTATCCGTAGTCGAGGGAGTAGTTGTCACCCCCGATGGACAGGACGGCGTCAGCCTCACAGATGGTCTCCCGCAGACCCTCGAACAGGGCTGGGAACGACGTGCCCAGCCGACGGTTGACGTGGTATTCGACCCAGGGCCTGGAGCCGCGGCGGATGGGAGGACAGAAGGGGAGTGCTCGCACGTCTGCGTATCCCAGCGAGGAGAGTTCGGCCTCAGTCTCCTCCCGGCTGTTGTGGGCTGCGTAGGAGAGCTCGAGGGCCGAGCCGAAGGTGCGCCTCAATAGCTCGATGGTGCCCCGGGCAATGGCCTCACATCCGTGATTCCTGAACGACCCATTCCCAGCGAGGACGATGGATGGATGCATGGCTGGTGGCGCATCAAATGGAACGTTGTCGGAGCACACCTACGGCCTGGTGATCCGTTTCCGTCCCCGCGGGCGGCGGTGGTCCTGACAGACACACGAGGCAGCGGGCCACGGGGCAATGTCTGGAGTCCTGGCCTGCCACACCACTGGATCCGGAGAGGCCGGCCGGGCACAACGGCTCCCAGTATAGCACAGAGCCAGGCCGGCGTCACTAGGAAGTAGGTCCTGGTCGGAGAGGGCCGCCGACGCCGGTAGAGGCGCGGAACGACGGGCGAGTGGGGCGTTCGACCGCTGGAGGAAGAGACGGGCCTCCCGGCGCGGGGATCCTGACCCCGGAGAAGCCCGCTCTGTCGCCGGCGGACGGGGTGGGGCTATTCGGTGGGGCCGGCCTCGGGACCAGCGATTCTCTCGATGGCGCGCTCGATGAGGCCCCGGGCCTGGCTGCGGGTGTGGCGGAGGCCGGAGAGGACGAGGTCGAGGACGTCGATGTCGAGCCGCCCGATGGCGCGCAGGTGGGAGACGACGCGATCCTCGTCGGCGTCGTCTCCGAGCATGAGCTCGACCTGCAGGTCCTCCAGCCCGGCGGTGAGCTGCCGGCGGGTCTGGTCATCGAGGTCGGGGTCGTCCCGCACGGTGATCTGGAGGCGCTCGAAGAGCTGCTGGACGTCGAAGCTGAGCATCTCCCGCTCGCGGCGGACGTCGAGGACGTCGGGCTGGAGCTCGAGGGTGTCCTCGACGGAGACGTCGCCGCCGGAGGGGACGTTGCCGTAGAGGTAGGTGCCCTCGCCGGCGTCGTCGGTGTGGCGGGTGGGCCCCGGCTCGGGTTCCTCGACGGGAGGCTCCTCCCGGGGGCGGAACTCGGAGGTCTCGGCCTCCGGCAGCTGCTCGCCGACGGCGGGGCCGGCGGGCCC
>CAYMHT010000042.1:17719-22362 GCA_964390305.1 uncultured Anaerolineales bacterium
TCGGCCTGGACGGGCAGGCCGGCAGGGGCGTCGACGGCGACGGTCTCCCGGGCGGTGTGATGGCGGATGGCGGGCTCCTCCGACTGGCGGCCGAAGAGGACGGCGAAGGCGAGGCGGAGGTAGTCGAGGGCGGTGCGGGCGCGGACGATGAGGACGTCGACGCGGCCGTCGTCGAGCTGGACGCGGGGGCTCCATCGGAAGGAGGGATCGCCGACACCGCCGCTGTTGGCGACCACGACCTCCGAGGCACGGAGGGTGCGGCGCTGGCCATCGATGGCGACGTGGAAGCGGTGGGGCTGGTAGCCGAAGAGCCTGCGCAGCCCGGTCCAGATATAGGCCAGGCGGCCGAAGCGGCGCTTGTGGTCCCGGCGTGTATCGCGCATGACGATCCCACTGAGGCCGACGCTGACGTTGAGGAGGAAGAGACGGTCTTCGACCCGGAGGGCGTCGATGGTGGCGACGGCGTGGTCGCCGGTGAGGAGCTCCAGGGCGGCCCCGGCGTCGAGGGGAATGCCGAGTTCCCGGGCGAAGGCGTCGCCGGTCCCGAGGGGGACGACGCCGAGGGGAACGCGGGCGTGGACGAGGCCCCCGGCGACGGCGGAGACGGTGCCGTCGCCCCCGGCGGCGACGACAAGGTCGGGGCGGTCGTGGGAGCGAAGGGCGGCGCGGACGACGTCGGGGACGCGCTCGTCCCCCGTGGTCTCGTAGACGCGGCAGCCCCAACCGGCGCGCTCGAAGTGACGCTCGACGACGGGGCGCACGCTGGCGCCGCTCTCGCCGGCCACGGGGTTGAGCACGACGAAGACGTCTCTCGTTCTCACGGGCCCTGGACTCCTCTCACACGCGGGCACGGGTGAACGGGGCTCAGTAGCGGAACACGGCGGCGATGGGCGCGCCGTCGGGCACCTGCTCGCGGTCGACGACGAAGAGCCAGCCGTCGTTCAGCATGGTGTGGACGGCGGCGACGCTGAGGAGGTCGCGGTCGCCCGGCTGCCTCTCGTCGTGGCGCTCGACCTCGCCGGTCCCGGGATCGAAGCTGCCCCACCGGCAGGCGTCAGCGGCGACGAAGAGGCCCTCGACGCGCTGGAAGACGGCGGCGGGGACGATGTCCTCCAGGTCGTTGGACGCGCGGTCGGGGTGGGTGGCCTGGAGGTGGTGGTACATGTCGCGGGCGTTGTCCTGGGCCTGCTGAAAGAGGGGGTGGACGACGGACCAGGCGCGCCGGTGGAGGTCGGCGGGGACCAGCCGGTCGGGCTGGACGGGGACGCCGTCGTCGGCGAGGTTGGGGTAGGTGTTGGCCTGGCGGTAGCGGGCGAGGACGAAACCGTCGGCGACGGGGACGAGGGGGGCGTCGTCGCCGGCGAGGAGGTCGGTCATCCCGGCGTCGAGGCGCTGGAAGTAGCGGAGGATCTGCTCCTTGGGATCGTCCTGGCTGGCGACGCCGTGGCCGTGGAAGACGGCATCGCTCCCCTGGTGGAGGGTGGGCTCACTGGTGACGAAGTGCTGGAGGCGCATCTCGGGCTCCTCCCACTTGAGGAGCTCGACGATGCTCTCCGGGATCTGCTCGCGGCGGTCGAGGTCGATCTCGCCGATGCGGTGGTGGGTGCCCTGGAGGAGGCGGGTCTCGTGCTGGCTGAGGGCGATGACGTAGAAGCGGCCGTTGTCGCTGAGCACCCGGAGGAGGGGCTTGAGATGGAAGCGGTCGCTGACGACGAGGAGCTCCTGGAAGTCGAGAGGGAGGCGATACTTGCGGACGAGGCCCTGGGCGAGGAAGACGGCGAGCCCGTCGCTCTGGCGCTGCCAGAAGAGCTCGTCGTCGACGAGGGGTCGCGCCGGGGCGAGGAGGTCCCGCGCCCGGGGCCCGCGCACGCCGCCCTCGACCAGCTCTTTCTCCGCGCGGTCGAGGAGGTCCTTGAAGCGGATGCGGTTCTCCAGAATCTCGTCGCCGGCTTTGTAGGTGGGGAGATAGATGGAAACGTGCCAGCGGTCGTAGCTTTCGGTCAGATCCTCGAGCTCAGAACGTGATAGCAACATGACTGGTTACCTGCCTCCTTAGAAGCGTCAACTGGCGATCCGCATGCCGTCGAAGGCCTTTATCGGGAGGCCGACGAGGGCAGGCAGCAGACTCATCGCGGCGATCAGGGCCCAACCCTCGACGCCGGGGTCCTCGACCTTGAGAAGGGCGGCGAGACCGGGGACGTAGACGGCGAGGAGGAGAAGGACGGTGCAGAGGGCGAGGGCGCCCCAGACCCAGCGGTTCTGGACGACGTCGTTGTCGATGACGCCGGTGTCGTGGTCGCGCATGTTGAAGACGTGCCAGAGCTGGGCGAAGGCGAGGGTGAGGAAGGAGACGGTGACGGCCCTCGTTTCGCTCATGCCGAGCCAGAGCATGGAGATGGCGAGGGCACCGAGGACGGCGGCGCTGATGACGGAGCTATAGCCGACGATGCCGATCCAGTGGGGGCGCATGAGCACGCGCTCGTCTGGATCCCGCGGCGGGCGCTCCATGATGTGGGGGTCGCCCTTGCCCACCCCGAGAGCGAGGGCGGGGAAGACGTCGGTGACGAGGTTGAGGAAGAGGATCTGGAGGGGGAGGATGGGGAGCGGCGCGCGGGCGAGGGAGGCGAGCCCGACGACGATGATCTCGGCGACGTTGCAGGAGAGGAGGTAGAGGACGAACTTGCGGATGTTGTTGAAGATGGTGCGGCCCTGCTGAATGGCGGCGACGATGGTGGAGAAGCGGTCGTCCTTGAGGACCATGTCGGCGGCCTCTTTGGCGACCTGGGTGCCGCGCTCTCCCATGGCGACGCCGATGTCTGCCTTCTTGAGGGCGGGGGCGTCGTTGACGCCGTCGCCGGTCATGGCGACGATGGCGCCGGTCTGCTGGTGGAGGGCGAGGAGGTCGAGCTTCTGCTCGGGGTCGACGCGGGCGAAGATGGGGGCGTTTAGAATCCGCTCCCGCTCCTCTTCGGTGAGATCCTCGAGGCTGCCGACGTCCTGCCCGTGGATGACGTGGGCCTGGTCGTCGTCGACGAGGCCGACGGCGTGGGCGACGTTCCGGGCGGTCGCAGGCTGGTCGCCGGTGATCATGACGATGCGGACCCCGGCGCGCTGGGCGGCCTGGATTGAATCGCGCACGTCCTCCCGGGGAGGATCGAGGAGGGCGTGGAGACCGAGGAAGGTGAGGTCGTGGTAGGGATCCTCGTCGACTTCGTCGGCGGTGCGGGCGGCGGTGGCGATGACGCGCAAGCCACTCTCGGCGAGCTGCTCGTTGCGCCGGATCCAGGTCTGCCGCTGGTCTTCGGTGAGCTCCTGCTCCCCATCCTCGGTGAGGACGCGGGTGGAGGATTGGATGACGGGCTCGAGGGCGCCCTTGACGGCCACGGTGTAGCCGTCGTCCCCGTCGCGGCGCTGGTGGAAGGTGGCCATCATCTTGATCTGGGGGTCGAAGGCGACCTCGCGGGCCTCGGGCAGTTCATCGGTCAGGTCGTGGCGGTGGAGGCCGGCCTTGGCTCCGGCGACGAGGAGGGCGACCTCGGTGGGCTCGCCGACGGAGGAGGGCGCCTGGTCGGGGCCGTTGTCCTGCAGGGCGGCGTTGTTGCAGAGGACGCCGACCTCGAGGGAGCGGCGGAGTTGGTCGTGTTCCCGGGGATCGACGGCGGTGCCATCGCGGCTGAACTCGCCCCCGAGCTGCAACCCCTCGCCGCTGACGTCGATCTGGACGGGGGTATCGCGGGCGGAGGGGAGCAAGAGATGGGTGACGGTCATGCGGTTCTCGGTGAGGGTGCCGGTCTTGTCGGTGAGGATGACGTTGGTCGACCCCAGGGTCTCGACGGCGGAGAGGCGGTTGACGACGGCGTTGCGGCGGGCCATGCGCCACATGCCGCGGGCGAGGGCGACGGTGGCGACGATGGGGAGCCCTTCCGGGATGCTGGCCACGGCGAGGGCGATGCCGGAGCGGATCATGAGCGAGAGGTCCCTCCCGCTCACGACGCCGGAGATGGTCACGAGGGCGGCGATGCCGAGGCTGACCCAGATGAGGCGGCGGCCGAGCTGGCTGAGGCGCCTTTCGAGGGGCGTGATCTCCTCCTGGGCCTCCTCGACGAGGGATGAGATGTGACCGAGCTCGGTGTCCATGCCGGTGGCGACGACGACGCCCTTGCCGGAGCCGCGGACGACGGCGGTGCCCTTGAAGAGCATGGCGGCGCGGTCGGCGAGGAGGGCGTCGCGGTTGACGGGATCGGTCTGCTTGCCGACGGGGACGGACTCGCCGGTGAGGGCGGACTCGTCGGCCTGCAGTTTGGAGGCCTCGAAGAGGCGGAGATCGGCGGTGATGACGTCCCCGCCCTCGACGAGGACGACGTCGCCGGGTACAACTTCCTCGGCGGCCACCTCCTTGGCCTGGCCCTCGCGGAGGACCTTGGAGCTGACCTGGCTGAGCTCCTGGAGGGCCTCCATGGCGCGGACGGCCCTGAGCTCGGTGACGAAGCCAATGGCGGCGTTGATGAGGATGACGACGCCGATGGCGACGCCCTCGACAAACTCGCCGAAGGCGAAGGAGACGACGGCGGCGGCGGCGAGGAGGCCGACGATGACGCTCTTGAACTGCTCGACGAGGATGCTGAGGGCGCTCCTGGCCTCGG
>CAYMHT010000043.1:0-21308 GCA_964390305.1 uncultured Anaerolineales bacterium
CCGAAGCGGTCGAGAAGGAGACACCGGAGGCTGAGGCCGCTGAGGAAGAGGCACCTGAGGCCGAGACCCTCGAGGAGGAGACGCTGGAGGCCGAAGCGGTCGAGGAGGAGACGCCCGAGGCCGAAGCGGTCGAGGAGGAGACGCCCGAGGCCGAAGCGGTCGAGGAAGAGGCACCCGAGGCCGAGGCCGTCGAGGAGGAGACGCCCGAAGCCGAAGCGGTCGAAGAAGAGGCACCCGAGGCTGAGGCTGCTGAGGAGGAGACAGCCGAGGCCGTCGGGGCCGAAACGGCGGAGACGGAAACCGAGGTCAGCCAGGAACTGGAAGAAGGAATAGAAGAGCCGGCCGAACCGGAAGAAGAACAGGCGGAGGCCGAGCCCTCCGCGCCTGAGGATGAGGAAGAGACAGGAGAACCGGAACAAGAGCCGGTCCCTGAGGAAGAAGAGGAAGAAGAGCCAACAGAGTGAGTGACTTGAGTCAATGTCGCCTCCAGATTGGAGGCGACAAACTCTTGTCCCCCTGACAGTGTGTCAAGCAATCAGGGCCGGAGGAGAAGAAGGTCAAGTATGGGCAAAGAAGAGAAGATTTATATGGAGGGAACTGTCGTCGAGGCACTGCCAAACACACAGTTCCGAGTGGAGTTGGACAACGGTCACGAGGTTCTCGCCTATCTGTCGGGCAAGATGCGTCGGTACTACATCCGCGTTCTGCTCGGCGACCGCGTGCGAGTCGAGCTGTCGCCCTATGACCTGTCCCGTGGTCGGATCGTCTATCGCTACAAGGTCTCCGATCAGGAGTAGGTTCTACTGCCGCCTGCCCACGAGGCTCATCCAGTCGTCTTGCTGTCGCTGATCGACCAGCTGGAGGCCCCCCCGTTCGAACGCCGCAGAAACCTCTGACGCCCTGTCGACCGTGATCCCGGCGGTGATCAGGATGGCATCCGGTCGCATCCGTTCTGCAAGCCCCTTTTCCACCAACTCCACGATCACGCGCGTCAGGATGTTGACCACCACCAGGTCATAGTACCCGGAGACCTCCGCAAGAGACCCCTGCTCCACGCGCACACGCTCGCGCTCACCGTTATCCATCACGTTGCTCCGGGCCACCCTGACGGCCTGGGAGTCGCTGTCCACAGCCAGCACCGTCCCGGCACCCAGCTTCGCCGCGGCGATGGCCAGAATCCCGGAGCCAGTGCCCACGTCGAGCACCTCCATCCCGGGCCTGACGAACTCCTCCAGGGCACGCAGGCACAGCTGCGTCGTGGGATGCAGGCCGGTCCCGAACGCCATTCCTGGGTCAAGCCGGATGACGATGTCCTGCGGCCCAGCGTCGTAGTCGAGCCACGACGGTTGGATGACGATGCGCTCCCCAATGTGGAGGACCTTCAGCCGCTTCTTCCAGGCCTCCGTCCAATCCTCTTCCGCCACCGAGCGGAACGAGGGCTCCGGAATGGACCGTATCTGCCCCAGATGCCAGAGCGCCTCCTCGATCTGTTTCCTCCTCTCCCAGAGCTCATCATCCACCGGCACATAGGCCCTGACGAAGACGGGATCGGTGTGCCACCCGTCAGGCCCGGCCTCAATCGCGACCCCACGATGGACGTAGCGCGACAGGACCTCGGCCACCGCCTCCGCGGCTTCGGCCTCCACCTCGACACTTACCTCAAGCCATTCCATACCGTTCGCGTCCTTGCCCGGCGGCTGTTCGCTTTCGCCTCGCGCCGTCCCTCGGGCAGGACGGATAGCCAACCCGCTCGGAAGGTCCACCGCTGTCCAGGCACAGCCTTCGCCCCCCAACCCGCCCTCATAATCCAAGAAACTCGCGTACGTCGTCCACGAAGCCCCGTCTCTCCTCGATGATGGTCTCGGGCTCCAGTGTCTCTCCCAGCTGTCGGAAGAGCTCTTTCTGCTCTCCGGAGAGCTTCGTCGGGACGGCCACCCGGACGAGCACCAGCTCATCCCCGCGACCGTTACGCTTCACGTGCAGCACGCCCCGGTTTGGCATGCGCAGCACGGTGTCGGGCTGAGTGCCCGGCTCGATGGTGATGAGCTCCGCTCCCTCCAGCGTCGGTACTTCGATCTCGCCTCCCAACGTCGCCTGCGCCAGGTTGATCTCGACCTCCACCAGGATGTCGTCGTCTCGCCGACGGAAGATGGGATGCGGCTCCACATCCAGCACGATGTAAAGGTTGCCGCGCGGACCGCCGTCGCTCCCCACCTCACCTTCGCCAGCCAATCGGATTCGGGTGCCGTCGTCCACGCCTGGTGGGATGGTGACCGACAGCTCCCGGGTCACCCGCACCTGCCCGTCGCCGTAGCAGCGTGAGCAGGCCTCCTCGACCACCGTCCCTTCGCCCTGGCAGACGGGGCAGTCCGTGACACTCACAAACGAGCCTAGAATCGATCTCTGCACCTGTCGCACCTGTCCAGTGCCGTTGCACTTCGGGCACCGGGAGGGCGACGTCCCCGGCTCTGCCCCGCTGCCCCCACACTCGGGACAGGTATCCCGATGGGTGATCTCGATGTCTTTCTCGCAGCCAAACACGGCCTCCTCAAACGTCAGGTGAAGATCATAGCGCAGGTCGGCGCCACGCCTCGGCCCTCGCCGGCGACCCGTGGAAAACCCGAACCCTTGACCGAAGAACTCCTCGAAGATGTCGAACGGATCTCTGAAACCGCCGAAGTCGAAGCCACCGCGCCCCCTCCCGACCCCGGCGTGCCCAAAGCGATCGTAGGCATTGCGCTTCTCAGGGTCAGAGAGAACCTGATAGGCCTCATTGACCTCCTTGAAGCGCGCCTCGGCGTCGGGGGCTTCGCTCACGTCTGGATGCCACCGACGCGCCTCCTGACGGTAGGCCTTCTTGATGTCCCGCTGCGAGGCCGAACGGTCGACCCCGAGGACGTCGTAATAGTCACGTCTGGCTGCCATAAGAACCCTTGTACTCCAAGAGGATGCAACCGTGCATCCCGTTTGCGTCACGCTGCCTTCACGAATACGTCTGCGGACTCACACGCATCCACCCTGAGCGCCCTGCGAAACCCGAGGACGAGTCTCCCCATCTCGGGGCCCACCACCATGTCCCTGCGGCAGAAACGCGCTAGGGCAGTGTAGCGCACGCTCTAGGTCTCGGTGAAGTCCCCCTCGACAACGTCCTCGTCCTCATCCCCCGGTTCACCGCCCGCAGCCGCTTCTCCACCGGCCGGCCCCGCCCCGGCGCCCGCCCCACCCTCATACATCGTGGCCCCCGCCTGCTGCACGGCCCGTCGCAGCTCCTCGCTCCGCTGGCGGATCGCGCCCAGGTCATCGCCGTCCAGGACCTTCCTAACCGCCGCGACTTTCGCCTCCAGATCGGAGCGCGCCTCGGCTGGAACCTTCTCACCCTGCTCACGGAGGAACTTCTCCGCCGTGTAGACCGCGGTGTCCGCCTGGTTGCGGGCTTCGACCTTCTCCTTCTTCCGCCGATCCTCCTCCCGGTAGGCCTCTGCTTCTTCGACCATTTGATCGATCTGGTCGTCCGAGAGACCGCTCGACGGGATGATCTCCATCGATTGCTCCCGTCCTGTGGCCTTGTCCTCGGCGGAGACGTGAAGAATGCCGTTAGCATCGATGTCAAACGTCACCTCGATCTGGGGCACCCCGCGCGGCGCCGGCGGAATCCCGTCGAGGATGAACTTGCCCAGACTCTTGTTGTCGGCCGCCATCGCCCGCTCCCCCTGCAGCACGTGGATCTCCACTTGCGTCTGCCCGTCAGAGGCTGTGGAGAAGATCTGGCTCTTCCTGGTCGGGATGGTGGTGTTCCGCTCGATGAGCATCGTCGCCACGCCACCCAGCGTCTCGATACTGAGCGTCAGCGGCGTCACGTCCAGCAGCAGGATATCCTTGACCTCACCACCGAGCACGCCGCCCTGGATCGCCGCCCCCAGCGCCACCACTTCGTCGGGGTTGACGCCCTTGTGCGGCTCCCTGGCGAAGAAGTCGGCCACCAGCTGCTGGATGGCCGGCATCCGCGTCTGCCCGCCGACCAGGATGACCTCGTCGATGTCGGAGACGCTCAGGTTCGCGTCGGAGAGCGCCTGCCTGCACGGCCCGAGCGTAGCTTCAATCAAATCCTCCGTCAACTGCTCCAGCCTGGCCCGCGTCAACTTCATCTGGAGATGCTTGGGACCCGCCGCATCGGCGGTGATGAACGGCAGGTTGATCCCCGCCTCCTTCACCGTGCTCAGCTCCACCTTCGCCTTCTCAGCTGCCTCCTTCAGTCGTTGGAGAGCCTGGCGATCCCGGCGCAGGTCGATACCCGCTTCTCGCCTGAACTCGTCAGCGATCCAATCGATGACCCGCTGATCCCAGTCGTCACCGCCCAGGAAGGTGTCGCCGCTGGTCGAGCGGACCTCGAAGACCCCGTCGCCGACGTCGAGAATCGAGATGTCAAACGTGCCGCCACCCAGATCGAAGACGGCGATGGTCTCATCCTTTTCCTTGTCCAGACCGTAGGCGAGTGAAGAAGCCGTCGGCTCGTTGATGATTCGCTGCACCTCGAGGCCGGCAATCCGGCCGGCGTCCTTCGTCGCCTGCCGTTGGCTATCGTTGAAGTACGCCGGGACGGTGATCACCGCCTGCGTCACGTCCTCACCGAGAAATGCCTCGGCGTCAGCTCGAATCTTCTGCAGGATCATCGCCGAGATTTCCGGCGGACTGTATTCCTTGCCGCCCATCCAGACCCGCACGTCTCCGTTGGGGGCCTCGGTCACCTTATAAGGCACCAGCTTGATCGCCTTCCGTACCTCGGGATCCTCGAACTTGCGTCCCATGAAACGCTTGATCGAGAAGATCGTGTTCTCTGGGTTGACGACGGCCTGCCGCTTCGCGACCTGCCCGACCATCCGCTCGCTGGTCTTGGGGTTGACGGCCACAACTGAGGGGAACAACCGTCCCCCTTCAGAGCTGGGGATGATCGTCGGCTCACCGCCCAGCATCACGGCACAGACCGAGTTCGTTGTCCCCAGATCGATGCCGATAATCTTAGCCATCGCTCACTTCGTCTTCCTCGCGCTCCACCCCTTCCTCCTCCGGGGGCGCCGGAGCCGCCTTCGCCACACGCACCAGTGCGGGCCTGAGCACGCGATCCCCGAGGACGTACCCTCTCTGTACCTCTCCGATGATGTCCCCCTCCTCAAAGCCCTCCACTTCCTCGTGCGTCACCGCCTCGTGATAGTAGGGATCGAAGCGCTCCCCCTGGGTCTCAATCGGTTCAACCCCTTCGGATTCGAGGATGGCCTCCAGCTTCCGTCTGATCATGAGGAGGCCCTGGCTCCAACTCAACTTCCCAACGACTTCCGGCATCGTTACCATCGCCCGGTCATAATCGTCCAGAACGGGGAGGAGCTTCCGCAGCAGATTCGCATTCGCCAGCTCCCGTATCTTGGCTTGCTCTGCTCGCTGCCGCTTCTTGTAGTTGGCAAACTCTGCCTGAGCGCGCCGCCACCCGTCAAGATACTCTTCAGCCTCAGCTCTGGCTTCCTCCAGCTCCTCCCGGAGCCGCTCAACCTCGCTTACCTCCTCGGCTTCTGCCTCTTCTGGCTCGACACCTTCTGCCTCTGCCACAGTCTCGACCTGCTCAAGAGGGTCTTTCTCTTCATGGTCAACCTGGGCTTCGTCCTCCATCGCGTCATCATCCGGCATGTTGATCTCCTTGTCGGTCTACCTTGGCTTCCTGGCTGCTTTGTGCCTCGGATTCCTCCAGCGCGTATACCTCCTGCACCAGCTGAGACATAAGCCCGGCCACAAACCGGACCGCCGAGATGGCACGACCATAAGACATCCTCGTCGGTCCCACCACCCCCAGCGCTCCGGTCGTGAAGTCCGCCACGCCGTAGCGCGTGAGCACCAGGCTACACGCGCGTAGCTGATCCCACTCCCCCTCTCCACCGACCAGCACCCGTACGTTCCCCAACCCAGGGCCAAGCGCCTCCTCCATCACCATTCTCAGGAAACTACGCTCCTCCATGACCCGCACGAGTTCCTGAGCCCTCTCGCCTTCGGAGAACTCCGGCTGCTGCAGCATCTCACTCAGCCCATCGCTGTAGATGGTGGCGCTCGACCGTGTATCGACGCGATCCATGATGTCCGAAACGAGACTGGCCACGTCGGTCTCGAGCCCGGCAAGGTCGCCCAGCTGGACTTCAATCTCTCCCGCCGTCAGCCCGAAGCATAGCTGGTTCAGCCGCTCACTGGCCTCGGTGAGCTCGCGCTGTGACACGGGTTCGGTCAGCGTCAGCATGCGCTGCTTGACCATACCGCCGCGCAGGACCAGGACCAGCAGCACGCCGAGGCCCTCCGTCGAGATGAGTTGCATGTGCTTATAGCGGGCTTTCTCAGACTGGGGGGCCGTCACCAGCGACGCTCCTCGAGCAGCGTGCGCCAGGGTCGACGCCGCCAACGGCATCCACTGTTCCAGGTTGTGCCGCGCCTGGTGAAACTGGTGAACGATGGTCAGCCGCTCGCGCAGGGGTAAATCCACCTCGCCCAACAACCGCTCGACGAAGTACCGATACCCCTCTTGCGTGGGCACCCGGCCGGCGGAGGTGTGCGGATGGGTAAGGTGGCCAGTCTCCTCCAGATAGGCCAACTCGTTGCGCACAGTGGCCGAGCTCACCGGTAATCCGTAGCGCTCGACGAGGGCCCGTGAGCCGACCGGCGTGGCGGTCTTCACATACTCTCGCACGGTCAGCCCCAGTATCGTCTGCTGACGAGGCGTAAGTTCTGGCTTTGCGTCCATGACTCACCCGTCCTCTTAGCACTCTAGAAAGAAGAGTGCTAAGATCCGAGTGCGCATAATACCACAGCGCATGGTATCTGTCAACCTTTCAGCCCTGGGCAGACACTTGCCAACCGGCCCGCCTTCTGGTAGGATGTAAATTCCATCCTGAGGAGGGATGGTCACCATGACACCCAACGGAACGATCCGTACCATCGCTTTACGCCGCCACAGAGACCGACGCGACCAACAACGGTCCGGCGCCCACCAGATCCTTCGCGTCCTCGCCATCGTGTTGCTCGCCCTGTTCATCGTCATCTCCGCGTCCCTCGCGGGGAGCCTGAGTGCCGTGGCTGGGGCCTACTCTTACTATACCCGCGACCTGCCCGAACCTCAGGAGATCGAGGCCGCGGAGCAGAACTTCGAAACCACCCAGATTCTTGACCGTACCGGCCGGCAAGTCATCGCCAAGCTGATCGACCCCACCGGCGGCGAGCGGGTCTGGGTCTCCCTCGATGAGCTTCCTGATCACCTGCTGGATGCCACGGTGGCGAGCGAGGATCGGTCCTTCTGGGAGAACCCCGGCTTCAACCCGCGGGGTATCGCCCGTGCTTTCTGGGCCGACATCCGTGGGCAGGAGATTCAGGGGGGCTCCTCCATCACGCAGCAGCTGATCAAGAACGTCGTGATTGAGAAGGAACGCCGCTATGTCGGCCCCGAGGGGCCCAAGTGGGAGGACTACGATCGCAAGCTCACTGAGATTTTCCTTTCCCACCGCATCAGCCAGAAGTACAGCAAAGAGCAAGTCCTGGAATGGTACCTGAACACGAACTTCTACGGCAATCTCGCCTATGGCATTGAGGCAGCCGCCCAGGTCTACTTCGGCAAGAGCGCCGGCGACCTGACGCTGTCCGAATCAGCGACCCTCGTCGCCATCCCGCAGTATCCGCGCATGAACCCCTTCGACAATCCGGACATGGCGCGCAGACGGCAGGAGGTTGTGCTCGACGCCATGGTGCGAGATGGCTACGTCACCCGCGAGGAGGCATCCGCCGCCAAGGAAGAACCGTGGGACCTCGCCCAGGAGCAGTCCATAGAGCGCTTCGACATGAAGGCCCCTCACTTCGCCGTGTACGTCCGCGACCAACTGGAGCAGATGCCCGAGGTCGGCCCCCAAGCGCTCTACCGGGGCGGGCTGCGGGTCTACACCACCGTGGATCTGGCGCTGCACGAACAAGCCCAGTGTGTGGCTCAGGCCCAGATCCGTCGGCTTTCCGGCGAGGACGAGACGACGGTCATTCAGGAGGCAATCGCGAACGGCTGTGGGGCCGCGCAGTTCCTCTCCGCGCTCAGTGCCCACCGGGTAGGGCGCGACCACCACGTCAACAATGCCTCGGTCGTGGTCCTCCGTCCGACCACCGGAGAGATCCTGGCCCTGGTCGGGAGCCTCGACTATTGGGACGACTCGATAGATGGACAGTATAATGTCGCGGTGGACGGACCCGGACGACAGCCCGGGTCCTCCTTCAAGCCCTTCACGTACGTGACCCTGCTCTCCCAGGGCTACAACCCGGCTCACATGTTCCTCGACGTGCGACAGGCCTTCCGTCAACCCAGCGGAAAACCGTATGTTCCGGAGAATTACGACCGGCGGTATCATGGCCCACAGAGACTGCGGCTGGCCCTGGCGCGCTCGTACAACATACCCGCGGTCGCGGCCCTGGAGATCGCCGGCATCGACAACGTCATTCGCACCGCCCACCGCATGGGCATCAACACCCTCAACGAGGGCCTCGACTATTACGGGCTGAGCCTCACCCTCGGTGGCGGCGAGGTCCATCTGCTCGACATGGTCTACGCCTTCAGTGTCCTCGCCAACAACGGCCGCATGTACGGCACACCGGTGCACGAGGACGAGGCACGATCGGGCTTCCGGCAGCTCGATCCCGTCGCAATCCTGCGCGTCGAGGACCGTGAAGGAAACGTCCTCTACCGGTACGATCAGCCTCAGAGCGACACGATCGTCTCGCCTGAACTCGCCTTCTTGATGAACGATATTCTCTCCGATCGACAGGCACGCTGGGCCGCGATGGGCCATCCCAACCCTCTGGAGCTGTCGAACGACCGCCCGGCAGCAGCCAAGACGGGCACCACCAACGATTTCCGCGACGCGTGGACCATCGGCTACACCCCGCAGCTGGCAGCCGGTGTATGGGTGGGCAATACCGACAATAGCATGATGGACAACCTCCCCGGCATCCGCGGGGCCGGACCGATCTGGCACGCGCTGATGGAGTACGCGCTCCAGGACGAGGCTCGCGTCCCCTTCATCCGGCCGGAAGGGCTGGTCGAGAGATCGGTCTGTGCGGTCTCCGGTAAGCTGCCGACCGGGCACTGCCCCACGGTGACCGAGCTCTTCATCCCCGGCACCGAGCCGACAGAGACATGTGACCTCCATCAGACCTTCCACGTTAATCGAGAGACCGGGCGGCTGTGCACCGTCCACACGCCGCCGGAGCTGTGCGAGGAGAAAGTCTACGAGGTCTATCCACCGGAGGCCGAGAGCTGGCTCGACAGCCTTCCGGAGGATGCGCGGCCCGAGACGCCGCCGACCCAGTACGACACCATCTACGGTCCCTCGCGCAGGGACGCCGACGTCGCTATCGTTTCGCCGGAGTCGTACGCCTACGTGAGCGGAGTCGTGCCCATCGTGGGCAACGCCCGGGGCGGCGACTTCAATTTCTATCGGCTTGTGTTTGGTAAGGGGCTTAACCCGACCGAGTGGATCCAGATCGGGGGCGACCATGGCGAGCAGGTAGACCATAACCTGCTGGAGAACTGGGACACCACAGAGCTCGACGGCCTCTACAGCCTGCGGCTGCAGGTCGTCGACCACGCCTCAAACCTGCGCGAGACCACGATCCAGGTGACGGTGGATAACATCCCCCCCACTGTCGACCTCAACTACCCCCGAGAGGGCTCCCGGTATGAGCTCGGCTACCACGAATGGGTCAACGTCAATGCCGAGGTTGACGACTATTCGATGGACCGGGTCGAGTTCTACGAGTACGCCGGGAGCAAGGCGGGGGAGCCTGAAGATCTCCAGCCCTTCGCCGTCCGCCGGGTCGCCCCCTTCAACGTCAACTGGACGCCCTCCGGCCTCGGACAGCATACATTCTACGTCGTCGCCGTCGACGCAGCGGGCAACAGGACCAAGAGCAACCTGGTGACCGTCTCGGTCGTCCCGCGGCAGCGAGAGTGACCATCCAGCCACACCGAGGAAACGGTCGGTGACCCCGGGCAGCCCCCACATCCTGGTGACGAACGACGACGGCATCCAAGCACCTGGACTGCTGGCGCTCAAGAAGGCGTGCACGGCGCTCGGCAGGGTCACGGTCCTCGCCCCCAGCCACAACTGGTCCGCCTCCGGGCACGTCAAGACGATGCACAAGCCGCTGCGCGTGGAGGAGGTTGTCCTGGCGGACGACACGCGAGCCCTTTCCACCAGCGGGGCTCCTTCGGACGCTGTGGCTCTCGCCTTTCTGGGCATCGTCGAGGAGCCCATCGACCTGGTGATCTCGGGCGTCAACAGCGGCGGCAACCTGGGCCACGACGTCACTTACTCAGGCACCGTCACCGCCGCGATGGAGGCCACCATCGCCGGCACGCCGGCCATCGCCGTCTCACTCAACTCTCGAGAATACGACGACTTCAGCGTCGCTGCAGAGGTGGCCGCCAACCTCGGCCGCCAGGTTCTGGAACACGGTCTCCCCGAGGATGTGCTGCTCAACGTCAACGTCCCCCCGCTTCCCGCGGCGGAGATCGCGGGGGTCCAGGTCACGCGCATGGGGCTTCGAGTCTATCACGACCGGCTGGTCCGCCGCCTCGATCCTCGCGGGAGACCCTACTACTGGATCGGAGGGCCAGAGCCCACCGGCGTGGAGGAGGAGGGCACCGACATCTGGGCTGTCGCCCACGGCACCATCTCGGTGACGCCCGTTCAGCTTGATCTCACAGCCTACGATCTGATCCAGTCGCTGCAGGAGTGGGGTCTTGACGCCGCGATGGGCTCGTCTCGAGCAGATGGAACAGAATGAGCTTCATCCAGCGCTGCCGAACGACTACGATTTCGCCTACATGAAATGGAGACCAGAAAACCATGCCTGCAAACAATGACAGACGCACCATCACGGCCGAGGACCTCTACCGCTTCCGACTGACCACGGCCTGCGAGATCTCGCCCGACGGCGAGCACGTCGTCTTCTGCGTCCAGCGCGTCGACGAAGAGAAGGAGAAGAAGTACACCAACCTGTGGATCGTCGCCACCGCGGGCGGCGAGCCACGGCCCTTCACGCATGGCGACCACGCGGATACGATGCCCCGGTGGTCCCCCGACAGCACGAGGATCGCGTTCGTCTCGAACCGCGACGACGAGGACCAGCCCCAGATCTACACCATCCCCTTCGGCGGCGGTGAGGCGCGACAACTCACCGACATGAAAGGGAAGTTTGGGACCCTGGAGTGGTCGCCCGACGGCCAGCAACTCCTCTGCCAGTTCCGCAAGAAGGACGAGGAGGCGATTGAACGAGAGGAGGACGAGCAGAAGAAGGAGCTGGGCGTCGTCCGGCGCCACATCCAGCGCGTCTTCTATAAGCTCGACGGCGAGGGCTTCCTGCCCAAGGAGCGCTGGCACATCTGGACGATCGACGCCCAGAACGGCGAGGCCACACAGCTGACCGAGGGCGAGGTCTACGACGAGCTCGACCCGCGCTGGTCCCCAGACGGCAAACAGATCATATTCCACTCCAACCACGCCGATGACCCCGACCTGGACCCAGACGCGGTAGACCTCTTCACTATGCCAGCCCAGGGCGGGGAGCCGCGCAAGCTCAAGACGCCCATCGGCCCGAAGCAGAAGCCGGTCTTCTCACCGGACGGACGGAGGGTAGCGTACCTCGGTCAGGAGGGCCGCGGGGACTGGTGGAAGAACACGGGGCTCTGGGTGGTCCCCGCCGACGGCAGCGAGGAGGCCCGAAACCTGACGGAGCGCTTCGACCTGGCCGTCTCCTGTGCCACGATCAACGACCTGCCCGGGGGCGTGCCCATGTCGCCCCCGACCTGGTCGAAGGATGGAGAGCAAATCCTAGTCCAGATCTCCGAGCACGGAAACACGCTGCTCAAGTCGGTCTCCATGGACGGCCAGGACGGATCCCTCCATACCATTGTGGGGGGCGATGGCGTCGTCGGGGACTTCAGCCTGGACGACGAGCAGTCGACCGTGGCCTACCTCCACGCCGACATGCGGGAACCAGCCGAGGTCTGGACGTGCCAGCTGCCCGATGGCGAACCGACCAGGCGCTCGCACGTCAACCGGGCGCTGCTGGCAGAGATCGACCTGGGTGAGGTCGACGAGATGTGGTTCGAAGGGCCCGATGAGAACGAGGTGCAGGGGTGGATCTTGAAACCCCCCGGCTTCGACCCGTCGAACGCCTATCCGGCAATCCTCGAGATCCACGGCGGACCGCGCACCCAGTACGGCAACCTGTTCATGCACGAGTTCTATTATCTCGCCGCGCAGGGGTACGTCGTCTATTTCTGCAATCCGCGCGGCAGCCGGGGGTACGGCGAGGAGCACGCCAGGGCGATCTGGAACGGCTGGGGGAGCGTCGACTATGACGACCTCATGGCCTGGGCAAACGTCGTGGCGGGGAAATCTTACGTCGACCCCGAGCGCATGGGCGTCACCGGTGGCAGCTACGGCGGCTATATGACAAACTGGATCATCGGGCACACCGACCGCTTCGGCTGCGCGGTCACCCAGCGGAGCGTCAGCAACCTGATCAGCATGTACGGCTCCAGCGACTTCAACTGGGTCTTCCAGCAGGAGTTCGGCGACCGGCCACCCTGGGAGACCTTCGAGAACTACTGGAATCAGTCGCCCATCAGCCACATCGGCAGTGCCGCGACGCCCACGCTCGTCATCCACAGTGAGAACGACCTGCGCTGTCCCATTGAGCAGGGAGAGCAGGTCTTCGTCGCGCTCAAGAAGCTGGGCGTCGACACAGAGATGATTCGCTTTCCCGACGAACCGCACGGTCTCTCCCGCGGGGGCCGGACCGACCGGCGGGTGGAGCGGCTGGAGCACATGCTCCGCTGGTTCGATCGCTACCTGAAGGACGAGGACGAGTCGTAGAGATGAAACGATACGATGAAATGACATATGGCGAGCAAATCGCCGACATCTACGACGACCTCTACGCGACCTACGAGGAGGACGCGATCGATCTCCTCCATCAACTCGCGGCGGGAGGCCCAGTGCTCGAGCTCGGCATCGGAACGGGGCGCGTGGCCCTGCCCCTGGCAGAACGCGGCCTCGAGGTCGCCGGCATCGATGCCTCCTCCGCCATGATAGAGAAATTGCGCGCCAAACCCGGGGGAGAAGAGCTCCGCGTGGTGCAGGGCAGCTTCGCCGAGATCCAAATCGAAACCCGTTTCGACCTCATCTTCGTCGTATTCAACACCTTCTTCTCTCTGCTTACCCAACAGGAACAGGTCAAATGCTTCCGCAGCGTCGCAGAGCACCTGACGGACGACGGCCGGTTCCTCCTTGAGGTCTTCGTGCCGGATCTGGCCCGGTTCGAGGACGGTCAGGCTGTCCGCCTGGTCGACCTCTCAGACGACACCGTGCGGATCGACGCAGCCGAGCTCGACATCGTCAACCAGCAGGTCACCAGCCACCACGTCCTCCTCTCCAGGGAGGGTGTCAACCTGTATCCGGTGAAGCTGCGCTACGCCTGGCCTGCGGAGCTCGACCTGATGGCCGCTCTCGCTGGTCTGACCTTGAAGCACCGCTGGGGATCGTGGCAGAAGGACCCGTTTACAGAGGGGAGCACCAAGCACATCTCCGTCTATGGCGGGGCTGGCTAGGAGTGCGTCGAAATCCCTGAACTGACGTCCTGGCAAAGGTAGGACTGGCGTCCCATAGACCTACGCCCGCGGGAGCCGCATACGGACAGCCGTCACCGTCGTGCACCGCGGATGCAGCGATGGGGCCCAGCGGCAGATCTACCCTGTCCGCCCTATCCCCTCGAAGAACTCCGGGCGCTCCTCCATCATTCCCTCTCGGAAGCTCCCGAACACGCTCGGCGCATGGGGAGTGACCAACTCCAGCATCCGCACGCCGACCTCGCGGATCTCCCATTGGGCCGCCCCTGAGATGCGGATGCGAAAGAAATGGAGCAACTCGCGGAAGTTCATCGTCACGACGATGCGCGTGGCGGCGGCGTTCGGCAACACAAAACGGGCATCCTCCTTCCGCAGGCCCAGCTCCCGAAGCGCCTGGTAGGCCCCCTTTATCTTCTCCGCAAAGTCCATCCAGACGGCCAGCGCGTCCTCGCTTTCCAGCAGGTCGGGCGGCAGCGCCCACTCTGGCTCCGACATGTCCACGTAGCGCTGCGACTCCTGACTGTACGAGGCGAGTCGGTGACGCACCAGCTGGTGTGAGCACGCGCGGCTGATGCCGCTGATCTCGAACGTGGCGCTGGCGTGCTCGATGATGCTCTCGTGTCCCTCCTCGACGCGCGCCCGAACGAACTTCCCGGGCTCGCTGCGGCTCTCGCTCTGATAACAGATCCGTCCGGCATGCTCCAGCAACGCCACGGGCGTGCCGTCACCCCTCAGATAACGCGTCAAGGCAATGAGTTCGACGTTCATGGTTGACCTCCCTGAGATATCGATCTTACCCTGTTGGAGACTGCACGTTGCCCGATCCGTGACGGCACACCACGTCACCGGCCAGCTCGCGAGCGCCGGTGTCCACGTACCCGACCGCCTCGACCAGAGCGGTCGTAGAGTCGTCCGTGATGCCGACGATGGTCAGCGGGCGCCTGCCCGAGCGGATGACCCACCGCGTGCAGGCCCCCAACACCGACCGCGCGAAGCCCCGCTCCCGGGCAGGCGGCGTCGCCCGCACGTATAGCTCGGCGAAGTCGCCCGAGAACCACGTCATCCCCGCCTCCGCGACGATCTCCCCCTGCGAGCGCACCAGAAACCGGGGACGCTCCTCGATCCCCTCCTCGGCGACCACCAGCACGTTGACCTCGTATTCGAAGCGTGAGAGATCGATCTCATACACCCGGTTGATCTCCACGTCGGTCATCTCTACCACTTCCGCCGCGGCCTCTCGCAGATCCGGCGTCGTGATCAGGTAATAGGGGCGCCCCGGCGTCAGCGCCTCCCGCAGAAGCTCCACCGCGACGCCAGCCTTCGGGGTGCGCAGCACGACGGTCGGCTGGAACAGGCGCTGCCCGGTCTGGCACACCGCGACGAAACCGTCGGCGCGACCCTCGTCCTCTTCGTGGATCGTTAGCTCAGTCCGCTTCGGATCGTGGTAGAAGGCGTAGTAGGCGTACAGCCCGTCAGCCGGCGCCGACAGGCTGATCAGAGGGCGAATCTTCAGACGCTCTGCGTCGCGCGCTGCGCCGCGCGCCGCGCCGCGCTCAGCCCGCATCACCCACCTCCCCATGCCAGTCCTTGAAAACCGGGAACAGCAGCAGCCGCCATGGAATGGCGAGCTCGATCGGTGCGCCCCTCACCGCCGTCAGCATCTCTCGCGCCGACACCTCGTAAGCCGCGTTCGTCACCTGCGCCCCCCTCGGCACGTCCTCCACCGAGACCCGGAGCGCCGCGGTGAACGTGCCCCAGGGCGCCAGGCTCTCGCTCGTCCAGGTCACCCATCCTCCGGCGTGCGTGTGGGCCTCGCTCGCCCAGGTGAGCGTCGTGCTCGGAGGAATCCTGTCGGTGAGCACGAGCTCCGTCAGTGTGCACGGCCAGGTGTTCGTGACGGTCAACGCATAGTCGACCGACCGCACGGGCAGCTCCGGGGGCACGCTGAGGCGCTTGGTGATCTGCGCCTTCGATGCCGTGCGCTCCACCGCGGCCAGCGCGTCCAGAATCCCCCAGCCGTAGACGTTGTTCGGCACCTCGTCCGGCCCGTCGCCGCCGCATCCCTCCGTGGTCGTCCGCGGTCGCGCCGCGTGCGCGATCGCCTCCTCCGTGGTCGCGACGTCCCCCAGGAGCTCTGGCACCGCCGACCACAGGAGTGCCGCCGTGCCCGCGACGTGCGGGCCAGCCATCGACGTACCGCTCAACCCCGCGTAGCCGGTCCCGGGGACGCTGGACCGCACGCCCACCCCGGGTGCCGACACGTCCGGCTTCAGTCGCCCTGAACCATCCACCGTCACCGGCCCGCGGCTGCTGAACGCGGCAATTTCATCAGAAGAAGAGGTGGCACCCACCGAGAAGGCGGCGCCGTAGATCGCCGGGGGATCCTGCACGCTGCCGCATCCGCCGTACCCCCCGTTGCCGGCCGACGCGACCACCATGATCCCCGCCGCGCGCACGCTCTCGATCACGGACGCCATGACCTCCCGCACATCCTCGTTGCATCCCTCGTACGGGGGACAGGTCCACGAGTTGTTGATCACGTGGGGCGCCAGCGCGGGCTCGCCGTCCTGGAAGGGATCCCCTCCTATTGGATACGGCGCCAGGAAGAACTCAAAACACTCGGCGTAGCTCGCCGGGGTGCCCCACCCCTCCTCCATGTTCCGGCACCCGATCCACTTAGCCCCCGGCGCGACGCCGATCTGGTTCCCCTGCCCGTCGTCACCCACGATGGTGCCCATCGTGTGCGTGCCATGACCGTGGTCGTCGCAGGGAGCAGAGAGATCGAAGCCACAAGGATTACCCGGGCTGGTGTTCGGATCGTCCTCGTGGATCGCGTCGTGCCAGTTGTAGTCGTGCGTCACCGTCACCCCGTCGCTGCCGCGGTACTGCTCGACCAGCGCCGGATGACCCCAGTCGTACCCCGTGTCCTGACCGGCCACGACGACGCCCTCCCCCCTGTAACCCAGCTCCCAGACCTCGTCGGCTCTGATGCGTCCCACGTTCCATTCCACGCCAGCCGAGGCCTGCGCCGCGAGCCCTCCCCACTCTGGCTCCGGCAGCCTCTGGCGCACGCGGGGATTGGCGACGATGCGGGCCACCTCCGCTCGCGCCGCCAGATCCGTGAGCAGATCGCGATCCGCCTCCAGGGCGATCATGTTGACCACGTAGAACGGCCGGTACGCCACCCCCCTTTCGTCCAGCACTCTACGCAGGCCGGCCTGAGAGCGGAGTGCCGTCGCCCGCAGGCTCTCGTAGATCGCGCGCAGCCGCTTCTCCCGCCCGGATAACCTCCTCGCTCCGCGCAGATCTGCCTGCGCTTTGAGGATGATCAGGACGTCGGCCTCCCCCCCGTCCTCGGTCGCGCCGAGTACCTCGGGAGCGATGGACGCGGCCTGACTAGGGGTCCTGGCTCCCAGGGTGCTGAACGTCGCGAGGATCAGCAGGCCCGCCAGCATCAACGCGAGTCCTACCCGCAGAGGGGAGCGCATGTCCATAGCGGGCGATTATATCAGAAACGGTTGCTTGACAAAAGCGGGCGCCCGCATAATAATCTCTCTGGGTTCGTTTGCGCTACAGATCCGGGAGGGAAGATGGCAGATTTCTTGGAAGTGACCGATGCGAATTTCGAAGACGAAGTCCTGCAGGCCGATGAGCCGACGCTGGTTGATTTCTGGGCCGAGTGGTGCGGGCCGTGCCACATGGTAGCCCCCGTCGTCGAGGAGATCGCCGAGGAGTATAACGGCAGACTCCAGGTGGCCAAGATGGATGTAGATAGCAACCGACAGACCCCGGCGAACTACGGCATCCAGGGCATCCCGACGCTCATCCTGTTCAAGGACGGGGAGGAGGCGACGCGCATCGTCGGCTTCCGCCCCAAAGCCGCCATGGTAGAGGAGCTGCAGCCCTTCCTCTAGCTTGACGCCTGGGCACCTTCGTGGTATAGTGCCCGTACAATTTAGAATCGAACGACTGCGAACGGGAATAGTAAGCATCGCTGTCAGGTTCAGAGAGTCGGGTACTCGAGTTCCGCTCGAGGGCTGTGAGCCCGATACCAGCCTCGATGCCGAATGGGCCCGGGAGTCGCCCGCCGAAACGCTGAGCTTACCAGGCTCGTTGGAGCAGAGTAGGTAGGGCCGGAGACGCCACCGTTATCAGGGTCGAGGGTATCGTCCAGACGAGACTTGAGGACCGTACCTGCTGAAGAGTGAGGCTGGCTTTTCACACGCAACGCGCCATCACGGCGCGTTTTTTTTGTTTCTGCAGTGCAGAGACCGTGGCGAAAGGCCGCCTAACCAGGGTGGCACCACGGGTGTCGAAAAATCGAACGCTCGCCCCTGACGGGGGCGGGCGTTCTTTGTTTCGTGGGACGCGGGGAGGACCTGCTCCCCGTGCCAGGAGGAGGGTAAGGAAATGAGTGACGGGACAGAAATGACTCAGAAGCGCATGTTGACCGGGGACCGGCCGACGGGCAAGCTCCATCTCGGCCATTACGTGGGCAGCTTGAAGAACCGCCTGCGGTTGCAGGACGAGGTCGAGAGCTTCTTCATCATCGCCGACCTGCACGTGCTCACCACGCGCCCGGAGAAGGCGCACATCGCCGAGATCCGCCACAACGTCCGCGAGATTGTGCTCGACTATCTGGCCGTCGGCATCGACCCCGAGAAAAGCACCGTCTTCGTCCAGTCCGCCATCCCCGGTACCTACCAGCTCAACCTCTTCTTCGAGATGCTGGTCAGCGTCCCCCGGCTGGAGCGTGTCCCGAGCATCAAAGAGATGGCAGCGAACGCTCACCTGGAGTCGATGCCCTTCGGGCTGCTCGGCTACCCCGTCCTCCAGGCGGCCGACATCCTGCTCCCTCGCGCCCATCTCGTGCCCGTCTCCAGCGACAACGAGGCCCACGTCGAGGTGACGCGAGAGATCGCGCGGCGATTCAACCGGCTCTATGGGGAGGTTTTTCCCGAACCGCAGGCCGTGCTCGGCGACATGCTCGTCGGGACCGACGGGAAGGCAAAGGCCAGCAAGTCGCGGGGCAACGTCATCACCCTGTCGGAAGATCCCGAGACCGTGCGGGAGAAGGTGTTCGGCATGTACACCGACCCCCGACGCATCCGGCCTGACATCCCGGGGCGGGTCGAGGGGAATCCGGTCTTCATCTATCACGACGCCTTCAACGACGACGAGGAGGAGGTGGCGGAGCTGAAGGAGCGATATCGGAAGGGAAAGGTGGGCGACGTGGAGGTCAAGAGAAAGCTGGCCCGCGCCATCAACCGCCTCCTCGATCCCATCCGGCGGCGGCGCGAGCACTACGCCGCGCAGTCCGGGCTGATCGAGGAGATTCTCGACCGCGGCAACCGGCGCATGCGCGAGGAGTCGAGGCAGACCATGGCCGTGGTGCACGAAGCCATGGGCCTGCCCGGGCTCGACGCGCTGCCCCAGTCCGGGAGCGCGGTCACTCCCGCGGGGCTGATCTACTGCTGAAGAGGAGGCGCCCATGTACGTCACCGGGTTGCGGATCAAGGGTGAGGACTTCCCCACGGAGCGCCATTATCCGTTCGACCTTCCGATCCTGAGGAACACGTCGGAGCTCCAGTTCAGAGAGCCCGTCGTCCTCTTCGTCGGCGAGAATGGTTCGGGGAAATCAACGCTGCTCGAGGCGGTCACCAGGAAATGCGGCATCCATATATGGGATAAGCCGCGGCGACACCTGGCCCACCAGAACCCGTACGAAGACCGTCTGAAAGACTACGTCGAGGTGACCTGGGCAAACGGCCGCGTGCCCGGCTCTCTGTTCAGGGCCGAGACCTTCCACGATATGGCCGACTTCCTCGACGATCTGGCCCTCTGTGACCCAGGCCGTCTGAAATATCATGGCGGTCGACTGCTCAACGTGCTGTCGCACGGCGAGGGCATTCTCACCTACTTCAGTGGTCGTTTCCGCATCAAGGGGCTCTATCCCCTCGACGAGCCCGAAGCCGCGCTCTCGCCGACGAGCCAGGTCAGATTCCTCAGGCTGCTCCAGAAGCTGGAGGCCGAGGGCCACGCTCAGTTCATCATGGCCACCCATTCCCCAATCCTCCTCGCCTACCCCGGGGCCCAGATCTTCAGCTTCGACTCAGAACGGATCACGGAGGTGGCGTACGAAGAGACGACCCACTACAAGATCTATCAGCAGTTCTTCACGGACAGGACCGTCTTCCTGGAACACGCACCCGATCAAGGATAGAGAAAGGAGAGACAGACATGACCCAGTACAAGTACTTCCTGGAAGAAACCGAGGTGCCCACGCATTGGTACAATGTCCTCCCCGACATGGAGACGCCCCCGCCTCCATACCGCCATCCGGTGACGCTCGATCTCCTCCAGCCGGAGGATCTGGCGCCCGTCTTCCCTCAGGCACTGATCGAGCAAGAGATGAGCCAGGAGCGGTGGATCGAGATCCCGGAGGAGGTGCGGGACGTGCTCAAAATGTGGCGCCCCTCGCCGCTCTACCGCGCCGCCCGCTGGGAGAAGGCCCTCCACACGCCGGCCAGGATCTACTACAAGTGGGAGGGGGTCAGCCCCCCCGGTAGCCACAAGCCGAACACCGCCGTGGCTCAATGCTACTACGCGAAGCAGGAGGGACTGGAGGGTCTCGCCACCGAGACCGGGGCCGGTCAGTGGGGCAGCGCGCTGGCCTTCGCCACGCAGCTCTACGATATGAAGTGCAGGGTCTTTATGGTCACCATCAGCTACCATCAAAAGCCCTATCGCCGCGTCATGATGGAGACGTGGGGCAGCAACGTCGTACCGAGTCCCAGCTCCGAGACCAACGCCGGGCGAAAGATCCTGGAGGTCGACCCCGAGACGTCCGGCAGCCTCGGCATCGCCATCAGCGAGGCCATCGAGTACGCCGTCACGCGAGAGGGGTGGAAATACTCCCTGGGGAGTGTGGTCAACTTCGTGCTGCTCCACCAGACGGTGGTCGGCCTGGAGGCGCGCAAGCAGATGGAGACCGCCGATGACTACCCGGACGTCCTCATCGGCTGCGTCGGCGGCGGGAGCAACTTCGCCGGCCTATTCCTCCCCTTCATCAAAGACAAGCTCGACGGCAGCAGGCCCGATATGCGGGTCGTCAACGTGGAGTCCACCGCCTGCCCCAGCCTGACACGAGGCCTCTACGCCTACGACTGGGGCGACACGGCGAAGACGGGTCCGGTGGCGAAGATGCACACCGTGGGTCACGACTTCATCCCCGCTCCCACCCACGCGGGGGGCCTCCGCTACCACGGCATGGCGCCCATCATCTGCCGCCTCATGGAGGACGGATTCGTCGAGGCGACCGCCTTCAATCAGAATGAGGTCCTCGAGGCCGCCCACAGTTTCGCCCAGGCCGAGGGCTTCATCGTGGCGCCGGAGACGGCCCACGCCCTCAAAGCCACCTACGACGAGGCCGTGGCGTGCAGGGAATCGGGTGAGTCGAAGGTCATCCTGTTCAACTGCAGCGGTCACGGCCACTTCGACCTGGCGGCCTACGACGCCTACCATCGACAGGAGCTGCCCGACTACGAGCTCAGCGAGGAGGCCCTCCGGGAAGCGCTCGCCGCGCTGCCCGACATCTCGTCTGAGTAGCGCC
>CAYMHT010000044.1:0-1726 GCA_964390305.1 uncultured Anaerolineales bacterium
TCTTTGTCATACAGGATGTTGTCCTTCAGGAAGGTCAGACAGCCGCCGGACGTCCCTTGCTCGTTGCAGACCAGGTACCGCTCGGGAATGGCGGACGGGAGAGAGGCGATATTGTGCATCAAGTCGATCTTCTTGAACGGCACGTGGCACGCCAGCCAGGAAGACGTGCCTATGTAAAGGTGTGCTTCGTAGTCCCTGACCGCGCCAGAGCCAATGGCCGCCGACTGCACGTCTGGCGTCCCCATGACCACCTGGACGCCTTCGTCGAGTCCGAGTTCGTCCGCAACCTCCGGTTTGATCGGGCCGAGTATGTCGACAGCGCACTTCAGTGCGGGTAGCTTGTCCCGGTCGATGGTTGATCTCTTGACCAATCGGTCGTCGTAGGTCACGCACGAAAGGTCGCGGTTATCCGTCACCCAGTGGAGGGTTATGGAGTCATGCGAGGCGGCGAATCGCCCGGTCAACCGCAGGTTGAGGTAGTCCTTCGGCTCGAGGAACTTGTAAGTCTCTCGGTAGATCTCGGGCAGCTCGTTCTTGATGTAGAGGATGTGGGCGATGGAGTCCCTGCCTGTGCGCGACGGGATGCCGCCCGTGGAGCGTATCCACCTCCACAGGTTCCCGATTCCATACCCCTCTATCTCCAGCAATCCGCCCGTGACACGCCTCACATAGGGGGCTCCGCGAGAGTCTAGCCAGATGATAGCCTTCGTCAGGGGGTTGCCAGCGCGATCGACGGCGACCGTGCCGGACCACTGGCCTGTGCAGCAGACGGCTATGATGTCGGTCGCGGGGATCTCGCTGCTCTCGAGCAGTCTCCGGCATGCCGTCTTGATGGCAGCCCACCAGTCGGCGGGGTCTTGCTCTGCACCGCCACCGGGGAGGAGCGACAGGGGAGTCGGCTCGAAGTCATCGGCGACCACCTGCCCGTCGGTAGATACCAGCGCTACCTTTGGGCCGGATGTGCCAAGGTCAATCGTCAAGATGTGCTGCTGTCCATCGACGGACATGGGGTGAACCTCCTCAGTTAAGGCCAGCCGCGCCGCAGTCAGTCCAGCGCTCAGTCGCCGATTTGCAGAGCCTGCAGGTTCTTCCCCGAATCACCGACAACCGGACGCCCTATGCGTCCGGTCTGCACTGCGAGTCTCCCAGGGGACGGCGAAGCCGAGTCCGTGCTGCCGAGGGCCTTATCGGCGCTCTGGCGGCAGCCAGAGCCATCGGTCACCCCGCACATCCCGGTCGCGCGAGCGCCGCCCGGCGTCTGCTGCCCAAGTTGCTGGCCAGGTCGTTGGCTGGCAGATAAGCCCCCGTTGTCGCAAGGGCCGGCGGGCCCTCTGCGGACGGCGTCCACTCAGCACGTGGATCAATCGCAGCCTCGGGGGAACCCGCCCCGCTCCGAGGCTCTCCAGCACTCCCCTTGCTACGTCCAGCGGTCTTGTGGCCTCTGGTTCGTCCGAGCCGCTGATGCGCTACTGATACTACGAGGGTCTCGGTTTGTCAAGGAGAGGCATTCATCCCATCCTCTGACTCGACATCCCTGCCCTGGCTTAGGAGTCCATCCGTCCCAACCAGCTCTAATCCTGCTCAACGCTTCTCGCGCGTCATCTGCTTGATCAAAGCCACGACATCCTCAGTCAGCGGCGGTCAGCCGACCTGGGACCGCGATCTCGATTTCCGTCCAAAGTAAGGCCTGCAGAGGTCGCGATGCCAGCGCAACACGGTGTCAGGC
>CAYMHT010000044.1:1826-21298 GCA_964390305.1 uncultured Anaerolineales bacterium
TTGTAGAACGGATGTGCTTTTCGGCCAAGACAGAGGACTGATCAGGCAGCTTCGGAGAGTGTGTCAGCTCTTGCCGCGTAACAGGTCCATCCACCGCTTCCAGCCGGCCCTCCACTGGAAGGAGCGCGCCCGCACCGTACCGACGATGCCGAAAGGAAGGAAGATCACGATCAACATGAAGATAATGCCGTATACCAGCGTCCACGCGGAGCCGAACCATCGCTCGAGCCAGTAGCCGAGTAACTGAACAATCGTTGCCCCGATGATCGGCCCGATGAGGGTCCCGACGCCGCCGATGATGGTGATCGCCAGGGCATCGATCGTCTTGAACGTCCCTAGAACCGCCGGCGTCACGCTGACGTTGTAGAGGGCCGAGAGCGCCCCCGCCAATGCTGCGAACACACCCCCCGCGACAAACGCGACCAGCTGGTACCAGAAGACGTTGTAGCCAATCATCGTAGCCCGGTTTGGGTTATCGCGGGTGGCGATCATCACCCGTCCGGTGGGCGAATTGACCAGCCGTCTGGCGGCGAGAAAGACGATCACAAAGAAGATCAGAGCCAGATAGTAGAACCGCGTGCGGTGGTCGGTTGCGCTGATAAGAGCCGGCACCGGGAATCCGTGCAGCCCGTCGTCCGCGCCGGTGTACTTACGGAAATCGCCTGCCTCAGCGAGGATGAAGAACATCTCGGCGAAGGCCAGGGTGACCATCGCCAGATACACCCCCTTGACCCGCAAGGACAGCATGCCGAAGATCAGGCTCTGAAGCAGGGCAACGCCGACCACGGCCAGCAGAGCCCAGCCGAAGGACCAACCGATGTGCCGTCCCATCAAAATCGCTATGGTGTAGCCTCCGGTGCCGAAGAACATCGCGTGACCGAAGGAGAGAATCCCGGTGTAGCCCAGAAGGATATCGTAGCTCATGGCGAATATGCCCAGAATAAACATCCGGATGAGCATCCCTTGCCAGAACTTGGCGTAGCCACTCTCGGCTCTGTGTATTAGTGTTCTGAAGAAGCCGGTGCCCTCGGGTGCTGTCCCCGGATCGCCGATCACCAGCCCGGCCACGAGCGGGAAGAGCACCAGAAGGGCCAGCACGATCAGGTGGGTCCGCCACTGAGTCCACCACCGGGTAAACGCCGGTTTTCGTTCCAGGGGATCAGACGACAGGACGGTTGTCATACGACTACTCCTTCAGTCAGCAGCTCAAGACGATTCCTTCTTGCCAAAGATGCCGGCCGGCTGCACCAGCAGCACGACGGCCATAATCAGCGCCGTCGAGGCCTTGGCGATAGCAGGGCTCCCCCTGACGGCTGCCTCCACAAAGGGGACGTCGATCCCCGCGGCGACGAAGTGGTTCCCAAAAGCGCGCGCCAGACCCAGGAGCAGGGTGCCGAGAGCTGCACCGGGATAACTCCCCATTCCCCCAATTACCACCGCGATAAAGGCTTGCAGCTGGAAGGTGGACCCGAGTCCTGGGTAGACGCCGAAGAAAGGCGCCGCGATCACCCCGCCCAGCGCCGCCAGTCCAGAGCCGAGAGCGAAGACGAACGTGAACACCCGGCGCACGTCAATACCCAACGCCTCCACCATCTCGCTGTCCTGAACTCCGGCGCGGATGATCATCCCAATGCGGGAACGCCGCAGCAACAGGCCAACGACCACGAACACGGCGACACCCACGCCGACGATGAACAGACGGTAGGTGGGGAAAGCTCGTCCCAATACGTTGACCGATGCGCATTGTTCGGAGAACCAAGCCAGAAGGGTCGGAGACCGGCAGGACTCGGAGAAGAATGAAGGCGTCTGCATAGGGGGATTTCCCTCCCTGCCCCATACCCCCTCGATGACATCGATGAATGCTATGGACAAGCCCAACGTCAAGACGAGCTGCGTCACCGGGTTTCCGTAGAACGGGCGAATCAGGACAACTTCAATGGCCGCTCCGATCAGCGTGCCCGAAAGCGTCCCTATCAGCAGCGCTATCAGAAAGCGAAGGTCCACCGACAGGCTGAAGAAGAATTGCTCGCCCGGTCCGCGCAGGACAAGGATCAGGTAGCCCAGAGCGAACAACACTGCGCCAAGGACGATGGCCCGCCAGGCTGGGCGCCGCGGCCTTTCCTCCTGACGCTCCCTTGGCGCTGTCAAGATCCCAAGCGGCAGACCGCCGATAAACAGTATGATCATGCGTCTCATCATCACACCCAGCAGCTCCTGGGCTTCGGCGGTGGGCACCGCGCCGCCGACGGCGGTGACGTTGAACGCATTGAGAGCGCGGATTGGAAAGCCCCGCAGGCCCAGGACGATGGTCCCCACCCCCAGGGCGAGCAAGATCCACCAGAGTGCTCGCTGCTCCTCCTTCCGACGAGCGCGCCGCCAGAGGTGGACGCCCAAGGTCTCTGCAACGATGACTCCACCCGCCACCGCGAGGAACAACGGCATGGTATTGAAGAGTAGTCGCGGATTGTCGAAGGCGGACAGTCCCATATAGGCCCCCAGCACGAAGATCGCGCCGTGGGCGAAGTTCAATACGTCCATCAGGCCAAAGATGAGGGAGAGGCCTGACGCAACCAGGAAGTAAAGGGCGGCGAGGGTCGCGCCCGACAGGAGAATGGAGACCCACACCTTCGGCTCCAACCCCCGACCGACAATGGCGACGCCCGCCACAGCGATGGCCAGAGTTATGAGCAGAGCTCGATTACGCTTCCACAAGCCGGTCATGAATCGCTCCTTAAAGTCGTCGCGCCCAGGTAGCGACGGATCGTCTCTTGATCCTCCACCAGATCGGCCATCATGCCACTTTTGACAGACCTGCCTGCCTCGATGATCGTATATCGATCGGCCAGATCGCTCGCCATGACGAAGTTCTGCTCAACCAGCAGGATCGTCGTGCGGACGGAAAGCTGCCGCACGGCTTCCACGACCTCTTCAATGATGACCGGCGCCAGACCCTCGCTAGGCTCGTCAATCAGCAGCAGGCGGTTGTCTGGCACGAGTGCCCTGGCGATGGCCAACATCTGTTGTTGCCCGCCCGATAGGTTTCCGGCGGGCAACTTGATCAACCGCTTGAGATCAGGGAATATGCCGAATATGAAGTCCGCTCGCTGAGCCAGATCGCCCCGCCCACGTTCAGCGATCCTCAGGTTCTCCTCCACACTCAGATCCCGGAAGATCGCTCGGTGCTCGGGGACGTATCCGATGCCTTTGGCAGCAATCTGGTACGTGAATTGCCCTTGGATCTCCTCGCCGTTGAAGAGGATGCTCCCTTTCCTCGGCGGTGTCAGCCCCAGGATGGACTTGAGCGTGGTCGTCTTGCCCGCCCCGTTTCGCCCCAGTAGCGCGGTGATACTGCGTTCCGGCACCTCCAGCGAGACGCCCTCGAGGATGTGAAACTGCCCGATGAAGGTGTGGATTTCGTTGACCTCTAGCACGTTGGTCATCACGCCACCTTGAGAAAGTCGTCACTCAACTCGCCCAGATAGGCCGATTGGACCGCTTCGTCCGACGCAATCTCATTCGGGGTGCCTTCTGCCAGGATGCGACCATGATGCATCACTGAGATCCAGTCGGAGACGTTCATCACCAGGTCCATCTTGTGCTCCACGAGTACGATCGTCTTGTCCGTCTGGCTCCGGATCTCTTCGATCACCTCCATCAGAAGCGGAATCTCCTCTCTGGCCATACCAGCGGTAGGTTCATCCAGCAGCAGCAACTCCGGATCTGCAGCCATCAGGATGGCCAGCTCCAACTTACGTTTGCCGCCGTGGGGGAGCGTGCGGGCCGGCGCGTCTGCCTGATCGGTCAAACCGACCTGGTCGATGACTTGTCTGGCGTGCCTCTCGTATTGGGCAAAATGGCGGTGGTCGCGCCAGAACTTGAAGTTGTCCCCGCCCAGAGCCTGCGCGGCCAGCCGTACGTTCTCCAGCACGGTCAAGTTCGGGAAGACGTTGGTGATCTGGAAGGAGCGGCCGAGGCCTAGGTGTGCCGTACGGTGCGCGGGAAGACCGGTGATGTCACGCCCTTTGAAGACCACGCGCCCGCTGGTCGGCTTAAGGTTGCCACTGAGCAGATTGAAGAACGTGGTCTTGCCAGCACCGTTAGGACCTATGATCGAATGGAGCGAGCGAGCTCTGATCTTCATACTCACACCGTCCACTGCGACAACCCCCCCGAAGTCCTTATGCAGCTCATAAGTTTCCAGAATGGTTGAGTGCTCCATAGACCCCGTCTCCCTATGTCCCTGTATGGCCCGATTCAGACGTTGACGCCGCAGCCAGAACCGCCCCTTCCCGGCAGCCCACCGCCCTCACTCTGTCTGCGTAGACCTCGCCGCTGACAGAAGCACGGCCTGTGCCGCCGAAGTACCGTGCGCCAGCCCGACCAAGCCCGACGCCGATAGTGGGGAGAGATGCGATGCACCTCTCCCCACGCTCGATAACCATGCTCACGGACAGCGATCGCTGTATTCCTCCGGCAGCTGGCACGGTGGAGCAGTCTCTTCCGGGGCGAACTCCCGGATCAGTTCGACGAATTTCATCTCCGGGTCGGTCACGTTGTCCACGCGCACGAAGTAGAGCGGCTGGAGCGCGACGTGATCGTAGGGGCGGATGATAACCTCCCCCTTAGGACCGTCAAACGCGAAGTCACCCTCGTAGGTCTCGATCAGCGCGTCGGCGCTGGCATCGCCGTCGGTGGCATTCACACCCTCGACGACCATGATGGCGGCCATCATACCCCCCGCAGCCCAGAGATCGGGTGGCGAGTTGTACTCCTCGTAGTGTCGCTCGACCAGCCAGTCGTTGATCTCGTTGTCGGGGTGGGTGTAGTGGTAGACCTGGATGCCCACTGAGCCGATCGCGTCAGCGTAGCCCGCGGCCAGGGTCTGGTTGTCGCCCACGCCGGTGCCGATGACCATCTCGTCGAAGACGCCCAGCTGGCTCATCTGCTGGAACATCGGGGCGAAGCCCGCCCCGGCCCAAGTGACGATCAGCACGTCCGCCCCGGTATCCAGGATCTGGTTGATGTAGGGCGTGAAATCGGCTGTGTCGATGGGAGCGAAGATCGTCCCGCAGCCCTCCGGCGTGTCGTTGATCAGGAACTCTCCTCCACCCTCTTTGACCACCGGGTAGAAGGAGCAGGCGGACCCGTAGCCGAAGGCGTAATCGGGGGCGAGCTGGACGAAGGTGTCCCCCATCTCGAGCAGACCCTGGCCCATCACCAGAGCGTCCTGAAAGCTAGTGCGGCTGGTGCGGAACGTGTTCGGGCTGAAGTTCTCGCCGGTGATCTGAGGTGCGGCGGCGGGTTCGGCGATGTAGATGACGTCGTTCTCCTCGGCGACGGGTATCACGGCCAGGGCCACACCGGAGCTGACGTTGCCAACCAGGATCTCGGCGCCCTCCGCCTCGATCAGCTCGCGGGCCTGTGAGACGCCGGTCTCGGGGTCGCTGCTGTTGTCCCTCTCGATGACCTGGATGGGACGGCCGGCGACCTCCATCGTGCCGTCCGTAGCGTACTCCAGGCCCAGGTAGAAGCCCTGAGTCTGACTTGGTCCGTAGACCGCCAGAGCCCCCGACTTATCGGTCATAAGGCCGATGACGAGTGGCTCTCCCTCAGCAACCTCCTCCGTCGGTTCTTCCGTTGGTTCTTCCGTCGGTTCTTCTGTGGGTTCTTCCTCGGGTTCCTCGGTTGGTTCTTCCACGGGTGGCTCGGTCGGTTGCTCAACGGGGGTCTCGGCAGGGGCCGGGCCGCAGGCGGCCAACAACCATGTAACCATGACGAGAATCGTCACACACAATCCAACTGTACTTCGCTTCCTGTTCACTTTCTTCTCCTTGTATCTTGGAGGACTGGTTGTCGGTAGATTGGGTTGTCTCGCCTCGGCCAACATACCCGTTCACCAGCCCGTAGACATCTCTCTCCCTGGCACTCTTCTCTCCAGGGATGCGCTGCTAGCTGCGGTTCTTGCTGCAATGCCTCACCTCCTCCCGTCCGTGCTTTCAAGACCTATCGCCGAACGAACGGCTGCAATCGAGCCCCAAGGGACGAATCAGGATTTCCGAGTTACACTATGATCCAGCTTGGCCAGGAAGCCCAGCAGAATAGTGTTGAAGACCTGCGGCTGTTCCCAGCAGGTAGCGTGACCAGCTCCGAGAATCAGGTGTATTTCGGCGTCCGCGATGCCATCGGCGATGAGCTCGGCGTACTGGCGCCCCTTGAGGATGTCTCTCTCGCCCACGAGGACGCAGGTCGGCAACTTGATCTCCCCCAGCCGCTCCGTCACGTCGAAGGCCAGGAAGGACTCACACAGCTGCACCATAGCCGGGTAGTCGAGCAGATCGTAGCGGGCCAGGGCCTCTTCCAGGAGATCGGGATGATCCTCGATGAAACCGGGCGAGAAGTTCCAGGGCACAGTCACGTCGAAGAACGCCTGGGCCTCCTCGGTCCGGGCCCCTTCGATCCAGCCTTCCACGATGATGCGTAGCTGCGGCTCCACGTGGCTCACTGCGTCGGCCACGATCAGGCTGCGCGTCCTCCCGGGGTATTGCAGCGCGAACGTCAGGCTGACCTCACCTCCGTAGGAAATGCCACCGACGTGCGCCTGCTCGATTTCCAGGGCATCCAGCAATCCGGCCAAGTCGTCGGCGTGCTGCTCCATCGTGTATGAGCCCGGAGGATGGTCAGACTGCCACATCCCCCGGCAGTCGTAGAGCAGTAGACGATAGTGTTTGGATAGGACCGGCGTCTGAAAGGCCCAGCTGGCGGTGCTCATCAGGATACCATTGGAGAGCACCAGCACGTCGCCTTCCTCTGGGCCGTGCAACTCGTAATACAGCTCGATGTCGCCCACGGCTACCTTCGGCATGCCCTACCCTCCCTCCACGTCCGTCACTAGCACGAGCGCCTCGCCTTTGCAGACCGGCTCTCCCGTCGAGCTCGTGCAGACCGTTTGCAGGTTCACCAGTTCCTTCTCGGGGCGCAGGCGGGTGATCTCGACCGTGGCGGTGAGTTCGTCGCCAGGGTAGGCCGGCGCGGGGAACACGAGCCGCTGCTTGAGGTAGTTGGTGCCGCGTCCCGGAAGCTGGGTGCCGAGCAGGTAAGAGAATAGCGCACCGAGCAGGCTGCCGGGGATCATCGGTCCGTCGAGTCCCAATCCCGCAGCGGAGCTCGCATCCGTGAAGATGGGATTTGTGTCGCCTGTCAGCTCGGCGTACTCGTCCAGGTCCTGGGTCGTGAAAGTCCGCCGGGTCTTGGCCTGTTGGCCGACCCTAAAACCCTTGAACGCCAGCGAGCACGTCGACTCGGGCGCGGGCGCGTCGGACGCAGGGAGAATCGCCGCGTACGATCCCTCGACCGGGAGTTGGACGAGCGTTCTGCCCTCCAGGCCCACGCTCCCGTCGGGACGCACAACAACGGTGGTCAGGTCGGCCAGTCCCTCCGCCGGCCAAACCTCGGCAGCCTCCACCTGGATGGTGACCTCCTCGCCGGCGTAGGTGGGGCTGGGGAACTTCAGTTCTTGCTTCAGCTGCAGCACACCCGGGAATCGGGTGCCGAGGACGCCGCACACAGTGCCGTAGAGCAGCATCCCGTGGGCCACGGTCGCCCCGAAGCTGGTCCGGGCGGCAAACGCTGGATCTACGTGGATGGGGTTGCGATCACCACTCAGAGCGGCGAACCGGTCGAAGTCTGCCTGCCCAAACGTTCTTCTGACGCTCTCCACCTGTCCAACGTGGATGTTCATCTATGGTTCGCCCTCGGACTTGCCGTACGCGTCGTAATGCACCACATCGTCGAGAGACAGCGCGTTACGTCTCCCACTTCATTCCGCATACTGCTCGCGCAGCTCCCGCTTCAGAACCTTTCCTGCGGCCGTCCGTGGCAGCTCGTCTACGAAGGCAACCGATCTGGGGATCTTGAACTTGGCCAGCTTGCCCCGGCAGAAGTCGATGACCGCCTCCTCCGTCAGCGTCTGCCCTTCCTTGACGACGATGATGGCCTTGCCCACCTCCTGCCACCTGGGGTGGGGCACACCGATGACGGCCACCTCGGCCACGGCGGGGTGATCGTAGATCACGTTTTCCACCTCCGCCGGGTAGACGTTCTCGCCGCCGGAGATGTACATGTCCTTCCAGCGGTCGACGATGTAGTAGAAGCCCTCCTCGTCGTACTTGGCGGCGTCGCCAGAGTGGAGCCAGCCGTTCACGATGGTCTCATTGGTGGCCTCGGGGCGGTTCCAATAGCCGTCAATTACGTTGCCGCCACGGATGCACAGTTCGCCCACCTCGTGGGGCCCAAGCACGTTGCCCTCGCGGTCCTGGATGCATACATCGGTGTGGAGCACCGGTTTGCCCACGGAACCCGCCTTACGCACGGCGTCCTCCTTGGAGATGATGAACACGGTGGGACCGGTCTCCGTCATGCCGAAGCCCTGCTGGATGATGATGCCCTTCTCCGCGAACTCGTACACCAGCGCCGGGGGCAGCGACGATCCCCCGCTGGCCCAGTGACGCACGCTCGATACATCGTACTCGTCGAGGGCGGGAAACTGCGCCAGCATCAGGTAGATGGACGGCACCAGCAAAAAGACAGTCACCTGCCACTCTTCGATCAGGCTCAAGAACTCTCCGGGATCGAACGACCGCATCACGACGACCGTTCCGCCCGCGTGGAAGGTCGGCCCGGCGTACAGCCCCAATCCCCCGATGTGAAACGTGGGCAGGACGTTGAGGTTCACGTCTTCGGAAGTGAGATCGATCGCCTGACCCATCCCGATGGCGTTGTAGAAGAAATTGCCGTACGTGACCTGCGCGCCCTTCGGCCGGCCGGTCGTCCCGGAGGTATAGATAATGGCCCACGTGTCCTTGTAGGTGAGTGGCGGCAGGGCTACGCCATCCGGTGAGCCAGAATCGAGCGCTTCTTCGTAGCGCCATTCGTCTCCGAGAGCCTCGTCCCCGATGACCCCGTAGGACTTGCACCTGATCAAGGGTCGTAGCGCCTCTACCTTCTCGGCAAACTCCGGTTCGTAGACGAGGACCCGGGGTGCACAGTCATTGATGATATACGCCAGCTCCGGCACGGCCAGCCGCCAGTTTAGCGTGTTCAGGATGGCACCCATCTTGCCGCAACCGAACAGGACCTCGTAGTAGTCAGAGCTGTTCTTGGCCAGGATGGAGATCCGGTCGCCCTCTCGGATGCCCAGGCCGCCTTTCATAAAGCTGGCGAGACGGTTGGCCCGTTCGTCAAACTCGGCGTAGGTGAGCTGCCGCCCAGTATGGGCATCTACCAGGGCCAGCTTCTCTGGCGTCCGCTCCGCGTGTCGTTTGATCCAATCGAAATGATACATAGGTCCCTCTCCCAAAAAACCACCCACTGGGGGCAGAAGTCGTACTTACTCTCTCGAGCCCACAGGTTCTACCAGAAGCACCGCCTCTCCAGTAGCAACCTGCTTCTGCTCCTGATTGTAAGCATCCGTCTTGAGGGTGATGATCCGCTTCTCAGGCCGCCAGGAGATGACCTCGCCGACGGCGGTGATGGTATCACCGAAGTAGACCGGGGCCAGAAACTCGATCTTCTGGCTGAGATAGATCCCACCCGGGCCGGGTAGCTCATTCCCCAGCACCGCCGAGATCAGCCCGGACGTGAATGCCCCGTGAGCGATGCGGCTGCCGAAGCGGCTCTTGCGTGCGTATTCCTCGTCCACGTGGAGAGGATTGAAGTCGCCGATCAGTTCAGCGAAGGTGTTCACGTCATCCTCGGTGACCGTCTTGGTGAAACTGGCCTGCTCACCCACCGGGAACATTCTGCTCATTCTTCTCCTCCCGTCTTACGCTTCGCATGCTTCCGTTTCACGCCTCACCTCTCAGCTTTTCCTTCAATTGTCGCTTCAGAATCTTCCCCGCCCCGGAGATAGGCATCTCGTCCATAAACACGACCCGCTTGGGCACCTTGTAGCCCGCGAGACGATCTTTGAGGAACGCAAGAAGCTCCTCCTGCGTTGTCTCGGCCTCGGGCTCCAGGACGACGCAGGCGACCCCGACCTCGCCCCACTTGGGGTCAGGCACGCCGATGACGGCGCACATATGCACAGCTCGATGCTCGTACAACGTCGCCTCGATCTCCGGCGGGTAGACATTCTCCCCACCGGAGATGAACATGTCCTTCTTGCGCCCTACGATGAAGAAGTACCACTCATCGTCATACTGCGCCAGATCGCCGGTGTGAAACCAACCCTCCTCATCGAGCATGGTGGCCGTGGCCTCGGGGTCGCCGAAGTACCCGGAGCAGAGAGAGGGACCCTTGAGCACCAGCTCGCCGACCTCGTTGGGGCCCAAAGGGTTGTTTTCGTCGTCAACGACGCGGGCATCCACGTAGAAATTGGGGCGGCCGATGGAGCCGGCCTTGCGGATGGCGTCCTCCGGAGCCAGCGCGAAGATCCCGGGACCGAACTCGGTCATACCGAAGCCCTGCTTGAAGCGTATGCCCTTCTCCTCGGTGTACTTCCTCACCAGGGGTACCGGCAGCGGCGCGCCGCCGCTGGTACAGAAACGCAGGGAGGAAAGCGCGGCCTCGTCCCAGTTGCTGGCCTGGGTCATCATCTGGTACATCGTCGGCACCCCGGCGAACACCGTCACCTGCTCGCGCTCCATCAAGTCCAGTACCAACTCGGGCTCGAATTTTCTTACCAGGATCGTGGTCCCGCCGAAGATGACCTGCGGCAAGGTATAGACGAAGAGCCCTCCCGTGTGAAACATCGGGAAGACGTTGAGATAGATGTCGTCATGGGTGATGTCGTGGATCACAGTGTTGAGCGTGTTCCAGGCAATCATGCGGTGGGAGACCTCGGCTGCCTTGGGGAAGCCGGTGGTGCCGCCCGTGAAGATCAGCGCGGCGACGTCCTCCTTGTCGATCGATTCGCAGGTGACTGGCTCATCAGGAGACTGAGAGACGGTACCTTGGTAGTGCAGACTGCCCGGGATACCAGCGCCTTCGATGTGGAGATAGTACTGTATGGCGTGCGGCCGGTCACGTGTCGCAATCTGCAGCTCGGTGACGCTTTCCTTGAAGTCGTCGGAGTAGATCAGAATGCTGGGCGTGGTAGTTTCAACAATCTGCTCCAGCTCCCGCCAGTGGAGCCGCCAGTTGAGGGCGGTGTGGATGGCGCCAATCTTGGAACAGGCGAAGAAACAGTCCAGGTGCTCCACGCCGTCGCGGGCCAGGATCGCCACCCTATCCCTCCTCTCGATCCCGGCCTCTGCGCGCAGCCAATCGGCGAAGCGGTTGGCCCGCGCGTTCATCTCGCGGTAAGTGAGCCGTAGTTCAGGGTCTTTGCCCGCATCTATGACGGCGAGGCCGTCCGGACTGTAGATTTCGCGTCGCGCGAGATAATCACCGATGTACATTGGATAGCTCACTCACGTGTTGCTGCTAACGTCTTCGACCATCCAACGCCAAACCGAGACCGCGATACTGATCCCCCCGCCGCTGGTACAGAACAGCACCACGTCCCCCGGTTCGGGTCCACAGCCCTGGTCGATGGCGTCATCCAGGGCCATGGCCACGCAGGGCGATCCGGTGTAACCCCACTTGTGCATCACCCAGTGCGTCTTCTCTATCGGCTGTCCTACCGTCTTCATCGTCTGCTCGATGGTGCGCAGGTTGAGCTGGGTGAAGAGATAGAGATCGACATCGTCCAGCGTGAGGCCGGCCTTCGCCAGCGTGGCTCGGATCAGGGGGGGCCAGTGCTCCGTGTTGAAGGTGGCCGGGAACTTCCTCACGAACTCGACGTGGGGGGGGCCGTGCTGCTCCAGGGTTTCGGGGGTGCAGGGGCGGTGGGCGCCGCCGGTGTAGATCCCCAGGGCATCGTGGTATTCTCCCCGGGCGTCGAGTCTGCTGGCCAGGAAACCAGGGACATCCCCCGCACCCAAGACGACCGCGCCCGCTCCGTCACCGAACAAATTAGCCGTCCTCTTATCGCTCAGGTCCAGGAAGCGGCTCATGCCATAGCCGCCGGTCACCAGGACATACCGCAAGCTTGGGTCGGTGGCGATGTAGCGCGCGCCCTGGTCCAGGGCAGTCACCCAGCCAGCGCAGGCGCTGTTTACGTCGTAGCATCCAGCGTTGACGGCCCCCAGCTTGTGCTGCACGACGACAGAGGTGCCCGGCGAGAGATAATCTGGCGTGTCGGTAGAGACGATGAGCAGGTCGATCTCCTCGGGTCCGATGTCGGCACTCTGCAGAGCTCGCTGAGACGCAGCCACTATGAGGTCGGACGTCGTCTGATCCGGCGCCATCCAATGCCGTTGCCGGATACCGACGTTTTCGATCAACCACTGATCCGTCGACTCGCCCAGGATCCGGTCGATCTCCGAGTTGGTGATCGTCCGTTCCGGGACGTAGCTACCGGTTGAGAGAATCTGCGCCTGACGTGTCACCGCTCAATCCTCCAGGAACGTGACGACAGCGTCGGCTACCGCCCCCGGCTGCTCGACGTGAAGGAAATGACCAGCGTTCGCGATCAATGCCATCTGGGCTTTCGGTAGCTGGCTCTGAATGCGCTCGCCGTTGTCCGGTGGGGCAACCTGGTCGTGCTCGCCATAGACCAACAGCAGCGCCGGCTCAAATCCTTCGGCCAGATGATCGGTCTGCAGATAGAGCCCTCCGGCCGCCGATTGCCGTTCGTAGATCTTGGCAGGTTGGGTGCGGTTCAGCCCGGCCTGCACCAGCACCTCGAATAGCTCCGGCTGGCGCTCCTTGAAGCCCGGCGCGGTGGCAACGCGTACCCCCCGTCTCACCAGATCCTGCGGCTCGCCGGACCGATCGGTCAGTAGCTCCATCGCCTCGTCGGAGGGCATCACTGCCTCAGGCCCCGGGTAGAGGGCGGACATCATCACCACCTTACCCACCCGCTCGGGATGGCCGCGTCCCATCTCGAAGGCGATAGCTGCCCCTAGCGAATGGCCCACCACATGAGCCGACGGAATCTCGAGTTGATCGAGCAGACCCAGGAAATCGCCAGCCATCAGGTCGACTGTGTACGTCATATCAGGCATCCCGGTCTGTCCCACACCTCGATTGTCCGGCAGGATCAGCTGAAAGCGGCTCGAAAGATCGGGAGCTATCAACCTCCAGGTATTGTGATCCTGACCGATCCCTGCGATGAGAAGCACGGGCTCGCCCTCGCCCTGGATCTCGTAATACATCTCGATGTCATTAACCGTCTTTCTTGGCATCTTGGACTCCTCATCACTCACCAGATCGGTCACCATAGGCCTCGACCAGAGCCTTCTTGTCCACCTTGCCTGCCCCGGTCTTGGGCATCTCATCGATGAATACCACGGACTTGGGCACCTTATAGGGGGCCAGCCGATGCCGGCAGAAGCTGAGAAGCTCCTCCTCAGTCAGTGAGTCGCCGCTGGACACCACGATTGCTCTCCCGACCTCGCCCCACTTGTCGTGAGGCACGCCGATAAGCGCAGCCTCCGTGACGGCGGGATGCCCGTGCATCACGCTCTCCACCTCCGCGGGGTAGATGTTCTCGCCGCCGGAGATGATCATGTCCTTGAGCCGCCCAACGATGGTGTAATAACCCTCCTCGTCTCGCAGCGCCAAGTCCCCGGTATGGAGCCAAGGCTCTTCCGAGCCCGTTGAGGGTAGAGGGCGGAAGGCCTCGGCTGTGGCCTCGGGGTTGTTCCAGTAGCCGTCGCAGACGTGCGGACCGCGGATGATCAGCTCTCCCGCCTTACCGGGTTCGCACTCGGCCCCGTTCTCTTTCACTACCTTCACGTCGATGTGGAAGAGAGGGAAGCCGACGGCGTTGGGTTTCCTTCGGACATCCTCTGGTGGGAGCCAAAACGTGTTCGGTCCGGCCTCGGTGAGGCCGTAGCCCGTCTTGAAATCGACGCCGCGGGCCCAGAATTTCTCGAAGACCGGCATCGGGCAGGGCGCGCCGCCGCTGATGACGAGTTTCAACGAGGAGAAGTCCACCTCCTCCCAGCGTGGGTGATCCTGGAGCACGATGAACATCGTGGGCACGCCGAAGAACAGGGTCACCTCGCGGCGCTCGAGCAGATCGAAAACCTGGTCGGCGTCAAACCCCTTGCAGACTACGCTGGTACCGCCGTTATAGACCAGCGGGGCGGTGAAGACGTTTAGGCCACCGGTGTGAAACAGGGGTGAGTTGAGAATCGCGACATCGTCGGGGGTCAGTCCCCACGAGATGTCCGTGTTGATGGCGTTTGCTGTAATCGCCCTGTGGGTAAGGACGGCCCCTTTTGGCATGCCGGTCGTCCCACCCGTATAGCAGATCACCCACGGGTCGCTCCATTCCAGTGCTAGCTCCGGCAGCGGCGCATCGGAGAATTCCGCGCGGTCGGCAAACAAATCGTCCTCTGAATGGGCTTGCTCTGCCAGGGCGACAAGGTGCTGGACGCTGGGCATCCGGCCCCGTAACTCGTTCACCAAAGAGGCGAACTCGCTGCCGTAGACCAGGGCCACCGGGGCGGCATCGTCTATGAGGGCGTCAAGCTCATAGGACGTCAGGCGCCAGTTCAGGTTCTGCAGAATCGCGCCCAGCCGGCCCAAGGCGAACCAGATGTCGAGATACTCTACGCAGTTGTGGGCCAGTACTGCCACACGATCGCCTTGGCGCACCTGCAGTCGGTGCCTCAAGAACCGCGCCGTCTGGTTGACCGATCGGCTCCACTGGCGGTAGGTGATCGCTCGATCGTGATTCAGGGTGTCAACCAGAGCGATCTTGTTGGGCGTGAGGTGCTCACGGCGTCCCAGCCAGTCACCGACGATCATATCACCTCCCGAGCATCGTCTGCATCTTGAGCGCCCTTTCGCACACCCCACCACAGGGAAACCATCTGGCTTCCTGACGGCGGTGACCTCGTTGAGCCCGGCGGTCCCCTCGCTCCTACACCTTCGTGTCCCGCGTTGGCTACGTCCGTTGCTCTGCGTGGTTCGTCTCGTCGGTGAGGTCCACGAAGCGGCTGACGAAGGCCAGGGCATCCTCTATCCGCTTGAAGTGAGTTTCCTCATCGCTTTGCACGTGTCGGATCACACCGTGCCACGGTCCAGAAGCCGATCCGGAGCCCGAAGCCTGCTCCTGCGTAAAGCGAAGGACGAACGAGGCAATGGTCATTTCGCGCATAACAAGACATCTCGGCTGAGCTGCATCCAATCCGCGCCGGCGGAGCCAGAAGTCCTCTGCCGAAGGACTGCATCTCTTATATTGTAACAGAAGGTCGTTACAGGGGAGTTACAACGCGGTCGTTCGAGATACTACTCACGGATGGATTCGTAGATGCTAATGGTTATTGGGGAGGGGCTAACATCCAGAGCCTCGCGAAGGCGTTCCCTGCAGCGCTCATAGGTCCGCATAGCTTGAGCTCGGTTGCCTCGATGGGCGTAGGCTGTCATCATCGAGCGATAGGCCTGCTCCCAGCAGTCGTCTCGGGCCAGAATGGACTGGCAGACCCGGATGGTTTCCTCCCATGCGCCGCGTTTCACCAGCGCACGCGCCATCCTGTCCGCCGTACGCAGGTAGAGCGTGAGGAGCCGCTCGCGCTCCTCACTGCACCAATCCTCATACGGGCTTTCCTCTAGGTAGTCACCGCGATACAGGTCCAGGGCTTCCCGGCACCGGGCCAGCGCCGTCTTTGGATCGTCGTCGAAGCTATGAGTCCCTTCGGCGGCCAGGCGCTCGAAGCGGTCGGCATCCAGCCACAAATCGGCGCTCGACCGCAAGCCGTAGCAGCTGCCATCTCGCACGATGTAGGCTGACGGAGCTCCCGGTTTCCGATGGGGCTCCAGGACCCCGCGCAGCGTGCTGAGAGCTACCTTGAAGTCTCGCTGACCGGTCTCGGGACCAAGGCTGGGCCACATCTTGTCTACGATCTGCTGTCGATCCCACAGCCGCCCGCGGTAGGTGAGGAGGAACTGGAGGAGCTGGCGCGCCTTCTCTCGGGTCCACTCGTCGGAGACGATCTCCTGCGTTCCCCGCCACACGCGAAAAGGACCCAGCGTCTGCACGCGAAGCTGATACCCAGGGTGGAACTCCAGCCTTCTCAGGCCCATCTGCGCCAGAAGGCTTTCGGCAAACGCCTGCTCCCGTCCGGCATCGCGAGCGGCAAGCAAGAGCGGAATCGTCCTGCGAGGATCAGGAGGCCCCAGCATGGTCTGGCGCTGGAAGAGGTAGTTGTATCGATGCTCGCGGACGAGTTGCAGCAGGGTACCTATTCCGTGTTCCAGCCGCGCTATGTCGCCAGTGGCGTGCCAGGAGAGGCACTGCCACAGGCGAGCCACCGCCTCGCCAAAGGTATCGCCGCACTCGCGGAATGCGGTCTCCGCTTGACTGATCCAGCGAGCGGCCTCGGCATCCTGCTGGGCCAGGACGTACCCTGCCCCCATCGAGACGCGGATAAGAGCTGCGATCCACTCGTCCCCGGCTTGCTCTGCGATCTCGATTCCCTGCTCCGAGGCGTGCCTGGCAGCTTCAACTGTCCCATGGAATCCGTGGGCGCGGCAGAGCCCCCAGAAAGCCTCGACCTTCAGCCGGGGGACCGCCAGCGTATCGCCCAGCGCGATAGCATCCCGATAGCAGCGGCATGCTTCTTCGTATCCTTGCGTGTCTCCCCGTAGCAGCCAGGCGTGTCCTTGCCGCATATAGCCAACGGCGATGACGAAGGGCGACTGAAGCACCTCTCCGCGCTCGGTGCCTTCCACCGCGCACTGGTAGGCTTCCTCTCCCTTTCCTTGGAAGGAGAGAATTAGAGAGAGCAGAAGGAGCGTCTCACGGTGGGCTCTGGGCCGACGAACGGGCTCGCGCCGCTCGGCTTCTGCCTGCTCTCTCAGCAGCCGGCGCGCTTTATCTAGTTGCCCGGTGCGCAGAAGCACCCGCATGGCCAGTTCGGCCTCGCCCGGGCCCTCCTCTCGTAGCTGCCGGGCCTGAGCGCGGAACTGGTTTGCCACTTCCGTCCGGCCCAGGTTGAGTTGATTCTCGGCCAGCAATTCAAGGAGACGGGCTCGAGTGTCTCGATCCTCCTGGCCGTCGGCGAGCCGGAGCGCCTCCTGGAGCAAGTGATCGGCCTCAGTCGGGTTAACGGTATCGAGATAGACCCGCGCCTGTCCCCGGAGAGCCTTGCCAGTGCCGCGCACGTCTCCGTGGGCGCGGCTGCGTTCCTCGGCCTGCCGATACCAGCCCAAAGCCTCATTAAAACGACTGTGCAGCCTGGCAATGTCCCCCAGATAGACCATCAAAGGGGGGTGGCCCTCCACGACTTCTGGAGGTAGCGCTCCGACCCAGGCCGCGAGCGTGTCCAGGCGCCCGGCGCGAACCAGCTCGCGCCCCAGTTGATCGAGCATCTCAGCGACATTCTCATAGGCCTCAGCCGACAGCAGGTGGTAGACAGCTTCCTCCCGGCCGCCGTGGCGCTGACAGCAGGCACCCGCCTTCCGATGCGCCGCACGCTCCTCGTCCGCAGTCAACTGGTGGCGGAGGAAGTCACGGAAGAGGTGATGGTAGCGCAGGTGATCGTCGCCCAAATCCACGACGAAGAGGCCGCTTTCGAGGAGATAGCGGAGGATCTGAGCACTGTCATTCGCACCCCGCAGACAGTCACAAATCGACGTAGTCATCTCCCGTAGAACCCCTGTGGCGCGCAGGAACCCCTGGACGTCGGGAGGTTGCTGCTGCAGCACCTCGTGCGCTAGGAAGGCGAAAAGATCCTGCTCAGGGCCCGAGAGCCGTCCCAAAGCCTCGGGGAGGGTTGATACCGCGCCGCTGCGCAGGCTCTGCCAGATCAGCTGGAGAGCGATGGCCCATCCCTCGGTCTCCGCGGTGAGTCTCTCGACCTCCTCAGGGGTGAGGAACACGCGGTATTGCTGGTGAAACAGCGATGCTACCTCTTCGATGGTGAAAGCCAATTCGTCCTGGTCAATCTCCAACACTTCTCCTCTGACCCGCCAGCTGACCAACGTGGGGAGTTTGAGTGGATAGCGCGCGGAGAGGACGACGTGCAAGTCGCGCGGCGCACGCCCAATGAGCCAGTCGAGGATGCGGGCCGGTCCGTTAGTGTCATCCAGGATATGGGCATCGTCGAGGATCAGGACCACGGGGCCGGCGGAGAGCTCGACCAGGTCGTTGATAAGTGCATCGACGACCGCCCTCCAGGGCAGGTCGCTGCTTCCCCCTTCCCACGCCTCCAGGATTGCCAGGGAAGCCTCAGAAAGGTCTGGCAGAGCCAGGCGAAAGCTGAAGATGAGATGCAGGAGAAAGAGTAGGGAGTCGGTGTCCTCCGTGCTCAGGTGGTACCAGGCCACCGGGTGGTCAAATTCGTGTAGCGCTGCCAAGGCGGTGCTCTTCCCGTACCCGGCGCCCGCCTGTACGATGGTGAGGCGGTAGTCCAGGGCCTGCAGCAGCCGTTCGCTCAAGCGGGAGCGGTGCAGGGTGCGCCTATGGAGGCGCGGAGGGGTCAGTTTCGTTCGGACGACCAGGTTCTGATAAGTCACGTTAGTAACACTGTGTCTATCCATGATCGTAGAGTACCTCGAGATCCGGTTGTGCTGTGCGGAATATCCTCTCCCGCCACCATGGGCTCGTGCAGATAGCGCCCGCGAAGGCGATTGGTGCCGCTCGTGCGCACTAGCCCGAAATCCTCATTTGGCCTACTCCATCCCCATCGCTCGAGAGGCGGCGTTGACCGGGTCAGCGTAGAAGGTGATCTGCAGCCTCCATAGGCTCTCCTCCAAGACTCTTGAGCGTCTAGCGCTCGGCAGCTCCGATCTCCGATAGTTCCTGGGTCGGCGACCGGGCAATGACGCCCGGCGGCACCCGGCCCCGCTGCTGATGGTCGAGCGTGATCAGCCTTGCGCCTCGCTCCTGGGCGAGAGCCACGTAGATCGCGTCGCAGCCCCGAATACGGTGATCGGCGGCCAGAGCCGCCGCCAGCCTTCCGAGATCCTCACCGATCGGAACGATCTCAAAATGAGGGATGCGCTGCATAGCTGCGATGAGGCGCCGGGCCAGCGCTGGCTCCCCGGTGCCCCGGGAGATAGCGGCTGCGACCTCGGGCAGAACGATCACCGGTAAGTAGACGGGCTTCCTCTCATCGGCCACCCAACGGAAGAACGCCCGCGCCTCGGCGTGGTGGGGCTCCCCGGGGCGGATGTCGGCGACGTGGACGCTGGCGTCGATGACGTACATCTCGGGTAGCCTAGCGCCGTTGCTCCGACACGAGCTCGACCCCGCTCTTGTCCGACTCCCAGCTCTGGTCGATCTCCTCCCTCAGCCTCTCCAACTCAGCGGCGACCTCATCCCCGGGGCTCGCCGCCTCGGCCGCGCGCCTCGCCTCCTCGTCCAACCATTCTTCGTCCACAGGCAGGAGGACGGCTACCGGCCGCCCGTAGTACGTCACCACGTACTCCGCCCCTTTCTCCCTCACCTGGCGCAGAATCTCCGTCGCCTGATTCTT
>CAYMHT010000045.1:0-21164 GCA_964390305.1 uncultured Anaerolineales bacterium
GCGACGTGGCCGTCTTTGGGCCATTATACGCACGTCGGCGGTGAGGTCAAGAGAGATTCCTGGCCCCGCATGTGTGATCCCCCTGTCGCAAGAATCTGGTTCGCTCTGTCGGGTTTGCGGCGCAAACGCGGGCGATTTTTGGGTCGAAAACCGGTGCGGCGGGGCAAATGTTGCCGGCAAATGGGAGGCCCTGGCGAGGGAGGAGCGGAATGTGGCAGGGAATGTGCGAGGTGAAGGGGAGTGGGTGGGCGGGAGACGGGCCGCGCGGCGCACGCGGTGCGCTAGGCACTACAAGCGGGCGGAGGCGCTACTTCGCTGCGCTGCGTAGCGCACTACAAACGGGGGGGCAGGGGCGTGGTCGGGAGACGGGCCGCGCGGCGGGCTTGGGCAGAATAGAGCGCTACTGCGCCTTGCTGCGTGGCGCACGCGGTGCGCTAGGCACTACAAGCGGGCGGAGGCGCTACTTCGCTGCGCTGCGTGGCGCACTACGAACGAGTGACGGGGCGTGATTCCTACAACAATAACAGAGCGGGCTCTTGTACGGCCCTTCGCAGGTCGGATAGAAAGCGTGCTGCCAGGGCCCCGTCCACGATGCGATGATCAGCCGAGAGCGTCACCCGCATCATGAGCCGAACAACAGGCTCCCCATCGGCATCAGGAACGAGCGTCGATCGAATCGCCCCCACAGCCAGGATCGCTGCCTCCGGGGGGTTGATGATCGCCTTGAACTCCTCAATCCCAAAGGAACCCAGATTGGAGACCGTGAACGTCCCCCCCGTCACATCGGATGGTCTGAGACGGCCCCCGCGAGCGCGATCCACCAGCTCTCTGAGCTCGGCCGCTATCTGCCTGACGGTCTTCTCATCAGCATCCTTCACCACCGGCACAATCAGTCCTTCCTCCAGCGCCACCGCCACACCGACATTGATCTCGGGCAGCAAGTGGATCTCCTCGTCCTGCAGTGTGCTGTTCAGCCATGGGTGGCGCTTCAGGGCCCACGCCACCACCTTCACCAGCAGGGCAGTGATCGACGCCCGGGGCTCACCCTCCTTCTCAGCCCTCGCGTTCAGGCTTTCCCGAGTCCGCTCAAAGGCACCCATATCGACATCTACGCCGATTACAATGTGGGGGGCACTCTGATAGCTCCTCGTCATCCGCTCGGCGACGGTGCGCCGCATTCCCTCGAGAGGCACCACCTCGGCACCTGGCGCCCGGGCTTCCTGTCGGGCTTCTGCGAAGGCCCGAACATCATCAGCTTGCACACGCCCGCGGGGCCCGGTGCCGGAAATGGCTGAAAGATCTACCTGCTCCTCCCGCGCAATTCGGCGCGCACTGGGCGTCGCTCGCACCTTGCTTGACACCGTCCCAATTGAAGGGGCTGATTCTAGTGCGGTCTCCACGTCCGACTTGGTGATTCGCCCCTGAGGCCCCGTACCGCTCAGAGTGCCAAGGCTCACCCCCTCGGCCGCTGCCATCCGCTTCGCCACCGGCGTCGCGTCGACTTCCGCTCCTGGCTCCTCGGGATACTGGCTCCTGGTCTGTTCCGCCGCCACAGTGCCATCTTCCGATTCACCCGGCAGCGCTTCCCCCGGCTCCAGGATGTAGCCGATCGTCTCCGTCACGGGCACCTCATCACCGGGCTCTCCACGGATCCCGGCCAGGAGGCCCGAGGCAGGGGCTTCGACTTCCATCGTCACCTTGTCGGTCTCCACCGCCAACAGAGGATCACCCTTCTTGACCTCATCCCCCTCGTTTGTAAGCCACTCGATGATGGTTGCCTTCTTCTGGGCCATCTCGATCTTGGGCAGGATCACCGCTGTTGCCATGTTCAGACTCTCCCTGTTGCCAGCTGGCGCGCCTTCTCGACAATGCCTTCTACCTGCGGCACCGCGTGATACTCCAGATCAGGATTATACGGAATCGGGATGTCCAATCCCGCCAGACGGACGATAGGGGCGTCCAGGTAGTCGAAAGCCTCGCTCCCCGCGATCACCCCGGCCAGCTCTCCCCCGTATCCACCGGTCTTGCAGGCTTCATGCACGATCAGCACCCGCCCCGTCTTCATCACGGACCGCACGACAGTCTCCTCATCCAGCGGCTTCAGTGTGCGAGGATCAACAACCTCCACATCGATCCCTTCCTCGGCCAGCTGCTCCGCCGCGTGCAGGGCGCGGTTGACCATCACCGAGGTGGCCACGATGGTCACGTCGCGACCCTCTCGCTTCACATCCGCCGTGCTCAACGGGATCGTATACTGCTCTTCAGGCACCGCGCCTCTGGTGCTGTACAGCAGCTTGTGCTCCACAAACAGGACCGGGTTGGGATCCCGAATCGCCGACAGCAAGAGCCCCTTCGCGTCATAGGGCGTGCTCGGCATCACTACCTTCAAGCCGGGTACGTGGACAAACCAGCTCTCCAGACTCTGTGAATGCTGTGCCGCGGCTCCTGTTCCGGACCCCGCCGGCGTCCGCAGCACGAACGGAACCTCGATCGTCCCCCCGAACATGAAGCGCATCTTTGCCGCCTGATTCACCAGTTGCTCCATAGTCAAGGTGGTGAAGTCCATAAACATAATCTCGCCCACCGGTCGCATGCCCGTGATCGCCGCCCCCGTGATGGCGCTGGCAATGCCCAGCTCGCTGATGGGTGTGTCCCTCACCCGCTCCTCGCCGAACGCTTCCACCATACCAGCGGTCACGCCGAAGGCCCCCCCGTAGACGCCCACGTCCTCGCCTATGATGAAGACACGCTCATCCCGCTCCATCTCCTGCCACAACGCCTCGCGGATCGCCTTCAAGTATGTCAGCTCGCGCATCAGGCGTAGACCCCCTCTTCGATCGTCGCCACGTCAGGCTCTGGACTGCTCTCAGCGAACTCGACCGCCTCCTCAACCGCGGCGTAGGCTTCCTGCTCGATTCGGTCGGCTTCCGCGTCCGTCAGTACCCCGTTCTCGATCAGTTCGCGGCGGAACCGCTTGATAGGGCACCGCTCCTTCCACCTCTCGATTTCTTCCTGGGAGCGGTAGCGGTTCACGTCGCTCTTCGAGTGCCCGCGCCACCGGTACGTGAGGTTCTCCACCAGGGACGGCCCCTCGCCTGCCCGTGCCTGTTCCACTGCCTCGCTTACCGCGTCGTGGACCGCCATCAGGTCGTTGCCGTCCACGGTCACGCCGGGCATCCCATAGGCACCTGCCCGATCGGAGATGCGCTCGATGGGGAAGGCATCTTCAACGGAAAAGGACATGGCGTACTGGTTATTTTCACAGACGTAGACGACCGGCAGGTCCCAGATGGATGCCATGTTCAGAGATTCGTGGAACACACCCAGATTGGCCGCGCCATCGCCGAAGAAACACAGAACGACTTGCGGTCGCCGCTGCATCTTCAGTCCCAGAGCCACGCCCATGGCCGTCCCGATCCCGCCACCGACCACGCCGTTGGCCCCCAGGTTACCGCTCTCCACGTCGGCGATGTGCATCGAGCCTCCACGTCCACGGCAGTACCCGGTCTCTTTGCCCAGAAACTCAGCCATCATAGGCTTCAGAACGGTCAACAGATCATCGGCGTTGACGGCCCCCTTGGCTATGCAGTGACCGTGCCCACGATGAGTGCTGAGGATGAAGTCGCTGGGTCGCAGGGCAGCGATTGATCCCACGGCCGATGCCTCCTCTCCTATGGAGAGATGCATCGTGCCATGGACCTTCCCCATCTCATACAAGTCCTCGGCCTTCTCCTCAAAGGCACGGATCGTGTACATCTGCCTCAGTAGGTCGCGCTGCGTCGCTTCATTCATACTCATCTGTCATACTGCTCCCGCTTCACTTTGCCTCCTAATAGAGCTCTCCATAGCCAGGTATCAGCGCCATGTGGTCCGTCAATGACCAGGGGTAGCTCGACCTGCCATCTCGAAGACCCCGGAATTTGCCACCCGGGATGGACGCTCACCTTGATCAAACTTCCTCACGTCGTCGATGATCATCGCAGTATGATGCTTCCTGACGTCATCAGCTGCACCGGCTATGTGAGGGGTAAGAATCACGTTGTCCAATCTCCGCCAGCGGCTGTCCTTCGGAAGCGGTTCTTCCCAGAAGACATCCAGTGCAGCCCCTGCGATCCGTTCAGTTTCCAGGGCGCGGTAAAGCGCATCCTCCACGACGACGGCAGCGCGGGCCGTGTTGATCAGGTAGACGCTCGGCTTCATCTGCGAAATCTTAGCGGCGCCAATCATGTGCTCTGTCTCATCGGAGACCGGCACATGAAGGGACAGGAAGTCAGCCCTGGTCAGAAGCGCATCCATGGGGACCAGTTTCGCCAGCCCATCGACCTGCTGCGGGGTCACGTAGGGATCGTGGGCCAGCACCTCCATGCCCAGCGCCTGCGCACGCCTTGCCACTGCCGTGCCTATGTGGCCACAACCCAGGAGCCCGAGGCACTTGCCGCTGAGCTCAGGCCCCCGGAAGTGGAAATATGGCATCTCAGCGCCCACATGCCATCCGCCTTGCCGCAGATGCCTGTCCGCCTGGCAGATCTTCCGACCGACGGCGAGCATCAGGCCAAGGGTGAAGTCAGCCACCGATTCAGCGTTTCGACCAGGTGTATGGAGCACTGGAATCCCCCGGGCAGTCGCGTGGTTCAGATCGACATTTGAGGGTTCACCGCGGCATGCCGCGATCAGCTCCAGCTGCCGGGCAGCCTCAAGAACCCCGGCCGTGATCTGCTCCACCTCGACCACCAGCAGGGAGACATCGTCAACCAGCTCAATCAGCTCGTCTTCCGCCAGCGCTTTACGCGTCTGTCCCCATCCAGCAAGCTCCACGGCATAACCCAGTGATTCTAGAAGAGGAATCGCCTGGTGATCGAACTCCGCCAGTACCAGCGCCTTCTTCGTCAAGTGTGCCCTCCTTCACCGCCGAAGTTCTTCTGCATCGTCTCAAAGACATCCAGATACGCCCTGTAGTACCGCTCGTAGGCGTCCGTTCGGGAACGATCTGGTGTGTAGACTCTCACAGCCGGGGCGGGCAGCTGCTCCTCCCCTGTATGACTTCCCAGAACGAGCCGCGCCCCGCCCGCGGCGGCGGCCTCCGCGACGGCTGGCACCTCCAGCGGACGCCCCAGCACATCGGCCATCATCTGCGCCCACAGCGGCACGGAGGCACACCCCCCCGTGAACACGATTCTCTCAAAGCGACGGGCAGCGACTCTCTCCAGCTGCTCCACGTTCCCCCGCACGCCGAAGCAGACCCCCTCAAGAATGGAGCGAGCCATATGCCCGAGACCATGGCTGACGCGGAAGTTGAACCACGTGTAGGGAGCCCTGTTACGCCAGGTGTCGGCCGCCCAGCGCGGGTTCGCCGCCACCGCCAGCAGATCACCGGAGCCGATCGGCGCGCCCGCAGCCGCGGCGTCCAATGAGGCGTACGAGAGTTCGGCTTCAGGCGCTGCCTGCTCACCCCTGACCTCGTTCAGCACCTGGCGGAACCACCTGTAGATCATCCCCGTATGTCCAGCATTCATCTCTGCCGCCCATAGACCGGGCCTGAGGTGAGCGCTGACCCACGGATAGCGCTTCGGATCAACCGTCGGCCGGTCGGTCGTCATCATAATTGGCGCAGTCGATCCTGCCACGATGGCGACCTCTCCAGGCTCTGCAGCCCCCACCCCCAGGGTCCCGAACTGCGTGTCGCCGCCCCCAACATGCACGGGAGTCCCCGGAAGAAGTCCCACCCTGTGGGCAACCTCATCCAGCAGCCCTCCCAGCTGGAAGCCGCCTTCGTAGACAGGGGGCAGTTTATCAAGGCCGAGACCCATCTCTCGAATCAGATCTCCAGCCCACGTGCGCTCACCCACGTCCGCCATCTGACCGGCGCACACCATCGTGGGATTTGTCCCCTTCTCGCCGCACAGGCGGTAGATCACCCAGTCGTGGATGAACAGGAGGGAACTGGCGCGCCTCCACACAGCCGGCTCCTCCGCGCGGAACCAGAGCAATTTGGGCAGCGTCAGTTCGGGCGCCGACCAGTGACCGGTCAGCCGGTAGAGCGGCTCCTCTCCCAGCGCCGAGTCGACCACGTCTGTGAACCGGGCGCCGCGCCGATCGTAGTTCAGGACGCCGGAGGCGACCGAATCACCGTCGTCATCCACCAGGACAAAGCCCTGACGCAGGCTGGTCACCGTGATCCCAAGGTAGCGGTCGGCCGGACGGTCGGCCCGGAGCACGGCCTCTCTGGCCGCGCTGACGATGTGCTCCCACCACACGCGAGGATCGAACTCCGCCCGGTCAGGTGCGGGATGGCTGATCGGACACTCACGCGCAGCCACACTGAGGGTTCGGTTCTCAAGCACGGAGAAAACGCACGCCCGCGCGCTGCCCGTCCCCACGTCGATCACCAGGACCAGATCGTCCGCCATCTACAGCCTTCCTCCCGTCCTCGATTCTGGCATCCCGCCGAGCGACCACCCGTCTCCTGCACAGAAAGCCGCCGCCAACCCGCGAAGGTAACGGCGGTTTGTCAGGTCCTCGACCCAGTCAGTGCCGGGAATCACTATGGGATCAAGACCGTCTTGATAGACGTCATCCCCGCCCGCCCTTTGACAGCGATGGCCTCTTCGTAATGTGAGAGCGGGAACGTGCCGGTGACCATTGCCGGCGCGTCGATCCGTTTCTCTGTCAGCAGCCGTATGGCCGACGGATAGGTGTTAGGGCTTAGGTGTCCACCTCTCACCGTCAGCTCCTTGAACTCACTGATTTGATTGAAGTCGACCTCGGCCCGGCGCCCGTATACACCGAAGATCACCAGCCGCCCCGCCTTGCGAAGAAGGCGGAGGCCCGTGGTGATCGAGGCCGGGCTGCCCGAGGCCTCGATGTAGACGTCGCAGCCGCGGCCCTCCGTCAGTCCTCGGATCTCGCCCTCCACGTCGTCTCGCGCCGGGTTGAAGGCACCATCCGCCCCCAGGTCCCGCGCTACCTCCAGCAGGTCATCGTCCAGGTCCAACCCGATCAGATGCCGTGGGTTCTTGAGCCGCGCCACCTGCAGCATCCCCATGCCGATGGCGCCCAGGCCCCCGATCACCACAGTATCCCGCAGGCCGATGTCACCCAGCTCGACGCCGTGAATGGAACAGGCGAGCGGCTCGACCAGCGCCGCCTCCACGGCGGGCAGTTCCTCCGGGACCCGGTGCACGATGGCGCCTTGTGGAATCCTCATATACTCCGCCCAGGCGCCGACGCACGTGCCCGGGCGATCGCACAAATGGTAGAGGCCGCTCTGGCAGAACCAGCACGTGCGGCACGGCACGACGATCTCGGCTGTCACCCGATCCCCGAGGCGGAAGCCGGCTGTCTCCAGCCCCTCGCCGAGTTGCCTGATCCGCCCCACGTACTCGTGCCCCGGGATGTACCGCTCCGGCAGCTCCCAGGGATGGTGCCCACTGAATATCTTCCGGTCAGCGGCACAGATGCCCGCCGCCTCGACCTCAATCACCAGGTCACCCACACCGGCGCGCGGACGCTCTATCGTCTCGTACCGGAACTCGTGACCGTCGTGCACGACCACGGCTTTCATGGTCTCCATAGCAGACTCCTCTTCCGCTCTACGCCTCAGCGCCTCTTGCCGCTCCGGCTCGCTCGATCACGGCCGAGGCTGTTGCAGAGTCCGTGATAAGCACGTCCAGGCACCCAGTGCGCAGAGCGCCAAGAATAGCTTCGGTTTTCTCCAGGCCTCCCGCAACAGCGACCGTGGTAGGCACACCCCGCAGCTCCTCCATACTGAGCGCGACGAGCCGGTCGTCCACCGCGCACGGGACGGGCCGCCCATCCAGGTCGAAGAAATGACCGATGATGTCGCCCACAGCGCCCCTCCCGCGCAGGGTCTCGATCTCGTCCGCACTGCAGTCCCCCAGCTGCAGGAGCAGCATGTCCTCCCCCACGTCCCCGATGCCAATCATCGCTACGTCCGAGGTCGCGGCCTCCTCCAGGGCACTCGCTATCTGCGGATCGTTCACGAGCGTCTCTCGCATCTCCGCTGTGTCCGTGACGACGGGGGCGAAGACGTGTCCCGCGCGCCCGCCGCACGCCTGGGCCAGGCTCCAGCTCACGTTGTAGGTATCGAACCCGAGGTCGGTCCGCCCGGCCCCACCCACCATCTCCTGGACGATGCAGCCTTTTTTGTGCCCGTCCAACTCCAGGAAAGGCGGAACCTGAGCCAGCGTCCGTCCCATGCCCAGGCCAATTCTCACATTCGGCCGTGTCACATTCTCCAGAAACGTGGCCCCGGCCTTGCCGAGGGAGCGCCGGAGGCGCTCTCCGGTCTCCTGTGTGGGAACGACAAAGGCATCCGCCAGGCCGAAAACGTGACAGAGCCGCTGCTCGAGCCGCAGATGCCCCGTGGGCTTCGTGATCCGGAATTCAACCACGCCGGCCTCGCGAGCCTCCTTGAGCAGCCGGGTCACCTTCACGCGCGATAGATGGAGCCGTTCGCCGGTCTCCTTCTGTGTGAGACCCTCCACGTAGTAGAGCCAGGCCGCTCGGACAAGCACGTCCTCTTCATTGACACCCTTCATGCCCTGCTCCTTTGAACGACACGTCCTCTGGTCACATGTGGCAGTCCGGTGGCATCGGCCGACGCCCACCGTCCGATTGATCCCCATACCCAGATGGGTGACTCGGGCATCGCCCTGCCACATGGTCTGCCACTGATAGGCGCACCCGGGACCGACCACCCTCCGCTGCGGAACGCGCTGTGAGACCAGTCAATCATGGTATCCATCGTCATCGGCGAGTGAGAACCTCTCTTGCCCAGGCGTCGTGCAGAATGGCATAGAACTGATCGACATCCCCTATCCGGGTGGGCATGTTAACCAGGGCCCCCTCACCCTCGTGACCACACACGATCGTCCCCGAGGTCAGGTCAGAGACAGTGGAAGAGATCCACGCAGGGTTTTCATCGAACAACTGCGGAAAGGAGACGTACACCGCCGGCAACAGATCCCACAGATACTCGCTCGGCGCACGCTCCTCTCGGACGCGGCGGAACAGATAGTCTCGGAGCATGGCGGACGTCTTGGTCCGATCGTACTGCTCAATAAACGCCAGATCGCGCAGGCTGAAAGGGGCATGAAGACAGACCTCGGCCGTCATGAGCGTGACGGAGCAAGACCCACGGAGGACGGCGTGCGCGGCCTCTGCATCCAGCGACAGATTGAGCTCCCCTACCTCTTCCCAGCCAGGGACTTCGAGAGGAGCACGGTATCCCCCCATGATCACAACTTGCTCCACATTGTCGAAGAAGCTCGGATCCTCGTCGGTGGCGGCCTTGAGATTCGTCAGCGGCCCGAGGGCCAGCAGCGTGGTGTCCCCCGGGTGCGCGGCAACGGTCTGGACGAGGTACCGACAGGCCTCCGTCTCCCCTTCCTTGGCCTCGCTCGCGCCACGATGAAGCGGCAGCTCCTGACCGATGTCCCTCAGCAGCCCCTCCGTTGCCGCGTGAACTTCGTCGATCGTCCCGTTCCCAAAGACGGTGGTGATGCCCATCAGCTCCACGTCGGGTCGGCCAGACAGATACAGCAGCGCCTGCCCATCGTCCACCGGCTTGCCCGGCAGGCCCATCGTGTTGTCGCAATCACAGATCACCTTTGTGGTCACAGGCGAACCTCTCTATGGTTCAGTGCCCTCGGTCGCTATGCTTCCACTCGTCCCCAGGCATCGAAGAGAACCTCCATGAAACGCTCCTGGTCGCGGATCGTGGTGGGCATGTTGACGACGGCGCCCTCCCTCTCCTCACCCATTACCAGCATGCCCCTCTCCAGATCCTCAACCGTTGATGCGACACGAACCAGGTTCTCGTCGAACAGCTCTGGGTCTGTGAGGTAGACGGCCGGCAGGAGATCCCACAGGTAGAACACGGAGACCCCGCAGGCGGCCTCCATGGCCTCGAGCCACTGGCGCAGAATCTGGCGCGTGTCTGCGCGCCAGTGATCCAGCCGCGACAAGTGAGCCTGTCGGCAAGGGGCCTGAAGACAAACGTGGGCATTCATCACGGTCACGGGGCAGGCCGCGTTCAAGACGTCGAAGGCCGCTCGTGGATCCGACGCCAGATTGAGCTCGTCCACCTCTCGATCGCCTATGCACAGGGGCCGGAGATAGCCCCCCATGAGCGCGATCTGCTTGACCTGTTCGAAGAACTGGTCGTTCACCTTCGCCGCTGCACTCAAGTTGCCCACCGGCCCGATGGCCAGCACGCTGATCTCCCCGGGATGGTCAGCGACGGTCTCGGCCAGGAAGCGGGCCGCCGCCGTTGGGGGCTGGTCTGCCTCGCCTGCTCCCTTGTGAAGAGGAATGTCCTCCCGCCCGATGTCCTGCAGCAGCGCCTTTGTGATGGGATGGACCTCGTCGATCGTCCCGTTGCCAAAAGTGGTGGTGATGCCCACCACCTCGATATCGGGACGGCCCAGCAGGTAGAGGAGCGTCAGGCCATCGTCCACCTCCCGGTAGGGAATCCCCATCGTATTGTCACAATCCAGAATCACGCGCTCTACCATTGACGTCGCCTCCCTCGTCCTTGCTCCTCAGCCGTTATCACTTGCGCGGCGCCAATAGGCGCTCCACCCGCGCTACCGTCTCTCGGACCCTCCCCTGGCGTTCAACGACCACCCGGGTCAAGTCCAGCGACAACGCCTCAATGGAGGGCTCCGGGTTGGCCCCCTCGACCGTCGCTCGCCATTCCGACGGGATGGCATCAGTGCCGTTCAGGGCCCCCCCGATGGCGCCAGCCACGCTGGCGTAGCTGTCGTTATCACGCCCGTAGTTCACACACCCAATCAGCCCGTCCCGAACATCGCCCTTTGCCGCCGTCAACATGCCGAGGGCAACCGCCAGGGTCTGCGCCGCTTCTGCACCCAGTGTACTGACCTGCAACGCGCGATAGTACTCAGGCCTCAGGCTAAAGACGTTGTCGTGACCAGCGGCTATCTCGACCGCCGTTCGCACGAGCCTCTCGTTGAGTTGAAACACGTGTTCATATCCGTGCCAGCGCCGCGTCAGCTCGCCCTCGACCCGATGGGCCTGGCATGCCCTCAGGGCCCCGTCGATCGCATCCGTGATCGTGGCGTCAGGACAGAGCGCTGCTGCCACCGCTGCCGCGGCCATCGCCGACGAGTACTTCGCGTACCCATCACTGATGAAATCGACGTCGTATGAAAGGGCAAAGGCACGCATGGGGTCGCAAGGACAAACGAGACCGAGCGGCGCGTTCATCATGACGAATCCGTTCGTCGGCCGCCCGCCCCAGATGAGTTTCTCCTCCCGGTACAATCCGGCCAGCGCATACTCCTCCAGGAATCCACGCTCCAACTCCGACCCAGCGGCGTAGTAGGCCTCAACACAGGCCTTGACGAGGTCGCCGCGACGCACGTCCCCGCCGGCGTCCACAATCGCCTGGCAGAGGATGTGCTTGAGGCGCGTGTCGTCGGTGTAGGCACCGGCCCTGGTCGAGAAATGCCAGTGATAGTCCGGCGCGTGTTCGTAGGGCAGAAGATCCTCCACGACGCCGTGGCGGTCTTCGATCTCTGCGAAGTGCCAGCCCTCGATCGGCCCGCCCATCGCATCACCGATGGCGCCGCCCAGCATGGCTGCGTAGATCTTGTCGAAGAGCGCGCTATCTCTCAACTGTTCCAGGCCCACGTCATCCCTCCTGCTCCGTCCTGCGCCAGAACCAGACAACTGCGCTCATCATCCGCTGTGGCGACTACTTGTCGTGGCCCGGCATGAGCCATATCTTGTCGCGCGGTAGCTCAAGAAAAACCCGATCCCCCACGCCCAGCTCCTTCGCCATCGCCGCATCGGCCTCCACTTCAAACGTCCAGTCGCTGACCCTCACTTTGAATCGCGTGCAGGTTCCCAGATAGATGCAGCTTTCGACCTCCACCTCCACCGCGTTCCTCTCTTCCTGGCCCAATCTCAAATTCTCCGGTCGCACGGTGATGGTAACCGGCCCGTCCTCGACCTCCGCGCAGTTGGTGTTGAAGGCACCCAGGGGCGTCTTGACTGTCTCCCCCTGCTTGAGCCCCTCCAGGAAGTTGCTCGCCCCAAAGAAGTGCGCGATCTCAGGGTATGCCGGTCGTTCGTAGAAAGCGCTGGGCTCATCAAACTGCTGCAGTTCCCCTCTGAAGATGAGCGCCACCCGGTCTGCCAGCATGCACGCCTCCTGCTGGTCATGGGTGACGAACACCGTGGTGATGTCGAGCTCGCGCTGGATGCTCAAGATAAGATCCCGCATCTCATCGCGCAGGTGCGCATCCAGGTTGCTAATCGGCTCATCCAACAGGAGCACCCGGGGCTGGATGACGAGAGCGCGAGCCAGGGCCACCCGCTGTTGCTGGCCGCCCGAGAGCTGCTGGGGGCGCCGGTCCTGGTACCCGGGCAACCTGACCAGCTCGAGGATTCTGGCCACCCTCTCCTCGATGACCTCCTTGTTGACGTGCCGCATGCGCAGTCCGAAGCTGACGTTCTCACCGACTGACATATAGGGGAACAGCAAGTAGTTCTGGAACACCATGGCCGCCCCGCGCTTTTCGGCCGGCACGCTCAGCACCGACTCACCGTCGAAGCGCACGTCCCCCCTCGTGGGATAGAGAAGCCCGGCGATCATCTTCAGTGTGGTCGTCTTGCCGCACCCGGATGGGCCCAAGAGTGCCGTGATCTCTCCCGACGCGATGTCCAGGTCGAGATCCTTCACGGCGTCGACCCTCTCCTGGCCCTGGAAGACCTTTGTCAGCCCGCGGAGCTGAACCTGTGTCATACGCCCATGCCTCCTAGTGCAGCGCTCTCCCCCGTAAGGTACTTGGAGCTAAATGTCAGTATCAGAATTGCGGGGGCGACGAAAAGAATGCATAACGCGGCCGTTACGGCATTGTCCCCGCTATACGCAAACGAAAAGAGAAGCAGAGGAAGCGTGATAACCCGTCCACCGCCGATGAGAAGCGTGAGAACGTACTGGCCCCAGGAAATGATGAAGGCAAACATGCCCCCGACCATGATCCCGGGGAAGATCGCTGGCAAGGTAACGTGAATGAACGTCCTCACAGGCCCCGCACCAAGGGTTCGTGCCTGCTCCTCGTACTCCGGATTGTAGTTGGCGAAGACGCTGGACATGACCATCACGACGTACGGTGTGGTCGGGATCAGGTGCGCTAACATGACACCTACTGGCTTGGCCGCCAATCCATACTTGATAAACGCGACATGGATACCCATCGCTACCGATAACGGCGGAATGATCGTGGGTGCCAGAATCAGAAACTGGATGAGTCGCCTGCCACGAAACCTGTGCAGCCCCAGGGCCCGTCCAGCCGGAATGCCAATCGCAATGGAGAGCACCGTGGCCACCACGGAGATCCGTGCTCCCGTCAAAATCGCTCGGGGAGCCTTGGACGTGCCTGAGAAGACGTACTCCCAGGCCCGTGTGCTCAGCGATGCGGGCAGAACATCCGGAAAGTGCCACTGATAGCTGATCGACCACATGACGAGAGGAACAAGCGGGAGGATGATCGCCACCACGATTAGGCCCATCACGATCATCCCGAGCAATCGTCCCTTGTTCTGTCCGGGGACGGACTGCCCTTTCTTTGCCTTGCCTGGATTGATTGCGTGATCAATCATGGGCGCATTCCCTTACCCTGAACGGACATAAGTCTCCGTCACTTTCATGTATATGAGAATCAACACCATGATGAGTGCAGCGATAATCATGCTCATCGCCATAGCTTCGGGACGGGCGTCAAGATCCACGTCGTGATAGTAGCGATAAGAGAGAACAGGTAGCGCGGAAGGGAATCGCTGGCCCAAGAACCACGGCACCTCGAACGCGCCAAAGCCGAACGCGAACGTCAGTATCGAGGCGCGCAGGACGCCGGGCATGATCAGGGGTAGTAACACATAGCGGAATCGCTGCCACGCATTGGCACCCAGGGTGCGAGCCAGATCCTCGTAGTCCTCCCCAATAGACTGGAGAACGGCCAGCACAATGATGCCAGTGAAGGGCGTCATCTTCCAGACGTACTCAAGGATGACGCCGATAGCGCGCCGATCGTACACTACGGGAGGGAAATCAGCCGGTTCATTGATCAGCCCGACAAGGTGCGTCATTCGTGCTATGAGACCGCTCTGTGTGAAGAGGAACATGACGGCGATGGCACCTACGATGTGCGGAATCGGGACGTTGAGCTGGAATATGAAAGTCACTATTCGTTTGCCCGCCAAATCCCTCCGCAGTACCAGAGCGCAAACGATAGCTAAGACAGTAGCAACAGTGCTCGATGCGAATCCAATCCAGCACGTGAGTGCGAGGGATCGCAGGAATGTCTCATCACTTAGTATATTAATGTAGGCATCAAGGCTGAACTCATTCTTGCCGATCATGGGCATGTAGCCGAAGCTCTGCATCAAGCCCATTATCAAGCCACCGAGAAAGAGCAGCACAATGATGCTAAGCACAGGCATCAGCATGCTGGCGAGCCTCAATCGATCGCGCCAACCATTTAGCATACTATGACCTCCGTGGGGCCGGTTGGGGGGAGGCCGACTCTCCTCCCCCCTGCCCGCATGAAACGCAGCCTACTTCTGCAGCACCTGTTCCTGCCAGCCTTCCTCTATCGCGACCAGCCATGGAGACTGCAGCTCCGGCAGACGGTGCTCAGCCAGCGCTTCCATCGGTACCACCGCTTCTCCGTAATCGTAGTTCTCGAACTTCTCTTGCCACTCGGGAGGCAGCTTGCTCATGTCCAGCGACAACATGCCGTGGCCAGCCGCCAAGGCGCTGAATTGGGCCTCTGGAGACGCCATGAAGTTTGCTGCGACCACAGACGCCGCCTTGTGGGGCGAGTTGTACGCCACAGCAGTGTAGTTGGTGTTGGCAATGGTCCCCTCATCGAACACGTAGGTTCGGACCGTCTCCGGATACTTGCCGCTTTCTATCTTCGCCTGAGCATCGCCGATCCCGTAGGCCATCTCGAACCACACCTCGCCTTGAGCGAACAGCTCGTACAGCGCCGTGTTCGTCTCCGGGTATGTCTCACCCTCTCGCCAAAATTGGGGCTCAATCTCGTTAAGCATCTCCCAGCAGGCCGGGAACTTCTCATCGAAGAGCTCCTGATCGAACTCACCCAGGAACTGCTCGTAGCCTCCCGTCGCATGGTAGCACATCATGCGAACCCAGGCACTCCCGGTGAAGTCGGGGGGCGCGGGATACGTGAACTTGCCAGGGTTGTCCTTGATCCACTGGATGAGGTCGCCCATCGTCTGGGGAGGATCGGGAAGCTTGGCAGTGTCGTAACCAACGACCATCTGTGCTTTCCAGTAGGGCAACTCATAGCCATCCACGGCGTATCCGAAGTCATACGCCACGCTCGGATCCTCCCAGTTGACGTACTCGCTCACTGGTACCTTCTCTGCCCAAGGCCCATAAAGTAGGTCGGCCTCTTTCATAGTGCGGAAGTTTTCGCCGTTGATCCACATGATGTCGACGGCGCCATTGCTGTCCTGACCGGCCTCCTTTTCGCCCAGCACCTGGTTGATGAACTCCGTCGGGCCAGCGACCGGTACCTGGTTCAGCGTAATGTTGTATTCTTCTTTCAGGCGGTCTGCAAGCCAACCATTGATCCAGGTGTTGATCACGTCAGAGCCGCCCCACATCCAGTAGTTCACCTCTTGCCCATCGGCTTCGGCGACAATCTCCTCCCAGTTCATACCATCCAGCGGTGGTGCGAGGCCGAGAGCGGGCTCTTCTGGCTCCTCTTCGGCAGGCGGTTCCGTGGGAACCTCCGTGGGCTCAGGCGTCGGGCTGGCACACGCACCCAGCGCCAGTGCAAAAGCCATCACCAGACTCACAAGGATCAGCACTTTCTGAGACATGTTTCTCCTCCGTTTCTAATCTCGGTTCTATGACGGGAAGCACTCCCGACATTCCATCGACAGCTCCGCACGCCTGTTCACCTTATCGAACACCCACCTCCTCTGCTTCACTAAGCGCTCGCTCCGGCGCCAGCCACCGCCAGGCGATCGTCCGTGCGAACCAGCGCGTGACTTCAAGTCCGCCTCCGCACGCGCGCTCGTCTGTCTCGCTTCCGCTAGGGCGTCAGATGGTCCCGATAGGGTAGCCGATTCAGACACTGGATACCCCGCCATGCTGCCAGCTCCCGCATTATGTCTTCACACGCTTCCAGCACCAGCGGGTAATGATGCGGCAAGCCATAATGTGCCATCGTCTCGACGAAATCCAGGGCGCTCAACGACTCGCCGTCCATCCGCAGGTCCGTCACCCACCCGCGGCTGCCATCGTATCCGCGGCTCGGCCCCTCCACCACCTGCGCCGACAGCAAGAAGACACGATCGGCCGCGCCGCCGAAACGCGCCACGGTGGCGGGCCCCGGTGCCAGCACCACGTCAGACGCCACCCCGCTTCGCGGCGTCTCCGGCGGGCTGGCGCGGTTCAGTGTTGGATGGTACGTCAGGCGCTGACCGGTGACATCAGCCAGGCTCGGTGCCGTCGGCCCGCAGTGCCAAAGATGAATCAGGTCCTGATCCTCGAGCACAGTCACCAGATCCATCATGGTGGTGACTCGCTCGGTGAGCAGGTGCAACGTGAGCATGCTGAGCGCCCCCACCACATCCCCCTCGCACGCAGTGGGCAGCCCCACCTCGTTCAGCCACGCCACCGCCGCGCAGGGCCCAATCCCACCCAGCTCATCCTGGAACTCCGGCCAGCAGCGCAGGGCCAGCGCATCGTAGCCCCCCTCGTCTGCAACCGCCTCCAGGGCCAGCACAACCCGCGCCGTCCGCTCCATCCATGCCCGCTCGACGGCCACCTCAACCGCAGACCCCATCATGTCCCCGGCCAGCGACGACGTTTGCCCGGGATCGCACTGCCGTACCCGCTCGAAGACATCCTCCAGCGGCACCCGCTGTACGTGAGGACCGAGGTTGGCGCGAATGCTTGGGGCGTCGTAAGCCAGATTCGGGAAACCAGGGGCCAGGTCTCCCACCAGGCCTATGCGAGCTTGCTCAAGCGCCTTGAGGGCAGCCAGGGCCTCTATCGTGAGCTCCAGCCGCCGCCGAAACCTGGCGCTGTCGGGATCGCCGTAGAACCACTTGAAGGGCCAGCGTCGCGCAGCAAGGTTGACGCGTAACACACTGGCGAACAAGTTGAGGCCGGTGAAGGAGTTCAGGGGGATCTCCCCCTCCAGCGTCGGCTCCGGCACGCCCCAGATCCCCAGGGGCACGTCCATCTCGGCCAAGCTGACGAAGGCGTCGCTCACCGCAAAGGAGCTCGCCTGGACCAGGAGGAAGTCCACGCCAGCCTCCTCGAGCCGTCTCCGGGCCGCCCGCGCCTCGTCGAGGGAGGCCACGGCCTCCTCCACGGCCACCAGGTCGAAGCCCCCGGTATCCGCCATCCCCTGGAGCGCCTCCACCGCCTGGGGGTAGATGCCGTACTCAGCCGCGGAGAAGTTGGGAAAACTCAGTCCTACCAGGCCTACGGTGAAATCATCCATAGTCAGATCCACAACACTCTACGTCCCGACCGGGTGTGCCCGCCCGCCTGACCAGGCTCCGGGCAGGCCAGCGAGCAGTCACCATCAGAGGGCAGCCAACAGCCACTGTACTGGGCCAACCCCTTTCGGCAGTCCCGCAAGGGGCTCAGTCTGCAGCGGTGAGAGACGGCTTGAGCACGATCTTCAGCGACTCGCCAGCTTGCTCCAGCAGCTCGATCGCCTCGGTCATCTGGTCGAGTCCCATCGTGTGCGTAATCAGCTCATCGGTGGCGATGCGCCCGTTCTCCATGAAGGCCAGCACCTGACGGGTCTCAATATGCGTAGTCGAGTACGTCGTCGTCAATGTCAGCTGCCGGAAGAAGTAGTCATTCATGTCCAGCTTGAGCTCGGCTCCGGGGGGCGGCGGGGCAAACATGTGCACCGTGGCCCCTTTGCCCGCCAGGCTCAGGCCGAACTCGACCGGGGCCAGTTCGTGCGGCGTCACAATGACCGAATCCGCACCCCGACCGTGGTTGACCTCCAGCAGACGCTCCCGGCCGTCCTCCTCCTTGGGATTGATGGTGTGGTTGGCGCCCAGCTTGCGGGCCTTCTCCAGCCGCCAGTCGGAGAAATCATAGACGACGATCTTGGCCGCGCCCCATAGCTGCGCGAACTGCACGAAGCTGAGTCCCATCAGCCCTGCCCCGATGACGGTCACCGTGTCCCCGGGCTGAATCCCCGCCACTTTGATCCCCTTCACCACGCAGGCGAGCGGTTCGATAAGCGTGCCTGCTTCAAAGGACACATTGTCAGGCAGGTGATGGGTGTCGCGGCGGACCAGCTCGGCCGGGACGCGGAAGTACTCGGCAAATCCCCCCGGCTCGATGTTCAACTTGGTGAAGTGCTCGCACATGGTGAAGTCACCCCGCCGGCAGTAGTGACACGCCATGCACCCCACGTGGTGATGCACGTACACGCGGTCCCCCGCCTGGAACGAATCCACCCCCTCCCCCACCCGAGCCACGGTGCCCGTCGGCTCGTGCCCCAGGATGATGGGCGCCTTGTGCAGCAAGTACCATTCCATAGTGTCCCCGCCGCAGAGGCCGCAGGCTTCGGCCTTCACCAGCAGCTCGCCGGGGCCGATCTCCGGCACCGGTCGCTCCTCCACGCGGACATCGTGGTTGTTGTAGTAGACCGCTGCCCGCATCGTCTCACGCATCTCGTCGTCTCCTCAACCCGGTATAATCGCGGTCTTGATGCACTCCCCCCGCATGACCATCTGCAGGGCATCCTCCAATTGCTCCAACGGCCTCTCGTGAGTGATGAGCGGCTTCGGATCGATCACCCCGCCTCGGATCAAGTTGAGGGCCCGGTAGCAGTCGACGGGCGTCAGATGATAGGGGCCGATGAGGGTGAGCTCGTCGTAGTGGACGCGGACGGCATCGACCTCGATCTCCGTGCCGCTCGGCAAACCACCGAACCACAGCACCCGGCCGCCCTTGCGCACCGCCTGGACCGCTGCGAGCCAGGCGGCCTTGGCACCTGCGCTCTCGATCGCCACATCCGCGCCGCGCCCGTCGGTCAACTCCCGGACCACGTCCACGGCGTCCTCCTCGCTCGGGTTCACACTACGGGCAGCGCCGAGCCGGTCAGCTACCGCCAGACGCTCCTCGCTCAAGTCCACGGCAATGACCTGCGCGGCACCCTGCCGCAGGGCAAGCTGAAGATGCATGAGGCCGATCGGACCGCCCGCGCCGATGATGACAACCGATTCACCGGGCTGGATCTGGAGCAAGTCCTGACCGTGAACCACGCACGCCAGGGGCTCCATGAGCGCGGCGTGGCGGTACGGGAGCGTGTCGGGGATTTGATACGTGTTCTGGCGCACGATGGGCTCGGGCACGGCGATGTACTCAGCGAAGGCGCCCAGGTTGACGGTCAAGTTATCACAAAGGTTCTGTTGACCGTGCTTACAGTAGTAGCACTCGTTGCACGGCGCGGAGTTGCCGGCCACGACGCGCATGCCGGGCTCGAAGCCGGTCACCGCATCCCCCACCGCGACCGCGTCACCCGAGAACTCGTGGCCGAAGAGCGTGGGGGGCGGTATCTTGGGATGGCCCCGCCGGTACGTCTTCACGTCCGTCCCGCAGGTGAGCGCGGCGCGGACGCGCACAAGGATGTCCCCCGAGCCCACGTCAGGCACGGGTACCGTCCGCTGCTCCAGGACGCCGGGCTCCAGATAGGCGACAGCCTGCATCTCGTCTGGTATCACGCCACCCTCCCGGGTCTAGGGGGAGATAGGATAGCGACCGTACTTCTCCGCCGCTTGGATCAGGGCCTCGATGTTCTCCAACGGCGTCTCACCGTCGAGGCAGCCGGACGCACTGAGCACGTAACCGCCGCCGGTAGCGGCATGCAGAATCTGCTCGCGGCAGCGCTGCTCCACATCCTGGGGGGTCCCCTTCAGGAGCACCCCGTGGTGGGGATCGAGGTTCCCGATGAGCGCGATCTCGGCGCCGACGCGCCGCTTTGCCTCACCGATCTCGACATCCGGGGCGAGCTGAAGAGCGTCGACGCCGGTGTCGACGTAGAGTTCGAGCAGATGGTTGACTCGGTAACAATTGTGGGCGATCGTAACCACGCCATCGGGCATGCCCTCCACCAGGCGCTTCATGTATCGGCCGGAGAAGGCCTTCCAGTGCTCGGGCGAGAGCTGGGAGGCAGAATCATCGGAGAACATGATCTGCTTGATGGTGCCGCCCGTCGCCTCATACTGCGCGTTGGCCCACATAATGCACGTCTCAGTGATTACGTCCATCAGGGCGTGGACGCCCTCCGGGTCCTCGTAGAGGTCGTCAAACAACTCCGTGGCCCCTCGCACCAGCAGGGCCACGTCGAAGGGATCGTGAAGGAAGCCGGCCGTCACCTCAAAGCCGTGCTCAGGCAAGCGCTCGGCGAGCCACCGGAAATGATCCAGCACCATGGGCATCCGGCCATCCCGCTCCGGGTCAGGCACCGAGAGCTGGGCGACGTCCCGCCGCAGGTCATGGACGATGGGGTTCGCGTGCGGGGTCTGCTCCTCCAGCACGACGATCTCGCACCCCAGCGCGGATGCCTCCACCGTCGAGCCACACGAGGCCCGGAAGCCGGGGAAGTACTGCAGATCCGGGAAACGTGAGTAGAACTCGACCATGGCCCGCAGCTGGAGCTCGCGGTCCGCATACCAGTCGTCGGGCTCCACGCCGTAGTGCGGGGCGAAGAAAGCACTGGTCACCCACGGGCACGCCGGAACCCGGTCGGGCTCCTCCAGCTTCATCGTGGTGATGAAGCGCTCCTCGGGGCTCATCTCAACACGCATGCGCTGTCTCCTTTGGGTAGAGGGTTCTTGTTGGCAACCAGTGTATCATATCGGTGTACGTTTGTCAAGGGCCTGAACAAATGTGCGACTTGAAACACAGAAAGTGAACCATTTGCAGCTTGACAGCAAAGCCCGCAAGAAGCGGAAGACCCACGACCGCGACGTCTTGACGGCGTCCATCGGGGCGCTGATTCAACACGACTCCTCGCTCCACCTCTGGTCCCCCTTCGCTGAAGAGAAGTGGGCCTTGATCACCTCCATCGACGACTTCAGCCGCAAGATCCTGT
>CAYMHT010000046.1:0-20565 GCA_964390305.1 uncultured Anaerolineales bacterium
CGCGCTGACCGGCGCCCAGTCCGTCAGCCGCACCATCGTGGGGATGTTCAGCCCTGCCGAGAAGAGCGCGGAGTTCTACGGCTTCTTCGCTGTCACAGGACGTACGTCGTCCTTCTTCGGCCCCACCATCTTCGGAATCCTGGCAGCGGAGGCGACCCTCTGGTATCAGACGGCACACCAGATGGGCCCGGTCGCCGCCGAGCAGGCCGGTCACCGCCTGGCGCTCTTCTCCATCGTCGCCTTCCTGGTGGCTGGGACGGCCATGCTGCTGTTCGTCAATGAGAAAGAGGGACGTGCGCTGGTGGCTTTACGCACGAAGCCTGAGACCGAGGCGGCCGAGGGGTAGAGGCATGAGGGAGTTTCACCAGAGGCATCCATACCCCCGGCGACGGCTCATCCGAACGGCTCTCCAGGGGCTGGTCCACGCTGCCTTCGCCGTCCTCGCCGACGTGTGCGTTACCGGCAGGGAGAACCTCCCGGATCGCGGCCCGCTGATCGTGGTCGCAAACCACTTCAGCTTCGTCGACCCGGCAGCCATGATACGGGCGGTGCCCTGGCCGATCGAGTTCGTCGGCGGGTTCCAGATGCCCAACGCCCCGTCCGTGGTGAGGTGGATGCCCAAGCTGTGGGGCTATTACCCCGTGCACCGTGGCACCTTTTCCACAGACGCTCTGAGGGCCGCAGAGGCCATTCTCAGACAGGGCGGTGTGCTGGGGATTTTCCCCGAGGCCGGCAACTGGGCCAGGGTGCTCCGGCCGGCGAGGCCGGGCGCCGCCTTCCTCGCCGCGCGAACCGGGGCGCGCATCCTGCCGATGGGGTTCGCCAACCTGAACGAGATCTTCCCTAGCCTGTGCAAAGGCCGACGGGCGCGGATCACGATAAACATCGGCAAGCCCTTTGGACCGTTCCGTGCCGAGGGGCGGGGCCGGCAGCGACGTCCGAGGCTGGAGGCCATCGGCCACGAGATCATGGAACGTATCGCCCAGCTGATCCCCCCGGAGAAGCGTGGACACTACTCCGAGGATCCAGCCATCCGCGCCGCCGCCAGAGGCACGGAGATTTACCCCTGGGACGAGAACCCGGAGGCATGAGGCGATGACAGTCACCCGCAGGGCGTACGGCGGAGACGATGACTTCGTGCGCATTCGCGGCTTCCTCATCCGGACCTTTGCGCTCTATCAGCTAGCCGGGGCCACAGAGCACCGCAGCCCACGACCGACTGCCCCCCGAGTTTCCCAGAGTTGACTCCTTGCCGCACCGGTCAAAGTCGGTATAATCCTCTCGATGCCAGAGAGAAAGCCATTTCTCTACCTGACCGCGTTCGCCGGTGGGTTGGTCTCATTGAGCGTCGAGTTGGCCGCCTCCAGCTTGCTGCGCCCTCACTTCGGCACGGCCAACCTGGTGTGGGCCACCATCATCGGCCTGATCCTGCTCTACCTGACCGCCGGCGCCGTCATCGGTGGACGCTGGGCTGATCGGTCCCCCCGTGCGGTGACCCTCTATCAGATCGTGGCCTGGGCCGGCTTCTTGGTCGGGCTGGTGCCCTTCGTCGCCCATCCCGTGCTCTCCCTGGCGTCTCCAGGATTCACGAACTTTAGGGTTGCCCTCGTCGGCGGTTCCTTCGTCGCCGTCCTACTGCTGTTCAGCATCCCGGTCACCCTCCTGGGCTGCATCTCTCCCTTTGTCATCCGGCTGTCCGCCACCGACGTGGCGAGTTCTGGACAGACCGCAGGGAGGGTCTACGCCATCTCGACCATTGGCAGCTTCCTGGGGGCGTTCCTCCCCGACATACTTCTCGTCCCCACGATCGGGACGCGCAACACGTTCGTGCTGATGTCGCTCATTCTGTTGGTCGTGTCCCTCGTCGGCCTGCTGCGGGCCTCGTCGCAGACGGGGCGCCGCCTCTACCTTTACCTGCCTATGCCCGTCGTCGTCATCTTGCTCGCTCTCCTTCTACATGGCCAACCGGTCAAGGCCGCCGGAGCAGGGGCAGTCATCCACGACACGGAGTCAAGCTACAACTACATCCAGGTCGTGGAGCAGAGCGACGGCTGCCGACACCTGCTGCTAAACGAGGGGGGAGGCATCCATTCTGTCTACTGCCCCCACACGCTGCGCACCCCGGGACCGTGGGACTATTTCCTGGTCGCCCCCTACTTCAACCCGCCGCCCTATCCCCCGGAGCGGGTCCGCCACGTGGCACTGATTGGGCTGGCCGCGGGCACCACCGCCCGGCAATTTACCGAGGTCTACGGCCCGGTGCCCATCGACGGGGTGGAGATCGACCCCCAGATTGTGGACGTGGGGCGGGAATACTTCGCCATGGACCAGCCGAATCTGAATACCATCGTCGCGGACGGTCGGGCCTACCTGGCGCGTGCAGACCAGCGGTATACGGTCATCGGCGTGGACGCCTACCGGCTGCCCTACATCCCGCCGCACCTGACGACCGTCGAGTTCTTTCGGGAGGTGCGGGCACATCTCACCCCCGACGGCGTCGTGGCGATCAACGTCGGGCGAGCAGGCGACGACTACCGTCTGGTCAGAGCGATGACGGCGACGCTGCTGGAAGTCTTCCCCTCGGCACACGTCATCGACGTCCCGGCCAGTTTCAACGCCGTGGTGGTGGCCACAGTCCGGCCCACCGAGATGAGCAGCCTGGAGGCGAACCTTCCGCTGCTGGAGGACGACCCGTTCCTCTATCCCACGGCGCTCAACGCCGTGGACAACCTTCATCCCGTCGAGCCCAGCGACGTCATCTTCACCGATGATCGTCCGTCGATCGAGTCAATGACGAACGCACTGCTCGTTGACTTCATCCTGGGGGAAGGAAAATGACCCACGGCCGATGGTCCGGCTGGATCGGCTGGCTTCTCGCGTTGGCGCTGCCGGTGGTATTCCTCGCCGCCAACCTGCGCCTCGTCACGGGTCACTGGTTTGTGCAGTGGGAGTACCAAAGGCCCGGCTTTCCCCCTGATCCGTTTGGTCTCTCCACCGCAGAACGCATCCGCCTCGCCGAGGTCTGCCAGGATTACCTGGCGTCGAACGCCGATGTCTCCCTGTTGGCGGATCTACGGCTGAGCAATGGTGAACCGGCCTTCAACCAGCGCGAGCTGCGCCACATGGCCGACGTGCAGGCCGTCTATCGAGGCCTGACCATCGCCGGCGTTGTCGCCGTCCTGGTCTGGATCGGAGCGAGCACCGCTCTGTACGCCGCGGGACGCTTGGAGCACCCGGTCCCGACGGCCCTATGGAACGGGGGTCTTCTCACCCTGGGACTCCTGACGGTGGTGGGGGCGTTCATGCTCGTCAGCTGGGGGCAATTCTTCACCGCGTTCCACCGGCTCTTCTTCACAGGCAACACCTGGGTCTTCCCGCCCTCAGACACCCTGATCCGGCTCTTCCCCATCCGATTCTGGATCGACATCGCGGCGACAATCGTGGGGCTCCTGGTGATCGAGTGCGTGTTGGCGAGCGTTGTCGGGTGGATCTGGAGGCGTAGGGGGCCACGACAGGTGACGGCACAGACGCGCCCAAACGCGTGACGCTCCCGACCCAGCGAAATTGGTCGCTTCCGGGCAACGTGATATAATCATCCGGCTATGCACAGTGCTGCGAAGAAGGGCGCTCACATCGCCATCAACGCCCATCTCCTCTCTGGGCGAGACTCTTACCGAAGCGCCGGAGTCCATCAGTACGTCCACCATCTGCTGCGTCATCTGCGGAGTGCCGGCAATGGGATGCATTTTTCGGCTTTCTTGGGCCCAGAAAGCGCCGCGCCCGAGCCCGAGCTCCGGCTGTTGCGCTCAGATTGGGATACGACCAGGCCCGCGCTCCGCGTGCTGTGGGAACAGCTGGTCCAGCCCTGGGTCCTGCGCCAGATCGACGCCGACCTGGTCCATGGGCCGGTGTTCGTGGGCCCGCTGATCGCGCCCTGTCCCGTCGTCATCACCATCCACGATCTCAGTTTCATCCGCTTTCCCCATCTATTCCGCCCGGCCAACCGACTCTATCTTTCCGTCATGACCCGGCTGTCGGCACGCCGGGCTCGACGCCTCATCGCCGTCTCTGAGCATGCGGCGAGCGAAGCGGCGCGCCTGCTGGGAATCTCGCGCCGTAAGATCGACGTGGTCTACCATGGCGTCGATCCGACGTTTCGGCCCCTGCCGGCCGACGAGGTGGCTGCCTTTCGGCAGCGCCACCAGCTCCCCGAACAGTTTGTGCTCTTCGTCGGCACGCTGGAACCGCGCAAGAACCTGATCCGTCTGACGGAGGCATTCGCCCGCCTCGACAGGGGAGACACGAAGCTCGTCCTCGCGGGAGGCAAGGGTTGGCTCTGCGAAGACCTCTTCGCGAAGGTCGAGGCGTTGGGCCTGAGCGACGCGGTCGTGTTCACCGGATACGTGCCCAGCGAGGAGCTGCCGCTCTGGTACAACGCGGCGAGCGCCTTCACCTACCCGTCCCTGTACGAGGGGTTTGGGATGCCGGTGACAGAGGCGCAGGCGTGCGGAACCCCGGTCCTGACCTCGAAGACGTCGTCGCTTCCCGAAGCCGCCGGAGACGGAGCACTGCTCGTCGATCCACGGGACGTGGATGCCCTCTCCGACGGGCTGACGCGGATCCTGGATGATGCCAGCCTCCGAGAGACCCTGAGCAGGCAAGGCCTGGCGCACGCCCGGACGTTCGATTGGTCGCGGACCGCCAGCCATACGGTGCAGGTATACCGTCGCGCACTCGTCTGACCCCAAAGGAGACTCCCTATGAGAGGCCGACGAGACACGCCGTGGTGGGTCATCGCCTGCGACGTTGCCCTGGTCAACGTCAGCATGGGGATCGCCTACTGGGCCCGGTACGAGCTCGAGTGGTTCCGCGACATCAGCTACTACCATCCCCCGTCGGCGTACCTTCCCTTTAGCCTCCTCTTCACCGCCCTGATGCTCCTGACCTTCCGCATGGATCAGGTGTACCGACGATGGCCGGGAGGTCAGTGGCTGGATCAAACTTACCGTATCATAAACGCCACGGCCAAGTCAACCGTTGTGACGCTGGCGGTTACGTTCCTCCTCCAGCCGCTGGAGTACTCGCGCCTGTTGCTCATCGAGGCCGGGTTCATCGCCGCCGTTTCGCTGGCCACGTCACGGGCCATTCAGAACGCCATCATCGGTCATCTACATAAGCGAGGCATCGGCGCGCATCGGGCCATCATCGTCGGCGCCGGGGAGATAGGGCGGACCGTCATGCGCACGGTCGTGGCACGGCCCGGGCTGGGCTACAGAATCGTGGGGTTCGTGGACGACAACCCCGAGAAGGCAAACAGCAACATCGGTCGCTTCGAGGGCCTGGGGCCGATCAAGGACCTTCCCGACCTGATCGACGAGCAGGACGTCGACGAGGTGATCATCACCCTCCCGTGGATGTACCACCGTAAGATTATGGCGGTGGTGCGAGCGTGCGAGCGGAAGGACGTCACGGTTCACATCGTGCCCGATCTCTTCCAGATGAGTCTGAGCCGGGTGGACGTGGACGATCTGGGTGGGGTGCCCCTGGTCGGCGTACGTGAGGTCGGCTTTGGACAGAGAGTCCGCGCGATCAAGCGCGGGATCGACGTGGTCGCAGCGGTTCTGGGCGTGACCTTTGGGGCACCGCTGCTGGGGCTGATCGCCGCAGCGATTCGAATCGACTCCCCGGGGCCCATCGTCTTCCGACAGACCCGGGTGGGCGTGAACGGAAGGCGATTCGAGATGTACAAGTTCCGCTCGATGGTCGAAGGCGCGGAGGAGGAACTGGACGAGCTCCGCGATCTGAGCGAGGTCGACGGCCCGATCTTCAAGATGCGGGACGATCCGCGCGTGACGCGCGTGGGGCGGATCCTCCGGCGCACCAGCCTCGACGAGCTACCGCAGCTGTGGAACGTGCTGCGCGGCGACATGAGCCTGGTCGGGCCGCGGCCGCCTCTCCCTTCCGAAGTGAGGGAGTACAGGGAGTGGCACAAGAAGCGGTTGGAGGTCCGCCCGGGCGTGACCGGCCTCTGGCAGGTCAGCGGTCGCAGCCTGCTGAGCTTCGATGAGCAGTGTCTGCTCGACATCTACTACATCGAGAACTGGTCGCTCTGGCTCGATTTCCAGATCCTCCTGCGGACCATACCGAGAGTGCTCTTTGGAAGCGGGGCGTACTAAGCACTTATTTCCCCAATCCCCTCCACGTTGCCAGAACGATCCTCGCGTGTTATATTATGTTGCACGGGACAACGCCGTCTAAGCCATCTAATCGTGAGGGCGCGCCAACGAAGCGGAGGCTGCGCCCTTTCGCTTGTTGCAGCGGGAAGGTGAGGAAAACTCATGGAGACCATTCAGATCTCGACCGGGGGCAAGCAAGCCTTTCACGATATCACGGACAGGGTCCAGAGCGCCGTCAGTAACGCGGGCGTGGAGGACGGCATCTGCTTCGTCTTCTGCCCGCACACCACGGCCGGCGTGACGCTGAACGAGAACTGGGACGCCAGCGTCCAGCACGACATCGGCGTGGGGCTGGACAAGATCTCCCCACCCCGCCCCGAGTACCGCCACGGCGAGGGGAACTCCCCGGCCCACCTCAAGTCGTCCCTCGTCGGCGCGTCGCAGTTCGCGCCCATCGAGAACGGACAGCTGGTACTCGGTCGCTGGCAGGGCGTCTTCCTCGCCGAGTTCGACGGTCCGCGCACCCGCAAGGTCTACGTGAAAATCGTGGCGGGCTGAGCAAGCAGCCGCGAAGCGCGTGATGTGACACACTGACTGGTTGCAGGAACTGGATACGCGCGATGCAGATTGATCTGAACAAGCTCGAGCGCATCCTCCCCACCGTTCGCAAGCCCGGTCGCTACGTCGGCGGCGAGGTCAACAGCGTGGTCGAGGATTGGGAGACCACCCCAACGCGCGTCTGTCTCGCCTTTCCCGACATCTACGACCTGGGAATGTCGAACCTGGGCCTGATGATCCTGTACCGGACGCTGAACGACCAGCCCGACGTCCTCGCGGAGCGCTCTTATCTGCCCTGGGTTGACATGATCGCCGCCATGCGCGACGCCCAGATCCCTCTCTACAGCCTGGAGAGCAAGCGACCGCTCACCGATTTCGACGTCATCGGCATCACGTTGCCCTACGAGCAGGTTTACACGAACGCCTTGGAGATGCTCGATCTCGCCGGGATTCCCCTTCGCTCTCAGGAGCGCGACGAGCGCCACCCGCTCATCGTCGCCGGGGGCCATGCCACCTTCAATCCCGAGCCGATGGCTCCGTTCATCGACGCCTTCATCATCGGCGACGGCGAGGAGGCCATCGTGGAGTTGGTGGAAGCGTACGAGGAGAGCGCTCGTGCCCCGCGCCAGGCCCAGCTAAGAAGGCTGGCGCAGCTATCCGGCACCTACGTGCCCCGCTTCTACGACGTGCGCTACAACGACGGCCCTGCGACAGACTCCCGACAGGGGGGTACCGTGGCGGCCATTGAAGCCAACGTCCCAGAGGCGCAGATGCCCGTCATCAAGCGCGTCGTCTCGACTCTGCCACCACCGCCGACGCGCCTCATCGTCCCCACGGTGGACGTCAGCCACGATCGTGCGGCCATCGAGATCAGTCGCGGATGCACCCAGGGGTGCCGGTTCTGCCACGCCGGGATGGTGGTGCGCCCAGTGCGCGAGCGCTCGGTGGAGGAGATTCTGGAGGCGACTGAGGCCATCCTCCGTCAGACCGGGTTCGACGAGATCGGGCTCCTCTCCCTGTCACCGAGCGACTACGCTGAGATTGAAGGACTGGTGCAGGAGATCGTCGAGCGCTTCAGCGACGAGCATCTCTCTATCTCGCTCCCCGCTCTGCGGGCCGACAGCTTCTCCGTCACCCTGGCCGAAGCTATCGCCCGCGGGCGCTACACCGGGTTCACCTTCGCCCCCGAGGCCGGCTCGGACCGCATGCGCGCCGTGATCAACAAGACCATTCCATCGCAGCAGGTGCTCGACGTGGCCAGGGAGGTCTTCGAGCGCGGCTGGCAGACCATCAAGCTCTACTTCATGATCGGGCTCCCCGGCGAGCGGATGGAGGACATCGAGGCCATCGCCGACATGGTCAACACGGTCCACGTCATCGGCCGACGCGTTCACGGGCGCCAGGCGCAGGTCAACGTCAGCGTCAACACCTTCATCCCCAAACCGCACACCCCTTTCCAGTGGGTGCCGCTGGCCTCCAGCCAATCCATCCGCGAGAAGCACGCCCTGCTGCGGCGCCGGATCCGGGGTCGCGGCCTGAAGCTCGACACCACCCATCCCGAGGCCTCGCTCCTGGAGGCTGTGCTGGCGCGCGGCGATCGCCGGTTGGCCGACGTGGTGGAGCGCGCGTGGGAGCTGGGCGCCCGCTTCGACGCCTGGGACGATCAGCGGGACATGGGCGCGTGGATGCGCGCCTTCGCCAAGATCGGGCTCGACCCCGACACCTACGCCTTCCGGGAGCGCTCGCCCGACGAGCTCCTCCCCTGGGAGGTGGTCGACACCGGCGTCCGCAAACGATTCCTGCTCCGGGAGCTCGAGCGCAGCCGGCGGGCCGAGACCCTCGCCGATTGCCGGGAGGCCTGTCACGCCTGCGGCATCCTCGCCACCTTCGGTGGGGCGCGCACAGAAGGGTGGTGCTGCCCTGAACCCGAGCACCGTTCCAGCAGTACTACATAAGGCAAATCCCCACGCAGCGCCGGCGTGACCCGCGGGTGGGCTGCTGGGACTTGACTTCGAAACGATCCTGGGAGAGAAAATGAAAGATCCACGCATCGAGAAACTTGCTGAAGTGCTCGTCGACTACTCCACGGAGGTGCAGCCCGGCGACAAGGTGCTCATCGGTGGGGACACCATGGCCGAGCCTCTGCTCAAGGCCGTCTACACCCGCGTGCTCCAGGCGGGCGGACACCCCCTGATGGTGCCCTCTCTGCCCGGCATCGACGAGCTGCTCTATGAGCACGCGTCCGACGAACAGCTTCAACACATCCCCGAGCCGATCAAGCTCATCACGGAGACCTACGACGCGCGCATCAACGTTCGCGGGGCCGCGAACACCAAGGCCCTGAGCGACGTCGATCCGTCCAGGATGGTGCTTCGCAACCGGGCACAGACCGAGCTCATGAAGACGTTCATGCAGCGCTCCGCCTCAGGCGCCCTCCGCTGGGTGGGCACGCTCTTCCCCACCAACGCCTACGCCCAGGACGCCGAGATGAGCTTGAACGAGTACGAGGACTTCGTCTACGGCGCCTGCATGCCGGACCTTGACGACCCCGTCGGCTACTGGAGGGAGTTCTCGGCCTGGCAGCAGAAGATCGTCGACTGGCTCGCGGGCAAAGAGCACGTACACGTCATCGGACCGGATACAGATCTGGAGCTCAGCATCGCCGGACGTACCTTCATCAACAGCGACGGCAAGAACAATATGCCCAGCGGCGAGGTTTTCACCGGCCCGGTGGAGGAGAGCGTCGTGGGCCACGTCACCTTCTCCTATCCGGCCATCCATCAGAGCCGAGAGGTGACGGGCGTCCGACTCTGGTTTGAGGAAGGGAGCGTCACCCGGGCCAGCGCAGAGAAGAACGAGGCGTTCCTGCTAGAGACCCTCGACACCGACGAAGGATCCCGTTACCTGGGCGAGTTCGCCATCGGCACAAACGAAGGGATCACCCGCTTCACGGGCCAGATCCTATTCGACGAGAAGATCAACGGCAGCTTCCACGTCGCCTTGGGCGCCGGCTATCCCGAGACGGGGAGCAAGAACGAGTCGGCCATCCACTGGGACATGATCTGCGACCTGCGCGAGGGTGGTCAGATCTGGGTCGACGGTGAGCTGCTATACGAGGACGGCCACTTCGTCATAGGTTTTTGAGAAGGGGGTTGGGTTTCCTGAAAGAAGGCTGACAGGTTGGCCTCGCGCCACGCACCGGCCCGCGAGATCCTACGACTTCGCTCAGGACAGGCGGGGGCGGGCAGCACCTTCTCTCGGTGGAGCCAGGGTTCATGCGCTTACGAATCACATTCTCGAAGGAAGGCTGGCTGATCTATTCCTCCCACCTCGACCTGATGCGCGTGTGGGAGCGGGCCCTGCGACGCGCCGGGGTCCCGCTGGCCTACTCAGGCGGCTACAATCCCCGTCCCAAGCTCCAGCTGGCCAGGGCCTTACCCCTGGGCCACGTTGGCGAGGCGGAGCTAATCGACGTGTGGCTGGAGGAGCCCCTCTCTCTGGAGCAGTTCACCGGGTCTCTGGTGCCGGTTCTGCCACAGGGCCTGAAGGTCAAGCAGGTGCAGGCCGTGGATCCCGGTGCCCCGGCGATGCAGACCCAGGTGGTGGCGACCCGGTACGGCGTGATTGTCGAATGGGATGACTCCGCGGAGGAGATTCAGGCTCGCATTGAAGGCGCACTGGCTGAGGAGGAGCTCCCGCACGAGCGACGAGGCAGGCGGTACAATCTTCGTCCCCTGATCGAGGAGTTGGAGCTGGAGAAGGTGACCGACGGGAAGGCTGTGCTGGCCATGCAGCTTTCGGCGCGCCCGGGGGCGACCGGCCGCCCGGAGGCGGTGCTGGACGTGTTGGGTGTGGGAGACGCCTTCGCCCGCTACCGCCGCAGGCGGCTCATCCTGGACAAGGAGCGTGGATCGTGAGGGCCTCCAGGGCTGCGTGAGAGGGGGTCGGCCGACGCCACGTGCCCTTGAAGGTCTCCGACGCCGGACCTCTGGCTCCTGATTCTGGAGACGGCGTCGGTTGACAAAAGGGGTGAATTCGGTATAATGTTTGGTCGAGCGGCCGTGCCCCCTGGCCCGGCCACTATTTATGCATAGGCAGGAGGATGTATCGTGTACGCAGTCGTGAAATCAGGCGCGCGACAGTACCGCGCCAGCATTGGAGACACAATTCGCGTCGAGAAGCTGCCCGTCGATCCCGGCGAGCAGATCGAGCTGGACGAGGTATTGCTGGTCGTCAATGACGACGAGGTCACCATCGGGCAACCCTCCGTGGAGGGGGCCAAAGTACTGGCGACCGTCGTCGCTCAGGAGAAGGGGCCCAAGATTACGATCTTCAAGTATCGGCCCAGCAAGCGATATCGGCGCCATGCAGGCCACCGCCAGCCCTATACTCGACTGCGGGTAGACGATATTATTGTGTAGGAGGAGTTGAGATGGCTCACAAGAAGAGTAGTGGTGTATCACGTAACGGTCGAGAGAGCAACGCCAAGTATCTCGGCGTCAAGAAGTACGGCGGTCAGCAGGTGCGGGCCGGACATATCATCGTGCGGCAGCGCGGCACGCGCATTAAGCCCGGACAGAACGTCGGCGTTGGTCGAGACCACACGCTGTTCGCCACCTCCGACGGCAGGGTGACGTTTGAGTACACTCGCGGAGGCGGGAAGCGCGTGAGCGTCTATCCGGGCGAGGAGGTCGCGTGAAAGAGGATATCCATCCTGAATACTATCCCGAGGCCCGGGTCATCTGCGCCTGTGGCAACTCGTGGACCGTAGGCTCGACCAAGCCCGAGATTCGCACCGACGTATGCTCTGAATGCCACCCCTTCTACACAGGTGAGCAGCGTATCCTCGACTCCGGCGGGCAGGTCGAACGGTTCCTGAAGAAGCTGGAACGTCGCAAGCAGAAGATGGCGGAGATCGAGCGTCGCAGAGCGAAGAAGACTTCTCCCGAGCTTCCCATTAAGGAGCTCGACATTCGCACGCGGGCGAAGAACGTGCTCCTCGAGGCCGGCGTCGAGACCGTTGGCGACGTCCTCGACATGCTGGAGGAAGGCGGGGGTGAAGCCCTGATGAACATCTCGGGGTTCGGCATGAAGTCGTTAGCGACGCTCAAGAAGCAGCTGCGCGCTCGAGGCTTTGTCCTCCCAGGCGACGAGGCGCCAGAGGAGGAAGAGGAAGCCGCCGAGGCGGAAGAAATCGAAGCCGAAATGGCCGGCTAGTCGGAGGCCACGAAGCGGCAAAAGGAGGGGCAGATGATCACATCTGCCCCTGTTTTGTTTCACGGACCCCCAAACAACCATGTACAGCAAACCCACCGGCGGATGGATCGAGGTCATCTGTGGCAGCATGTTCTCCGGCAAGACAGAGGAGCTCATTCGGCGGCTTCGCCGCGCAAGGATCGCCAAGCAGCAGACGCAGGTCTTCAAACCCACCATCGACACCCGCTACGCCGACCGCGAGGTCACATCCCACAACGGCATGCAGATTGAGGCCCTCCCGGTCGAGGATACGGCGCAGGTACGTCAGATGATAGCGCCTGAGACGACCGTGGTTGCAATTGACGAGGCCCAGTTCTTCGACGAAGATGTCGTTCTCCTGTGCGAGGAGCTCGCCGATCGCGGCCTGCGGGTCATTGTCGCCGGGCTGGACATGGATTTCCGTGGAGAGCCCTTTGGCCCTATGCCGGCTCTGATGGCCCGCGCGGAGCAAGTGACCAAGCTGCAGGCCATCTGCGTGGAGTGCGGGGGCCCTGCCAGTCGCACTCAGCGTCTCATCGACAACGAACCTGCTGCCTACGACGATCCGGTCATCTTCGTAGGCGCCAGCGAGGTCTACGAGGCACGCTGCCGAGGATGTCACCAGGTCAGAGCGACCAGCCAACCAACCGATGAAGAATAAACGCATGAGAGAAACAAACGAGATTTCCGACGCCATTGAACGTGTGCTGCTCGACGGGGCTGCCATCGACGAGCGGGTGCGCAAACTGGCGGCCGAGATAAGTGCCGACTATGCCGGCGTAGACTATGGCGAGGATGGACTGGTCCTGATCGGCGTGCTGAAGGGCGCCTTCGTGTTCCTGGCAGATCTGGCGCGGCAGCTCACGGTCCCTCACCACGTCGACTTCATCGCCCTTTCGAGCTACAACCGGGGGGAGACGTCGGGGGAGGTGAGGCTGATCATGGACTCGCGCATCAACGTCGCCGATCGCCACGTGCTCGTCGTGGAGGACATCGTAGATACCGGCCACACCCTCGACTACCTCCAGCGCACGTTTGCCGCCCGTCACCCGGCCTCGCTCAGATCGTGTGTCTTTCTGAGCAAGCCGGACCGGCGCCGGGTGGAGGTCGAGATCGACTACCTCGGCTTCGAGATACCGAACGTCTGGGTCGTGGGCTACGGGTTGGACTACGGCGACCGCTATCGCACACTGCCCTACGTCGGGGCCCTGAAGAAGGAGATCTACGAGAATTGACGGAGGTCTGACGCATGGGACTGCGAGAAGACGTCGATAAGATCCTCATCCCGGAAGATGTGCTGCAGCCGCGCATCGCAGAGCTGGGCCAGGCCGTCAACGAGACGTATACCGATGAGGACCGTCCGCTCCTGGTCTGCGTCCTTAAGGGGGCGTTCATGTTTCTGGCCGATCTGACCCGCCACCTGGAGATGCGCCACGAGGTCGACTTCATGGAGACCTCCTCCTACGGGGCGCGGACCGAGAGCAGCGGCGTCGTCCGGATCCTGCTCGACCTCGAACGGAACATCGAGGGCCGGCACGTGCTCATCGTCGAGGACATCGTCGACTCTGGTCGCACCCTCGACTACGTCACCCGCAACCTGGAGACCCGTGGTCCGGCCAGCCTGCGCGTGTGCACGCTGCTGAACAAGCCGTCGCGCCGCGTGATCGACGTGCCGCTCGATTTTGTCGGTTTTGAGATACCCGACGAGTTCGTCATCGGCTATGGGCTCGACTTCGACGAGGAATACCGCAACCTCCCCTTCATCGGCGTCCTGAAAGAGGAGATCTACGCCGAGGGTGAGGAACAGCGAAGCGGACCTTAGATGCTGATCGGGATCGACGCCAGCCGCGCGATCACCGATCGCCCCACGGGCACGGAGACCTACTCCCGGCGCCTCATCCACACGCTGCTGACGCTCGAGACACCGCACCGCTTCCGGCTGTACCTTCGTAGCGATTCTCCCCCCCACCTTTTTGAGGACGTCGAGCTTAGGGTCATGCCGTTCCCGCGCCTCTGGACTCACCTGAGGCTCTCCTGGGAGATGGCGCGCCACCCCCCGGACCTGCTCTTCGTCCCCGCTCACGTCCTCCCTCCGGTTCGGCCCCGGCTCAGCCTGGTCACCGTCCACGACCTAGGCTATCTCCATTTCCCGGAGGCACACCCCCGGCGGCAGCGCCTGTACCTCGATCTCTCCACGCGGTGGAACGCCTGGGCCGCCAGTCACGTCCTGGCGGACTCGCAGGCCACCGAGGCCGATCTCGTGACGCACTACGGTGTGCGGCCCGACAAGGTCACCGTCGCCTATCCCGGCGTCGACCCCTCGCTCGGTCCCGTGCAAGACCCTGCTGCCATCCGGGCCGCACAGGCGCGTTATGGCATCGAGGGCGACTATTTCCTCTACCTGGGCACGCTCCAGCCGCGGAAGAACCTCCGTCGCCTGGTGGACGCCTTCGCCGAACTCACCAGTCGCAACCCGGAGGCCACAGCTGACCTGGTCCTCGCCGGGAAGCGGGGGTGGCTCTACGACAACCTGTTCGACCACGTGCGGGAGCGCGGGCTCGACGAGCACGTCCGCTTCCCGGGCTACGTCGCCGAGGAGGACAAGGCCGCGCTGTTGAGCGGAGCGGTGGCCTTCGTTTTCCCCTCGCTATACGAAGGGTTCGGGCTTCCGGTCCTGGAGGCCCAGGGGTGCGGTTGCCCCGTGATCACCAGCGCCACCTCCAGCCTGCCCGAGGTCGCCGGCGACGGCGCGCTTCTCGTCGATCCCCAGGACACCACAGCCCTCGCAGACGCGATGGAGCGCCTGATCGCCGACCCTGCCCTCTCCGACGAGCTGGTTGAACGCGGATTGGCAAACGTTCACGGCTTCTCCTGGGAGACATGCGCGCAGACTGTCCTGGAGGTCATTGACCAGGTCTCCAACCAAGCCACAAACTAAGACCATGGGCCGCGCGGACGTCCAAGGACAGCGACTCTGGGCCGTCCTTCCGACCGGAACAGAGGACAGCCGAGAACCTCGTCGTCCCCGTCATTCCGACCGGAAGGGCTTGGCGTCCTATTCGCCCAATACCGTGGACACGAAGTTGCACGGGATCTACACCCTGATGATAAGGGAGTGAGCGGAGGAATCTCTCATGGAACCGTTCAGTCTCCTGTCCCCTCCCCCGGATCACAGGTCATCGCCTAACCCGAGATCACAGCTGAGTTCATGCCGATGCCCGTATGCACTCGGGTCTGTTCCCGATCTCTGTTAGCCGGGTGGAACCTATGGTATAATCCCTCCCGCCTATGGAAGAAGAGCTCCAACCCGAGTCGACCCCGCTGCCCACCGGCGGGCTGCTGAGGCTTCGGGCCCGCGCCACTGACGTGGTCACATGGGTCGCCCCGGCCTGGGCCGTGCTCTGCGGCGTCGTCGCCTCCCGTGGCTTCACGCGGCAGGGCCCAGATTGGCTGCGACTCGCGCTCCTCGTCCTCCTCGTGGACGGTGGCTGGGGGTCGGCGTGGGCTGCGCTGGTGACCACCGACTGGGCCACCCCCCACCGTCGCTGGCGAGAGTGGAACCAGAACAGACCCACTGCTACGCTCCCGTACACCCTCCCCCACGCACCCGGAGGTAGGCTCAGTCACTTCATCGGAAGGCTCCGCGCCTGGTGGAGCGAGGTCCTGTGGCCCAACTGCGGGGCGGCCGTGTTGACCATCTTGATCGCCCTACCCACGACGGCGCTGCTGGGCGCCCTCCTGGGAACGGAGTTGCTCCTGCTCAGCGTGGCTGCGCTCGCCGCGATGGAGCTTGGCGTCATCTGGGAAAAGGGCCGGGGGGTCGTGCCGCCTGGGTGGGATGCCACGATCGCTATGGCCCTGCCCTGGCTGGCCGGCCATCTCACCTTCGCACCGATCACGCTCCCTTCGGCCGCTCTGGCGGTGCTGTTCGCCCTCGCCTGGGGAAAGGCCTGGCGCGTCAGCTCTGCCTGGGGACGGGCGCTGACCGTCGGGAGCCAGCTGCTGGCGGGCGCAGCCCTCGTCGTCCTTCGCCGTCCTGTGGCAGCCGGGGGGCTCTTCCTGCTCCTGGTCTCTCAGCTCTCCTACCGCCCCTGGATCGGACGGGGGTACGAGCCCGACTGGTACGTCCGCCGGGCGCGCCCCTGGATCATGGCAGCCATGCTGGTCGCCGCACTCGCCATCTAGGCTAGGCCATGTCGCCCCTCGCCATCATATTCACACTCCTCGGTCTCGTGCTGCTCGGCGCGCTCCTCTACTGGCAGTTGATCATCGCGGAGGGAGCGTATCTAGGACCGCGCATCGTCGCCCTGATGTACGACTGGTCCGCCCGCGCCTACGAGCGCATCAAGCGGTTCATCCCCAGCGAGGAGCAGTGGTTCCTGGGCCTTCCGCTCGCTCGCTCGCTGGAGCAGATTCCGGCGCCCCTGGTGCTGGACGTGGCGACCGGAACCGGCCGGCTCCCCCGGGCCGTCCTGCGGCAGCCCCCCTTCCAGGGTCTGGTCATCGGCCTCGACCTCTCGCGGGGCATGCTGCGCCAGGCCGTCCGTCGCACAGCCCAGTTCGCCGATCGGGTGACGTTCATCTGGCAGGGCGCCAGCGGTCTCCCTTTCCAAGACAACGCCTTCGACGCCGTCACGTGCCTGGAGTCCCTGGAGTTCATGCCCGACCCTCAGCAGGTGCTGGAGGAGCTGGTGCGCGTTCTCCGTCCCGGCGGCGTGCTCCTGCTCACCAACCGGGTCGGCCCCGATGCGAAGTTCCTTCCTGGTCGGGCCTTCGCTCCCGACACCTTCGAGGCGATCTTGCGGGAGCTCCCCCTCGAGCAGATCAAGACGAAGCGCTGGCAGGTCGACTACAACCTGGTCTGGGCCGTCAAGGCGGGTGAGCCCAGGGGCGGCGGCATCCATCCGCTGGAGGAGATCCTCCGCTGTCCCGCCTGCGAGAACCATCTGGAGCGCGGGGCAAACGTCTTCCACTGCACCGGCTGCGGCCGCGCCTACCCCGTCGCCGACGACGGCGTCATCGAGATGGCGGACCAGGTCTGAGGTGAGCGGAGCCATACAACGCCATCAGGATATCATGGGCAGGGCACACCTTCAGGATGATCTCTCTCCGTAGAGCCACGGGCGCCGACATCGAGGGCATAGCAACGGTCGTTCGCGAGGTCTGGAAACAGGAGATCCTGCCCGACGTCTGCAGAGCGCACATCGAGGATGACACGTGCGCGCTCTGGGTCGCCACTCAGGACGGAGAGGTTGTGGGTTTTGCCTCCGCACTCCTCACCGTCGCCCCCGACACCGGGCGTTGGGAGATCGATCTGCTCGGCGTCCGGCGCTCCAACCAGCGCCAGGGGCTGGGGACGCGCCTGATCAGACACGTATCCGAGGCAGGCCAGCAGCACGGCGTCTCGCTCAGCCGGGCGTTAGTCCGGGTCGAGAACCTGGCCAGCCAGAGGGTCTTTGAGAGGGCAGGCTTCACGACGGACGGGCACGTGCACAGGCTCTTCCTGTGGTCGCCAGCGCTCGGCGACGGTGCGGGCTCGCGCCCCACCCCCGTCTCCCTCCTACCCGTGGACACTCTCACCTACCGGGGCCTGTGGATCGAGGGGCTCATCTCCGTCCCAGCCGAGGAGCAGCGCCGTGCCGTCAGGGCGGCGCGTTCGATGGTCGCCAGGGAGGGACGCGCGAACACGGGCGCCGTCATCCCCGTCGACCAGGAGCATCTGCTGGCGCCGGATCTGCGCCACGACGCTGAGATGCAGGGTGAGTACTGCTGGTTCACCCAGGCGGTGAAGCGTGACGCGTGAAGCGCCGGTCACGTTGTCGGCTTCACGTCTCGCCCTTCACGTTCTGCTTTCCGGCCTCATTGCCGTACTCCCCGCCTTGCGCTATAATCCCGTCTACACCGCCTCTCACCATTCGCATCGCACACTCAGGAGGATCGCTGTGAAGAAAGTCGACAAGACCGACCAGGAGTGGAAAGAGGAGCTCACGCGAGAGCAGTACCGCGTTCTACGGAAGGGCGGCACCGAGAGGGCTTTCTCGGGCGAGTACTACGACGTCGACGAGGACGGGATCTACCGCTGCGCCGCCTGCGGCAACCCGCTCTTCGACTCCGAGACCAAGTTCAAGTCTGGCAGCGGCTGGCCCAGCTTCTGGGCTCCGGTCGACGAGGGGAGCGTCGAGTACCAGGCCGACCACCAGCTGGGCATGGAGAGAACCGAGGTCCGCTGTGCTGCCTGTGGCTCTCACCTGGGCCACGTCTTCGACGACGGCCCCCCGCCCACCCACAAGCGCTACTGCATCAACTCCATCGCGTTGGATCTGGTGAAGGAAGACGAGGAAGGCGAGGAATGAACGATACTCACGCAGTCAGCCTCAGCCCAGCGCTCAGAGAAAAGCTCCTCACCTATCAGAGGAACGAGATCACCGAACACCACATCTACGAGAGGCTCGCCCAGGCCGTCGACTCCCCGGAGAACCGTCGCGTCCTGAAGGAGATTGCCGAGGACGAGCTGAGCCACTACCACGATTGGCGCGCCTACACCCAGGAGGACGTCGAGCCCGACCGCTGGAAGATCTGGAGGTATTACGTCATCAGCCGCCTCTTCGGGTTCACCTTCGGCGTCAGGCTGATGGAGCGCGGTGAGGAGGGGGCCCAGGAGAACTACGCGGAGATCCAGCCTGAGATTGAGGAAGCCGCCCGCATCGCCCGGGAGGAGAACGAGCACGAAGACGCCCTCCTCGACATGCTCGATGAGGAGCGGCTTCAGTACACGGGCTCGATCGTGCTCGGCCTGAACGACGCGCTGGTGGAGCTGACCGGGGTTCTGGCGGGTCTCACGCTGGCCCTCCAGGATACGAATCTGATCGCCCTCAGCGGATCCATCACCGGCATCGCCGCTGCCCTCTCCATGGGCGCCTCCGAGTACCTCTCCACGAGGACGGAGGAGACGGCCAAGCACCCGGTCCGAGCGTCGGTCTACACCGGTGGGGCTTACATCGTGACCGTGATCCTGCTCATCCTTCCCTACCTCCTCCTGGACAACTACTACGTCTGCCTCGCCTGTACGCTGGCCGTCGCCGTGGGGATCATCGCTTTCTTCAACTACTACGTTTCCGTCGCCCAGGACGAGCCATTCAGGCGCCGCTTCCTAGAGATGACGGGGTTGAGCTTCGGCGTGGCCCTGTTCAGCTTCTTCATCGGCTTCGTCATTCGTTCCCTGCTGGGTGTAGACGTGGATTGACCAGCCATCGGTCCCGCCGCACTCCCGAAACCTGAACCCTGACCCAGGGAAAGACCATGCTCGACCATTTCGACTTCTTGGCCCCCATCTACGACATTGTCATCCCCCCGGCGGATTCCGCCCGGCTCCAGGAGTTGCTGCGGCTCCCCACCAGGGGGCGCGTGCTCGAGGCCGGCGGCGGCACCGGGCGCGTCTCATCCCGGCTGCTCCCTATGGTCGGCATCCTGGTAATCAACGACCTGTCGCGACCGATGCTCCGGCAGGCACAGGCCAAGGGAGCCCTGCTCCCGGTCCAGTCCTACGTCGAGCGGCTCCCCTTCCCGGACGCCAGCTTCGACCGCGTCTTTGCCGTCGACGCGCTCCACCACTTCGACGACCACCACGGCGCCGTCGGGGAGCTGCTGCGCGTCCTCGAGCCGGGCGGTCGGCTCGTCATCGAGGAGCCGGACATCAACCGCTTTCCCGTAAAGGTCATCGCCCTATTCGAGAAGCTGGCCCTGATGCGCAGCCATTTCCTGACCGAGGAGCAAATCCGTGCGTTGGTCGCATCCCACGGCCTCCAGGCCCAGGCCGGATGCCTCAGCGACTTCTCCACCTGCGTTGTGGTCGACAAATGACGCCGCCCCACAGCCGTCGCACTGGAGGATGAGACGCTCTTCGACGTCGAGCCCGCCGCCGCCGGGCTACAGCTTATGGAGGAGTAGATGCCATCGATCGCCATTGTCACCGATACCGACGCCAGCCTGCCCGCCGATGTCGCCGCTCGCCATCACATCCGTCAGGTACCCATCGCCGTCCACTTCGGCGACGAGACGCTCATGACCGGCGTGGACGTCGACGACGCCTCCCTCTTCGAGCGGGTGGACCGCGAGGGAGAGCTGCCCACCACCTCGGCGCCGGCACCCGGCGACTTCCTGGAGGCCTTCCAGGGTGCCTTCGATGAGGGGGCGGACCAGGTGATCTGCTTCTGCGTCAGCAGCCAGGTCAGCGGCACCTACGACGCCGCCCGCACGGCCCGGGACCTGCTCCTGGAGCGCGACGTCACGGTCGTCGACACCCAGAGCATCTCCATGGGCCAGGGCTTCATGGCCACCGAGGCGGCCGAGGCAGCCCGGGAGGGGGCGTCCAAAGACGAGATCATCGAGCGCGCCATGGACGTCGGGAGACGCACCTCGCTCTACGCCGCCCTCTCGACGCTCAAATATCTGGCCATGAGCGGACGCGTGGGCCACCTGACCGCGGGGATGGCTGGGCTATTGAGCATCAAGCCCATCCTCACTCTCAAGGAGGGCGAGCTCCAGATGCTGGAGCGGGTGCGGACCCGACGGAAGGCCTGGTCCCGCGTGATCGAGC
>CAYMHT010000047.1:0-20032 GCA_964390305.1 uncultured Anaerolineales bacterium
GGCATTCTACGAGTCCGGCACCTGGGGCCCGTCCGAGGCGGATCGACTCCTGGCCGGCGACGGACGGACCTGGCATCAGCAGTGCTGCCCCGAAGGCTAGACCATAGTCAGCAAGTCCGGAGTCGTTCTGTACGCCGATCGTGTCGTCCACGGAAAGGGCACCGTTCATCATGTCTGATGACGCCAAGCAAGAGTCTTTCGAGACGTTCAAGAACTCCTTTGCATACGGTTCACGCACCGACCTCAACTTTAAGTTTCTCGCGGGTCTGTCGGATCAAGAGGCAGGCAGGTTTTTTCAGGAGTTGCTGTGGAAACTGGGTGACGCGTTCGACGACGGTCGGTTCGACCGAATCGTCGACCATGTCTATGACTGGCAGATCCGCGCCTATGCCGGTCAGGGGAAGTGGGCCTACGCGGAAGCCCCATTCACGCCCCTGGGTAAGCCCGTGTCGCAGTCCCGTTTGGTCCTCGCTTCCTCCAGTGGTCATTTCGTCGAAGGCGAGGATCCGCAACCGTTCGGGGTCAAGAACATGACCCAGGCCGAGGCAGCAGAGAGAATACTCCAGTACATCAGATCGGAACCGAAGCTTTCGCGGATTCCGGTTGGCGCGCCAAAGGAGAAACTGACAGCCCGGCACGGCGGCTATGACGTCCGCGGAGCCCGGATCGATCCGAACGTGGTGTTGCCGCACGAAATCCTTCTGGATCTAGAGGAAGAGGGAATCATTGGCGAGTTGGCGCCGGAGGCGTACGCCTTCGTGGGGGCCTGCTCACAGAGGCGGCTGCTGAGACAGTCGGGGCCGGAGTGGGTCCGCCTCCTCCAGGAGCAGGACGTGGACGCAGCCCTGCTGGTGCCGGTTTGACCCGTATGTCAAGTGTCCGTGGGACACCTGGCCAGATTGCTGGAGGAGGGCGGCATCGCCACGGTGATCGCCGGCATCCGGGCCCTCCGCCCGCGCCTGGAGGCGATGGCCCTCCCTCGCGTATTGATCACACCTCATCTGATGGGAAGAACCTTGGGGCCACCCGGCGATCGCGAGAGACAACGGGCGGCCGTTCTCGCTGCCCTGGACCTGCTTGAGGAGGCGGGGCAACCAGAGACGTTCATGGAGTTGCCACGGGCATATCGTCCCGGGCCAGATCAGCAGCGTTAGGGCTTCACGCATCGGACCGACGCACTGGCATAGCTGTGGTATTGTCATGGTGCGGCATCCCAGGGATAATGACCAGGCACTCAGAGCCGGTCAGGTGAGCAGTTCTTGGCCTCCTTGGTGCACCGTGAGGTAACTTCAGAGCAGAAGATTGTTGCCCACGCCGAGCGGCACTTCAAACTCGCAGACTGTTCCCGTGCGGGATTAGGGCTGCCGCCAGAGTTCTGATACACGAGGTTGCTGCTCTGCTCAGTTCCCTGGGATATCCACCACCTCTCTGGCTGACTTCGTTCAAGCTCATCACCCAAAGGAGTACGTATGAACCATCCAACGCCATCGGTTGGTGCCGATGTCCATCTTCAGTACAGTCTGACGGGGTTGATTCCGCCTTACAGCGCGGATTTCGCAATGGTGTTTTTGCGACGCCATCCCACAAGGACGTCTGTTCTCAGCCACGTCCCATACACTGTGGCCAGTTGGGCCTGCCGCTTCAAAATACATTCATCGTGAGCCCCTTGGTCTACCTGGTCACGCATAGCCGCTGAATCGTGTGCGGTCCTGTATCTGCGGAGGGTAGTGAGGAGCGAGGAAGCCGATGAGGTTGACCAGACCCCCTTTGTCTCGTAAGACAGAGGAGGTCCGGCTTCTCTTTGCCAGCATCCAGGTGGGTGTGTCAGTTCTGCCGAAGCGCGAGCGGCAGGTAGACTGCGTGCACCGACAGCACGACTGCCTCGTGCGTGCGGTTGCCCCAGCGATCGGTTGCGCGTACGATGGCCAAACCCAGCGGAGACCCTTGCGACGCCTGGAAACTCCAAGCGCCCGCCGATAGGGCCGCTGCCAGGTAACTGGCGCCGCCATCGAGGCTGACCTCGACGGACGCCACTCCGGAACCGTCGCTCACCGTCCCGTGCATCACGGGCGACGGCTGCTCCACCGTGATGGCTGGTCCGACGGTGTCCAGCCAGACCGTCATCGGTTCGGTCTCCGGGCCGACGTTCCCGGCCTGATCGATCGCTCGGGCCACGACCTCGATCTGCTCTCCATCCTGGTTCGTGAGCTGGAGCGGGAATGACCATTTGGTCTCAGAGGCGCTTGCTGCCCTGCCCAGCGACCGTGACGCAATTGCCCGCGACACAAAGGCGGGGAAGAACCTGCCGCCGTTGGTGCTGATTTCCACCTTTACCGCCTGCTGCGCAACAGGGAACGCGTCCTGGACCGTGCCCGCGAGACGGACATAGTTGCCGCTCAACACTTCAACCGGCGTGATCTGGACGTTCGGGACCGATTCGTCCGTCACCAGCGTCTTCGTGACCTCTTCCGAGACCAGGCTGTTCTCGCTGCGGACCCGGAGCTTCCACACCGTGGACGAAGAAGACGGCAGCGTGCCGGTGATGGCGAAGCAGTCGCCCAGCTTACAGGCGGTGCTATAGCCGTACCCCACGTCGGCCTCCACGTCCTGGTAACACCCCAGGAACTTGCTGGGCCCTGTAGCGAAGCCCAGGCTGTGCGTCCCGGGCTTGACGTACCCCAGCGGGCTTGACGACACGAAGCTCACGGAGGCGACGCTTCGGTCCAGCGCGTACTGCGCCCTGGCCGGCGGCTGGGGGTCTCCGGGCAGCCCGCTGTTGGCCAGGGCGGCTGTGACCGGCAGCGAGAAGACGCCGGTGGGTGTGACCGAGAGCGTCCCCGGAGTTAGCGTGACCTCCTTTGGGCCGTAGGCATCGACGTCCACAGCCAGCACCCATTGGCGCCCACCGACCGGGCACGAGATGCAATCGGCCCCAACGGGAGCGCCAAAAAGCCCCATCATCTGCACCGGCTGGGTCGGGCCCACCGTGACGGTCATCGGCACGTTCACGTAGGGCCCGATGTCCGGGTTGCTGACCGTGACCGTCATCACCGTCATCTCGTTGCTAAACAGCGCCGTGTCGGGTCCGGGATCGATCTGCACCACCGGAGCGATCACCTGATCCTGTCCCTCATTCGGCCGGACCCCAAGGTTCAGTGCTGTCCAGTCCAGGGCGCTGGAGAAGACAGCGCTGCCCCCGATGGTCGCCGTCCTGGTGGGCCGCCCGCTCGCCGGCAGGACGGCCCACACTCCCCCGGGGTCCTCCGCGAAGGTCAGGATCTTCACAGGTGTGTCGAGGGCCTCGGCGCCAATCTCGTGCCGCGCCAGGACGATCTCGGTGTCAGAGCCGGTGATCGCGAGGCTGTCTGACGCATCCATAGGTGCCCACGCCCCCTCGTCTGCCTGGAAGAGCGTGTAAGTCCCGCTGGCCGACAGGATGTCGGCGCCGAGCAGCAGGGCGGCGTCTGCCGCAAACGGCAAGGTGTGCGTCGTACCGAACACGGCCATTGAACTGGACAGGCCGCCGGGTCCGGTGTCGAGGTAGATCGACAGGCGCTCGTTCTCCCCCCAGGGGTTGCCCCGCAGGCCCAGGTAGAGTTTCTGGGCGTCCCACGTGCCGAGGAACTCAGCCGGCTTGACGGCGGCGTAGGGGTCGTAGTTGAGGCGGGTTCCGGTGGGATACTCCCCGCCGGCCACGTCGAGTCGGCCGTCTGGGAGAATGACGGAAGGCGTCTCGGTCCGATTGACGAGGAAGGGCCCGATGTGGCTGAGGCGCGAGTTGCCCGCCCCATCGCGCACCGCCACGTGGGCGTAGTAGGTGCCGGGCTGATCGAGGTCCAGCGTGATGTTGTTGGAGGGCGGCTGATCGGACGGCACGGTATCGGTGATGGTGTCGATGGCCGCCCACGTCGAGACGATGCCGCTCAGGTCGGGGATCGCGGGCCACGTTACGTGCAGGATGGGCGTGGCGTTCGTGTGCCATTGATTTGCGGGCAGGTTGGCCGAGAGCTCCGGCCCCAGGGCCAGGGTGTCCGTCACCAGGCTTCGCGACGCGTGCAGCGTATTCCCAAAGGCGTCCCGGGCCACGGAACGGAAGGTGAGGGTGCGCAAGTCCGCGCGCGGGATGACCGAGCTGTGCGACCACGGCTCCGTCGTCGGCATCAGGCGGTACCATGAGTAGCCGTTGTACACCCGCAGGGACTGCACCGGGTGGTCGCTCGAGGCAATGCCCGATAGGCTCAGGTTGGTCTGCAAAGTGAGCTCCGGCTCATCGAGGGTCGCGTACGAGCTGGTGAGGGCTGTCGGTGGCGTATTCACCCAGACGTTGCCCAGGTACCAGCTCTGCGGCACCCACATGTTGCCGGCCCGGTCGACTGCCCGGCCGTAGACGCGGTACTCGCCGTCGCCGGCCAGCCCCACGGTACCGCGCCACGGCGTCACAGCGCCTCCCGGGGAGGACAGCTCGGCCACGTGCCAGTCGGATGGCAGCGTGTCGGTAATCGGCAGCGTGGGATCGTCCACCGGCCCGTACACGCCAACCTCCACCTTCCGGATGCCCGCGACGTCGCCCGGTTCGAAATCTCCCAGAAGGAGGTATGCGTCGTGTTCGCCGGGGGCACCGATCAGCAGGTCGCGCACACCATCCCCATTGACGTCGCCGCTGGAGAGGACCTCTCCCGAGAGCTGCGTGTTGGGCGAGCCAGAGATCAGGAAATCGGCGGCCGCTACGGGCAGGTCGAGGGTCTGTGTCATGAGGCCTGCCTGCACGATGGCGGTCCGGTTGGGCCCGCCGCCAACCCCCGGGTTCCCGAAGGCAAAGTCGAAACGGCCGTCCCCGTCCAGGTCCCCCATCGGGGCCAGGCCGGCGCCCAGGCGCCCGGGAATGCCCAGGGGGTTGCTGTCCAGATAGGAAGCGTCGGCACGCGTCACCAGATCGACCGCCGCGGGCGGAGCGGCCCAGGCGTCTCCTCTGCGGCCCAGTACGATGAACACCCGCGAGTCCATGGGCGAGGGGTCGCCGATCAGCATGTCGCGCAGGCCGTCGCCATCTACGTCGCCGACGGGCGAGACGGTCTGGAGCGCGCCAGCTGCCTGGAACAACGCGTCGGCGTCGGTTTGCAGGTCCATGCCTGGCGGCCAATCACGCTGCGGTCGGCCGGTAACGAGGGCGACCGCGCCCGGAAGATCGATCGATCCGGGATATGCGACGAGGACGTCCGAGAGGCCGTCGCCGTTGGTGTCGCCCAGGCCCGCCAAGTTCGGTGGGGCCGGGGGGACGCAGGTAGAGCAGTGCGGCGAGCGCATCACCGAGGATGCGAGCGGTGCGCCCTGCTCGCGGCCCAGGTAGAGGTAGGCTATGCCAGCCCTCCTGGAGTCGTGGACGGCGCCCACCAGGACGTCGGAGAGTCCATCCCCGTCCACATCCCCGGCCGATGACACGGACGCGCCGAACGCGGTCGCTCCGGCCATATCCAACCGCCAGTCAGCGCCGGTCAGGGCCACTGGCGAGTCCCAGGCTCCCTCTCCCTCACGGCGACCGAGGATCACGTAGGCACGACCAGCATCCGAGTTGGCGTGCGGGTCGCCCAGGAGAAGGTCACCTACGCCATCCCCATTCACGTCCAGGTTACCCGCGGCAGAGGGCGCATGGGTGCCGGGGCCTACTGCCTCGCCCACGAACACGACGTCTGCGCTGGCAAGGTCCTGGACTGGGTGGAATCCGCCGGGCCGTCCAAAGAAGAGACCGGCGCGGAAGGGCTGGGAGACGGATGAGGGCTCGAGCAGGACGATGTCGTCGAAGGTATCGCCGTTCACGTCGCCTACAACCAGAACTCGGGCGGCCTCCGACTGCGCATGGAAGCGCGCGTCGCTGCTCGCCAGGGTCATGGTTGCCGTGTAGGGCATGTCGGGCAGGCGCGGCTGCACCAGGGCCGTGTCGTCCGCCCGACCGCTCAGGGCGAGCACGTCCCCCTCCGCAACCTGTGGCACCCGCCCGTAGACCAGCGGCGGTGTGTCATCTATGAGTACGTGCAGGGTCTCGGTGCTTGCGCCCGCGTTGCCGGCGACGTCCATCGCGCCGAGGGTCACCGTGTAGGTTCCGGCGGCAGCGTGCGCCACCCCGCCCAGGCCTCCGTAGGGGAGGGACCAGTCGTAGGAGAAGGAGCTGGACGCCTGGCCCGGCTCGTCGACTGGCTGGACTTTGATGCCGTCGGCCGGATCGCCGGGTCCGTGGTCAATCAGGAGCACGGCGCTGCCAGCACCGGAGACGTACGCCCCACCAGCGGCGTCGCCGATCTGACCGCTCAGGATCACCGTGGAGAGCGTGTCGCTCAGGAACGTGGTCGAGAGGTAGGCCGTGCTGCTCAGGTCGAACGCGACCTTGGACGGCGGCGTGCCGTCCACGGTCACCTTGATGGGTGCAGAGGCCGGGCCCGCCAGGCCGTGCGCGTCAACGGCGTAGGCCTGCAGATAGTAGACGTCGTCGGCCGGGGGGGGCCAGACAAAGGACCAGGGGCTCGCTCCAGAGGCCAGCGTCCAGTCGCCGGCAGAGCACGGTGTCGACGTCTTGGCGCAGACGTAGACCGCCGAGGCCGACTCCGGGTCCTCGGCCAGGCCCGTGACCGTCGTACTACCACCCTGGAGGACAGCGCCGGGGTCGGGGCTGTCTATGGTCACCGTGGGACCGCCCAGGTTCACGGGCAGGGGCACGGCGTCAGTCGCCACATAGGTCGTTCCCAACCGGTCGTAGACGAGCCTGGCCGTCACCGTGACCGGGCCTGTGGGAATTGACGGCACGCCCGTGAGCGTCGCGGTCAGATACCGGCCGAGCGTGATCGGCGGCAACTGCCAGGTATATGTGTAGGGCCCGACGGGTGGCTGTGGCGTCCCATCGTTGAGCTGCGGCACGTAGGACGGTGGCAACAGCCCGGCGCTCGTGGTGAGGTTGGAGAAGGTCACCGGCAGCGTGACGGTCAACTCCGGGTTGAGCCCCGCGGGCCCGTCGTTCGGCCACGGCGCCATCGTGACCGACACCTTGGTGCCACCGCCCTGGATCAACTGCGGGTTGATCGTCAACTCGGCCGGCTCGTCAGGGATGGGGTCGAACCCGTTGGGGCTGGTGAGCCAGGCCTTCTCCCGCTTGTCGGTCCGATGGTCCCCGTCCAGGTTCGCGTGGCGCGGGTTGGGGAACGCCGCCGGATCCGGCAGGCCGGGGTACTGCCCGCTCAGCGCGACCCGCCAGGGCGCAACCAGCGTGTGGGTGTCGATGTCCCAGTAGGGGAGTTCCTGCCCGTCCGTGAGTCCGTCGTCGTCCGTGTCCGCGTCGTAGGGCCGGGTGCCGAGCAGCAACTCGAGCCCGTCGTCCACACCGTCACTGTCGACGTCGGCGGAGCACGGGCTGACGAGCGACGAGTCGCGCTCGAACTTGTCCGAGAGACCGTCGCCATCGGTGTCCCAGCTCTCGTGGGACGGGGCGAGGCACAGGTGGGCGTCCGGACCAACCAGCTTCCCCGTGTCAGGGTCGAGGTAGCCCTCGAGCCCATCCGCGTCGGGATCCCTGTTGAGGACATAGAGCCGGTCGCGCTCAGGATCGTTGCTGAACGGCGGGGTCCAGTCCCAGAAGCCACCCCAGGTCTTGGGCAGGATGTCAAGGGTGACCTTCGTGATCTGGGGCGGGGAGGTTCGGGCGGCGTCGAACTCTTCGCATTGGTCGACGATGTCGAGATAGGGAGAGCAGATGTAGCTGACGGTGGATGCGGCCATGGCGACGTCCAGCGGGATCCAGGTGTTCACGCGGGGCACGCCGGGGACGAAGTCGGCCCAGGCTTTCTTGTGCACGTCCTGGTAATAGTTCTTCAGGTGCTTGTCCTTCGGGCCGCGACTGTATGCCCCGTTGGGGACCACTTTCCACACGTAGCGGAGCTCCTGCTGATGTGGGAAGTAGTCGTAGTCCGCCGACAGCCGGTAGTACTGGCAGTCCAACCCCTCCGTATGGTAGGTCTGAATGCGATAGCCGAACTCGTCGTAGTACTCCAGGCCCTCCTCGAAATCGCCGGCATCCCGTGTGCAGAAGGCAATCTTGCCACCTCCCGCGGCGTAGCCCAGCTGAACGCCGGCATAGGACTGGTCGAGGGCAGCGGAAGTGCCCCGGAAGGTGACCGTGGACGTGATCGAGAACTGGAACTTGTCCTCTGCAATCAGCCCACCCTGGGGGTCGATGGGCTCGAATTGGATGGGGCCGATGTCAGGTTCCCCCACGACTTCCGACAGCTCAGTGTCCTCAGGCTTGAAGAACCAGTCGAGGAAGTGCGAGATGGGGCTCAGCTTCACGCCAGTGATTTCGTCGAGGAATCTCATGAGCGCTATGACGAGCCCCAGAATCCATCCGTACACACCCAGTACCGTGGCGATGACGAAGACAAGCGTCCAGATGATTGTCTCGGCGACTGCCCGCCCGACGAGCGTAGAGACTGCGTAATCCGGCAGGCTGTTCGTCGCCAGCACGACGGCCACGGTGAGCCAGATCATGCCGACCTTCAGCAGCAGCCCGGCGACGCTCATCGTGTCGGCCAGCTGTTGGGCCTCCTTCACTGCCAGCGACAGAAGCTCGTCGGCTGCCTGCCCGGCGGAGCCTGCGGCTTGCACGGTATTGACAACGGTCATGACGGCATCTATCAGCGCCCTGACCGTCTTGTAGATCTCCACCAGCGTGGTGAGAATCTGCGCGATGTCGGCCAGGGCATCGATGCCGGTGATGACGGCCAGGTAGTTCAGCATGTTGATGGCGGTGTGTGTCCAGGAGAGCAGCGTCTCCTCGCTGGGCATCGAGAGGCCCGGCGACGAGTCCACGAAACCACCCACCTTCTCTATGACCCCGTCCACGAAGTCGACGATCTTGCTGAACTGGATCTCCAGCCACTGGACCGGCCCTCCGGCCTTCATCACGCCCATCAGTACGTAGACCACCGGGGCGTACCCGTCCGGCAGAATGTGGCCCTGGCTGAGGATAGTGGCCATCAAGTCCGGGTCGGTGATGGCATTCTCGAAGTCCTGGGTGGATATGTTGCCCACCTTTTGGATTGCCGTCTGTCCGAGGTGCCAGGCCGTGGTGGCCATCTTGAGGATGTTCAGAGCCTCTTCATACGCGTCGTCGCCGCCGGTGTACCCCTGGAGGTGCTCGTCGAAGTAGTCCTGGAGGTCGGACCAGCCCGCGTCAAAGTCTGACGTGACCTTCTGCAGCACCTCGTCGAGGCTGAGCGGCACCCAGTCTCCGGAGGTGGCGCTCGCCGCCTTGACCGCCGAGAGGGACGTGCTGGCCGTGGGATCCCAACGGTAGGTCTGCAGCTTGAGGCTGCGGCTGGTGATCATCGGTTTCCGGCAAGCGTTGACGGTCAGATCCGCCAGGTCGGCCGAGCTGATGTCGTCGGCGTTGATGGTGGACGTGCGCTGCTGACTGGCCAGGATGAGGGTTGGCTCGCGGTCGTGGGCTGGATAGACCAGGTTGAGCACCGACCGAGTCGTCTGCTGCATGGTGGTGAGGAGCGCGATGTCGAGGTGCGGGTACTGATACCGCTCTCCGTACCTGACGTGATAGGTGGACGTGATGCCCCAGGTCTCGGTGATGGTCGCGCTGCTTGGCGAGTTGAAGCGTGCCCCGATGTCATTGATGCCCAGCCGGCCGCTGAGGAACTGAGCCTCCATCCCGCCGCGAAGCAGGGCGACGGGACCGTCATCCAGTGACTCGGGACCTCCCGGCGGGATGGCGGCGGCGACGAACATATCGGTCCCACCCTGGCGCGAGAACGACAGACCGGTCACCTTGTAGGGCGTGTCGTACACGATCAGGCCGTAATTGCCCGTCGGGCTGGGCCTGTATTCTCCCTCATCGTTGGCCCGCACGACGTCGCCCCGGACTGCCCACTTCAATCGGACGTCATCCCATCTCCGGTGGAAGCTCTGGTCGCCGTCCTCGAAGTCGTGCAGCGCCTTGGCCTGTAGCGCGAACACCTGCCCGTTGCGCTCCACCGGCACGAGGGGGATCACCATCGCGTATGTGCAGCCCGTCGCGCAGTCGGCAACCTGCTTGGTCGCCGTGATGCCGTACTGCTGCATCGCGACGACACTGGGCAGGTCCTCCTCGGCCACCGTCGCCTGTAGGTAGGGTACCACCTCCAGCATACCGGAGGAAAACAGCTCCTCTCCGGCGAAGAAGGAGGCGATGGCCGCGTCGGCCCCCTCCCCGTGGTTTCGGATGTTGCCCTCGAGGTCCTTGGGCCACTCCAGCGCCTTCTTGTATGCCGCACGCATCATCAGTTCGTCGGCGCGGACCTGGAGCTCGACGTAGAATGGGTAGGGTGCTACGGCCGTTGTCGGATCAGAGTCGAGGGTCTCAAAGGAGAGATTGCTGCCCGGGTTACTGTAATAGACCTTGTCGGTGTAGTATGTGCCCCCATCGTTCGTCTCGAAGTAGTCGCCCCCTCCGCCCAGTTCGTGGGACGAGCTGAAGGGGGACAGGTCGAGTCCGTCCGGCACGCCGTCGAAGTCGTTGTCGTCGCTCCAGGCATACGGTTTGCCGTAGGCTATGTACCCCCCCGGTTTGTCAGGCCCGGGCTTCACATAATCGAGCCTACGGCACTGCCCGCCGTAGAACTCGTCGCCGTCCCGCAGCCCATCGCCGTTGCTATCGGGCAGCAGGGGGTTTGTCTCAACAGCCTCGATCTCGGGATCCCCAGGGCACTGGACGCCAACCACTTCCTCGTAGTCCGTCAGTCCGTCCATGTCGGTGTCGGCGATAAAGGGATTCGTGCCCAACCTCAGCTCGTACCCGTTGGGCAGACCGTCCTGGTCCTCGTCGCCCGTGTCCACCAGAGGGTTGGACGCTGGGTTACCGACCGCGTGACTGTGGCGGGTCGAGATTGCCCGGGCCTCCCGGAGCATCTGGACCACCTCGCTGTCCGCGGGGGTTGGAGCCGCGGGCTGGCTTTCCTCCCCCGCCGTGTTGCCTACGGCGGCGGCAGCGGACGCCGCATGGGGAGACGCCAGGGCGATAACCAGGAGTACGCTTACGAGCGCGGTCTTCGTTCTGGAGCGGTTCGACACCAGCAACTGGCACAGCGCCAACGTGCCCAGCAGCGCGACCACGAAAAGGACCCAGTGCGACAGCTGCTCAGCCGTCATCCCGGAGCCCGGAAGCGGAGAGGTCGTGCTCCCGCTAAGCGGCGAGATGGTGGGGTCGAACAGCTCCGGCGCCATCTGTGCACCGAAGTCCGCATAGTCGGCTGTACTGAGCGCGCTTGAGCGGTATCCCTCCTCGCCCGGGCGGCTCATCTCCAGGTTCAGCACCATCCGTGCTGGCAGCCCCGTGTCGTCAATCCACAGCTCTCCGGAGCCCTCGTAACGCAGGCCCTGGGCCTCGGCGAGCGCCAGCGCCAGCGGGTCTACCTGCCCCCACTGCGCCAGCAGATAGCGCAGCACATCGCTGCTGTGGAGGGCGAACGCCACCCGCTGGTAGTGGCCGGTCAGCCGCTCCGCTGGCTCGAGCGTGCGGACGTCACGCGCCACCGCCAGCAGGGACAGCGCGTCGGCGTTGACCCCCGGGAGCGGCGCAACTTCGTCCTTGCGCACCCAGCGATCGCCCTCGCGCTCGTACAGTTCGTTCCCGGTGATGAGGATTTCCTGAGCACCCGCTGGTGCGCTGTCCTGGAGCCCAAGTCCGATTCGCCGTGGCGTGATGGCGAAGCGCGCCTTTTGCGGCCCGCCCACGTGGCCCGACACCATGAAGTGGGCGGGCTCGCTTTGGGGCAGGCCCATCGCCGCGGGGCCGGTCTCCTCGGGAGACACCGTCTGTTGCATCTCGATGTCAACCCGATAGCTGCCAGCCTGGCGAGCGTGCTGGAGCGCGGAGCGGAGAAGTGCCTGTGGAGTGATCGGCTGTGCCGCAGCCGTCGCGCCCGGAACCAGGGCGATGAGAGCGACGACAAGACCAAGGACCGCGCGACGGGTAAGCCGCGTTGCGCCGGGCCACGCTTGCCGTAGGGAGACTGCACCAGACCGTGGCAGCTTTGCCATTGGCGGCTCCTTTTTTGAAGGGACGGTCGTCTGCTCCACTCGATTGCGGAGTGTGGCGGTTAAAGGCGATGGCTGCCGGTGGCGGTGAGGCGGCGTCTGGTGGTAGCAGGAAGCTGAATCAGGCAGCGCTCGGGATTAGGCCCTTATATCACAGTTTTGTTGGTGTGTCCAGCAGCCCTGACGGGTCGGCTTGTGGCCCAGCACTTCCGTCTTGAGGTCGACGGAGTTGACGGTGTTCCTTCGCGGACAGGCCAGTGAAACTCGCCCTGGGCATCATTCCACCGACGCAGCAATGGTGTGGGCGCCCATTCTGCCCGGGGATCTGGGTTCCGGCCCAGGAGGTCATAGGTTTACGAGGCGCCGGAGGCTAGGGGCCCTTCGGTCTCAAGGGAGGGAGGAAGGATGAGCGAATAGCCTGCTTCTCTTTCCATATCAAATCCGACAAAGCTCAGAACTCGGCCGGCTTGAGGATTCTCGTCTCGCTCACCCGGAAATAGCCGGGTCCTACCAGGCCGGCTGATCTCCGACCGGTTACTGCTGCTCCGTGTTGTGTCTCCCATATCTCGACTTCCTTCGCGCCGCAGTCTTGTCGACAGTGTCGGTCGAACCGCCTTGATTCTGTGCCAACTCGTCGTCTTGTCAACTCCTCGCGGCGGGGGAAGTCAGGCGATCTGTACGACATCTGGCGGCTCCTGATGCAAACCGTTGAACTTGATCTAGCGCTGGTGGACCGTAGGCTGGCGCTCTACGACCGGACTGGAAACGCGAGTCATGGGACGAGGCAAACGAGACCCTTCAAGGTAAGTGGGAGCGGGACCTGCGCCTGCTTCTGCCGCATTTCGTGCCCCACGAGGTGGTACCAGGGCTGTGGCGACTTGTTCAGCTGATCGTCCACAGGGATGGACGACACCTTGATGGAACGTGCAGAGGCGACCCCCGTCGGGCCCGCTGAGGCCATCCCAATTGGGATGGCCTTTCGGTACTTCCCGACTCGGAAGCCTCCCGCCGCAGCATGCACCAGCTGGCTCACCAGTGCCTCGTCTTTCTCGGGTTCTAATTCCTGCGCAGGCGGCTGCGCGGTCCTGCCTCCGGATGATTGTTGCCCACACGCATTCTGCGTGAGGGAGACCGGCTTTCCCTCTTGTGCGCTCAAGGTCCTGGTAGCGATCCATTGGCCCGTACACCGGACCTTGTTGCGGATCCATCTGGGCTATGGTACACTGGAACGCATGGAACCAGAGGCACTGAAGCACGAACTGTCCACCATTCTGTCGAGCCTCGAGGGTGTGCGAATGGTCTATCTCTTTGGCTCACGGGTCGAGAACAAGCTCGGCCCCATGAGCGACTTCGACGTCGCCGTCTTAGTTGACAGGGCCGCCGACGGACCTCGCCTACGGGCTCGCCTGGCCCACGAGTTGGCCCATGCGCTTCAGACGGACCAGGTCGACGTGGTGCTCCTGAATCACGCTTCGATCGAGTTGGCCTACGCCGTCGTTGCCCAGGGCAAGGTGCTATACGAACAGGATGTGGCGACGCGGGTAGAGTACGAGGCCACTGTGCTGAGTCGTTACGGCGATCTCCTGCCCATGCTGCGCAGGCAGCGTCGTGACATCCTACAAGGAGATGACTATGACCGCCGAGTTCACCGGTATCGAGCGACGCTTAGACGAACTGAGCGAACGCTTGGCCAGGTTGAAGCCGCTCAGCAACAAGCCGCGGAGTGACTTCGACGAAGACCCCTACCTGCGCGACATTGTCGAGCGCAACCTTGAGGTCTCGGCCCAGTGCTGCATCGACATCAGCCATCGCATCATCTCCTTAGAAGGCGCTCGTAAGCCAATCGACTACTACGATGCCATCCTACGCATGGGCGAGTTGGGTGTCTTGCAGACGGACTTCGCTCGGCACCTGGCTCCCGTGGCTGGCTTCCGCAATGTGCTCGTACACGAGTATGTGGCCGTCGATTGGGACGAAGTGTACGACACTTTGCATTGTCTGGAAGACTTCGAGCGATTTGCGACGTCGGTGCGGCGGTGGTTGGCCCACAGAGCAGATCCAAGCGAGGACCTGGAGTGCTAGAACCGCGAGGTCCCATCTGTCTGCGCGCCTACTGGCGCCTCTGTCGTAGCGCACGCTGGCCTACTCCTCGTCCAGGAGCCCTAGCTGGGTCCACTTGGGTGCCCGCTGCTCCATAGCCATCGAGCACCCCATCTGTTCCTTGCCCTTGAGGCTTCGGGCCTGCGATAGCTTGTGTTACCTACGACGGCCTGCGCGGACTTGTCCGCGCCCTTCCCCGCTGTCTCCAACCCGCTAGTCCGACTTGCGGAGCCTTACTCCTTCCAGGATGGAACGTCCTCTGCTTTTCTTGGCCACGCGCTGGATCTGATTGGGCCCAGGACACGGCGTTAGACCCTCGAGCTTCTGCCTCCTGGGCCGCTCCAGGTCCTTGTAGCATCGGACCAGCGGCAGGCGGGTGTACCCAGCCTCTTCGCACGACCTTCTGGCGGGGGCATGACCTTCATCGCCGCTCGTTCCGAACCCCAGCCAGCTTCAGGCCGGCTGCTCCCATCTTCTCGAGCGCCCGAATGTTCAGCTCGATCCCGATGCCGCCGTTCTGGTGGTCGGGATGGACCGCGAGCAAGAGGACTTTGCCCGTCTCCTCTTCCCGGTCGAGCTCATAGACCAGAAAGCCAACGACATCTCCGTCCACCTCTGTGACCAGCGTGATGGCCCCGTCTCGCTGTGTGCACATCTTCCTCAACACGTCCCGCTGCCTTTTTTGCGCCGGTCGGGGCACATAAGGTGATGGTAGGCGGGGCCGACTCTCTCTACGTAGTGGCAAGCTGCATAGGACACCGCCGCAGCGGGCTTGGGCCGGAGTAGCGCTCACTCTGCGAGCAAGCAGTATCCAGTCAGGGAGTCAAGGCAGTGCCGGCTTGTGGGAATCGAAGCCATTGGGCTGAGGAAGACGTGTGATCAGATGTGACCTGCATAGACGAGCTCCGTCGGTCGCGCTGGTTACATTGCCCATTGAGTCGAATAAGAGGGAGGCTCCTTCCACCGGCGTAGCCTGCCTGCCAGAAAGGCGCTGATCGTCCGATCGCGCCAGGTGAGCGCCTTAGAGCCCGCATTCGCGATCTCAGCACAATGGGGACATGTGATCTGGCGCTCAAGGACAACGAGCTACTGAAAATGAGGGCAATCCCCGGTAACAGGTATCCACTACGGTGGATGAGGTCTGGGGTAGCGTTCAGGACGGGAGAGAGGTATGTGGGCTCGGTCCAATTCCGCAGTCGCGGTCTAGCAGCGTGACGCCGAGATTGCGCGAGTCGGTTGGGAACGCTCATATCCTAGCCCACTATCTGTAGTCTACACGGCAAGATTGTAGCACACAGCATGGCGTTAGCACTGGGTCGTAGGGCGGGGTCCTGTTGCGCCAGGACCGCTGTGCTGTCCGTGTCGACGTGGAGGAACTTGACTCCGGAAGCGTCACCATGACCATCGCCGTCATCAACACCGCGCGCCAGGTGATGCTCGCCGTAATCGGGGAGAGCCAGGCACCGTCGCAGGTCAACGTGCGCGTTGGGCAGCCACCGGCGGTCGCGATGGATAGGTCGTCCGACGGTCGGTTGATCGACCTGGTGCTCCGCAAGACCTAGATCGGGGTAAGAACCGTCGCCCTGCCCTCGTCTGAAGGGGTGAGAGGCCAGCAACCGCTTGGAAACGATCCCCTCTCGGAGTGAGGTCATGGCTATGATGGGACAATCTGAAAGAAGTCGGAACAGCGAAGAGACCATATCGCGGCGCGAGCTTCTCAAGGGTGTGGCTTGCGGGAGCCTCGTGCTGTTTGGTGCAGCGAGCGGGCTCCCTGCATGCGCGCGGCTCGCGGGAGAGGCAGATGAGTCATCAACGGCCCGGGGAGCGGCACCCACATATGGCCTGCCCACCGAGGAGGGACGCTGGGCACCGCCGGCGGCTCACGCCGGTCGTCTGCCCTCGGGTGAGGGAGAGATGCACATCGGCGGGGTGGGCACCTTTCCCTTCCGTGCAGGGCGGGTGCAGACGGTTCGGCCGGACATCTTCCGTTCAGGCCACTTCTCGCTGTTTGACATCCTGGTTCATCTGGCTGAGGCGGGCGAGATCGCCCTCGACTACCATTTCGACGCAGCGATGAATACGCACGTGATCGATGCGGTCGACGGCAAAGAGGGGTGGTGGTACAGCGCTCACTACTCCGCCGGATGGTTCGAACCAAATGTCTTCCGAATGGACCTGTATCCCTACAAGAACAACACGGTCGTGCGTCTCGAACCCGAGCGCGCCGACCGGCTCGCCGCCATATACGACAGCTTCCACCGGGAAGTGCAGCGGCTTGAAGCAAATGACGGGCAGGTGATCATCCCGGAACTGACGATTCGCGCACCCGTTGGTGGAATGGCATTCCACGATGTGATGGTGACTGCGCATGACGTGCGCAGCGACGTGCTCCAGCCCGGCGTCGTGACTGCGCTGGACGCCATCGTCAGCCTGGCGGAGCAGAGTCAGATATCAAAGCTGGCGCTGACCTGGTACGAGCGCATCGCGGGGGCAGACCCCGTCGATAGCTACTGGGTGCAGCGCATCAACGACGATGTTGCGCGCAGCGGATGTGGCTTTGTCTATGAGAGCGGCCCCCGGGAGTTCGCCGGCTTCTCCGGGACCCACATCCACATCCCGGCCGACGTGCGGGTTACCGTCTCGCCTGAGTACGCGCTCTGGTTCTGGATCTGCCTGGGCCGCGGAGGGCTCTGAATCGTGGATCGATCTCTGAGGAACTACTGGCTCGACATGGTTCTGGGCCTTCTGGCCGCCACTGTCGGCGTGTCGGCGCTTGTGCTGTGGGTGGTCTTGCCCCAGGGATACTTCGCCTCCCGGCTGATCTGGCTGGAGATCCACAAGTGGAGCGGGCTTCTGCTGAGCGTAGGTGTGCTGGTACACGTCGTGCTGCACTGGAGATGGTTGCTCCGGATGACGCATCGTCTCGTGACATGCTGTCGCGGCCGAGTACATCCGGCCCCAGCGGTTGACCACGAAGGGCGCGGAATATAGCATCAAACGGCGCGTCTAGTAGGGGATCAGCCAACGGGTTTGCACAAGCGTCCCTGTTCTCGCAGATCCGGGGGACTGTCCACTCCGGTTGACCACGTCAGGCAAGGTCACGCGGCCCGGTCCGCGGAGAGCCTTCTGCCGAGCTGCTAGCTATCCGGACTGCGAATCACGGGTAGGTCGAGAAACAGGTCTGATTCTGCTCAGCGCTGCTCACCGCCAGCCATGAATGGTCATGAGGCAAGCCGTTGAGCACCGGCCTCGATGAGAGCGTTGCCGTGACGGGCAGTGCCTCCAGTCGCGCTGGGCGACACGGTACGCACTGCTCGATGCCCTGATGAGGCCGGCCATGGTTGAAGGTCGCCTTGTACTCCTTGACCAGCCGATGCACGTCTCGTTCTTTCAGAACCACAATGCACCAATCGCCGCGACCCCAGCTCGATAATCACCAACACAGACACGGTACGGAAGAAGAGATCGCAGGCCTGAAGGAAGTCACAAGCCCGAATCTACCCAGCGTGGTCACGGAAGAGCGTGGCCCAGGTCTGTTTCAAAACCCGATGTCTTCGCGCGCCTCCCATCCTCTTCTGGGTCGAGCTCTTGCTGACCTCAACGCCAACCTTGCTTAGTTCTCCCCGGATACGCCCCGCGCCCCAGGTCGGGTTCTCTCTTGCCATCTGCGTGAGCAAAGCCATGACGTTATCAGTTAGCGGCGGTCTGCCGTGCTGGGCTCGGGATCTCGATTGGCGCCTCCAGTGACGCCTGGGAAGCTCGCGATGCCAGCGCAAAGCGGCGTCAGGCTGTAGGATGATCAGTGCCTCTTTCCAGGGGGGGAGCTTGCCTGCCAGGGAAACGAAGAGGGTCCGATCGCGCCAAGTGAGCTGATGACGGGAGATCTGGCTCTCGGGCGCGGTGAGACGCTGACGAAGCAGGGCATTCTTCATCACGAGCTCCGATCTACCGTGGGTGAGGTCCAGACCAGCCCGTGGGGATGGAGCATGATGCTGGGGCTTTGTCTGCTTTCGGAGTCGCTGTCCTACAGGCTGACGCAGAGAATGGGCAAATCAGTGAGGATGGCTCATGACCACCCTTTCTGCCTGTGGTCTGGACGCCAGGATTGTGCCGGCTGGCAGAACCTTCGCACAAGGTTGTAGGACGAATATGCCCTCCGGCTAGCATACGGGGTGTCTGTCGTTCCTCTCATGGATTTCGTTCCCGGATGACGGCTTTGAGGCGACCTACCAGTATAGGGTCGGAATGCGGCTTGATGGCAGGGCGAGGGCGTTCTAATGCCAGCCCTTCTGGCCCACACGGGCCGTGCCGCGCGACTGGGGGAATCCCCCTATCCGCTTGAGGGTAATCTCTGGGACAAAGAGGGGGAAAGCAGCGTAGAGATGTGATTGCCTTTGTGGTTTCATGGTGACGTTTGTGATACACATCGAATCTCGCTGCTGCCGGCCGCGGCTGGCAAGGGCGACTAACCCAGCGAGGAAGACGGCCTTCAACAAAACCGGCGCCCCGTGAATGGGCGGAGGAGGTGGACGACTCGCGTAACCACCGCGCTATTCTGTCCCTAACTCAGTTTTCGTTAGCCCGCTCCTAGAGTAGAATATGCCAAGGAGGCACACTGTGAACAAGAAGCTTCTAACCCTCACTCTGACCATCTTCATCCTGGCTGCGACCGTGCTGTCAGCCTGCGGACCTGCCCAGCCGGCGGAGCCCGGGGAATCGGTGGAAGGACCTGCCGAAGAACTGGCCGTCGGCATCGTGCTGCCGACCAAGGACGAGCCGCGCTGGATCCAGGACGAGGCCCGCTTCCGAGAGGCGCTGGATGCGGCCGGCTACGACGTCGAGATCCTCTTCAGTCAGAGCTCCTCCGCCAAAGAGAAGGAGAATGTCGAGGCCCTGATCACCAAGGACGTCAAGGTCCTCATCATCTGCCCGCATGACGGCACAGCTGCCGCGGCTGCTGCTTCGGCGGCTGCTGAGGCTGGCGTGGGGGTGATCTCCTACGATCGCCTGATCCGCGACACCGAGGCCGTCGACTACTACGTCACCTTCGACAGCATCCAGGTGGGCGCCCAGCAGGCCCAGTACCTGGTCGACCGCGCGGAGGGCACTGGCAACCCCCTCTACCTCTACGCTGGCGCAGCCTCGGACAACAACGCCTTCCTCTTCTTCCGCGGCGCCTGGCAGGTGCTGCAGCCCAAGCTCGCCGACGGCACCTTCGAGATCATCAACTCTGCCGAGGCCGTGGCGCTCTCCGACAAGGCTGAGCTGACCCGCCAGGAGGAGGCCAACATCATCGGCCAGGTCACCACCAACTGGGACTTCAACGTGGCCAAGAACCTGGCCGAGTCCAACCTCACCGTGGCGACCGCCGAGCAGAAGGGTGACGTCTTCATCCTCGCCCCCAACGATGGCACGGCTCGCGCTATCGCCGATGTCTTCGCGGCCGACAGTGATGTGACCAGCTACGTGATCACCGGTCAGGACGCCGAGAAGGCCTCCGTCCAGTACATCATCGACGGCAAACAATCGATGACCGTCCTCAAGGACGTCCGCAACCTGGTGCAGGACGCCATCAACGCGGCTATTGCTCTGCTCGAGGGGAACGAGCCCGCGGCGGAGGGCAGCTTCGACAACGGCGCTAAGGACGTACCGGCGATTCCCTCTGAGGTGATCGCCGTCGACGCCGACAACGTCCAGGAGGCGCTCATCGACTCCGGCTACTACTCCGCCGATGAGTTCGAAAACTTGCCGTAATCGGCGATCGTGAGAGAATAGGGGAATAGTGATAGCGATCGCTATCACTATTCCTGCATAACTCCAATAGATTGAGAACCGGAGGCGCTATGACTGCTCCCATACTGGAGATGAG
>CAYMHT010000048.1:0-19191 GCA_964390305.1 uncultured Anaerolineales bacterium
CCCCCCGACATGTAGCGCAGCTTCGCGGCCTGATTGGCCAGCTGCTCCATGGCGCAGAAGAGGAAGTCGCCGTACTGGACATCTGCAATGGGACGCATGCCGGCCATTGCCGCGCCTATGGCGGCCCCGGCGATGGCGATCTCGGAGATCGGCGTGTCTCGAATGCGGTCGTGTCCAAACTCCTCCGATAGGCCCAGGGTGACCGTAAAGGCGCCACCGAATCCTCCTTCGATGCCGATATCCTCTCCGATGCAGAAGACCCGCTCGTCGCGTATCATCTCCTCGCGAATGGCCTGTCGCAAGGCTTGCGCAATTGTCATCTCAGCCACTGTTCACTCCTCAAAAACGTACCTGTAGAGTTCAGATCGTTCCGGCCGGGGGCTCGATTCGGCAAAGGAGATGGCCTCCTCGACGATTTCCTCTGCCTCCTGGTCTAGCCTGTCGAGCCTCTCAGCGCTGAGTACCTTCTGATCCAAGAGCCACTCCCGGAAACGAGGGATGGGATCTCTCCGCTTCCATTCCTCCTCCTCCTCGTCGGAACGATACGTTCGAGGGTCGGAGCGGGAGTGCCCGCACTGCCGATACGTCTTGCATTCGACCAGCGTGGGGCCCTCCCCCTGTCGAGCGCGCTCGACGGCCTCGCGGCAAGCCTCGTACACCGCCAGCACGTCGTTACCATCGACGGTGACCCCAGGCATCCCATAGGCCGCCGCTCTCTGGGCGATGTCCTCAATCTCAAACGCCACAGAGAAAGGCGTCGAGGCCGCATAGAAGTTGTTCTCACAGACGAAGACCACCGGCAGATCCCACACCGCTGCCAGGTTCATCCCCTCGTGCCAGGCCCCGGTATTCGCCGCCCCATCCCCGAAGAAGCAGGCGGTCACCGTGTCCTTGCCCTGCAACTTCGCCGCCAGCCCCACGCCAGAGGCGATCGGCACGTTGCTTCCCACAATCGCTATGGCAGGGAACATCCCCACGTCCACGTCCCCGACGTGCATCGACCCACCCTTCGCCCTGCAGCATCCGGTGACCTTGGCAAACAGCTCCGCCATGATCTTCCGTGGTGCCACTCCCTTGGCGATGGCATGCCCATGGGGACGATGCGTACTGAGGAGATGGTCATCCTGACGGAGGTTAGCACACATCCCCGTGGCTACCGCCTCCTGTCCAATATACAGGTGCAGTGTGGACGGGATCCGACCTTGGAGATAGAGCTCGTTCGTCCGTTCCTCGAACTGACGTATCAGGGTCATCGTTCCGTACATGTCGGCCAACTGATCCTCATCAGGGATCCAATCTTCGCCAACGCTGTAGGATAGGCTCAACTCATCACTCGACGCCATACGTTACGTTCCTCCCGAATTCTCGCCTCCTAAGTTCCCTTCGACGGAGCGGATCGCCTGGTCAGCTCGCGCCGCACGTGCCTTCAATTGCTCGCATAACCAAGCCATACCTCTTCCGCTCGTCAGCTGTAGCAATAGCGGTCTATCAGATATTCTTATCCGCGAACTTGGGGTTGAACTCCTTCCCGTAGTATCCCCACGCCGTGACCGGTCGCTTCCTCAGCCCCCACTTCTCCAGCGCCGCCCGCAACTCCTCGTACCCCTCCTGCTCGGCGGCTTCAGCCAACGGCACACCCGCGATCGCTGCCTCAAACGCCTGCTGCCAGGCCATCGCCCCCGCCTTGTACCCCATCGGGTGACCCAGCGTCCCTCCTCCAGCTGGAATAATGATGTCTGGTCCGTACTCCTGCAGCAGCACCTCCACCAACCCCGGGTACATCCCGGCCGCCGGCATCGGCCACGTCTTCTTTATGTCATAGAACGGCGCCTGCATGATCTGCGCGTTCCGGTAGCACTCCTCCGCCGACACCACCGGAATGCTCGTCCAGATCGTCGGCGACAGCATCATGTCCGCCCCACACAGCCGACACAGCTTCGACAACACCGGGAAGCTGATGTGCGGCAGTAGCGCCAGCATGTGCGAGATGTGCAGCAAGATCGGCGCATCAATCGCTGGATCTTCCGCCAGCACCCGCAGCGCCGAAAGCCCGGCCGAATACGCCAACAGCAGGCCGTTCGCCCCATTCTCCACCGCCCACCGCGCCCTCTCGTTGATCCGATCTACCTCGTCCGTGATGCTGAGCATGTACAGCATCTTGCGCCCTCTCTCCTGCTCCAACCGATCCACACTCTCCATCACCGCCCTCAGCCGATCCTCCATCGTGCAGTAGGACAGCTCGCTCAGCATCTCGTCGTCCTTGCACAGATCCGCTCCGCCGGAACCCGTCTCGTACACCTGGTCCGCCGTCTCCTCCGGCGTCATCCCCATCTTCGGCTTGATGATGTGCAGGTGCAGGGGTCGCTCCTCTACCCCCAGCAGCTCCCTCACGCCACTGATCCCAAACTTCGGCCCCTGGAACTGCTCCGCCACCTTCTCCGGAATGTACAGGTCCACCAGCCGAATGTCCGTCGGGAACGCCGTGTAGTTCCCCGCAATGCTCAGCAGCAACATCGGCACGTTCACGTCCACGTCCCAGTGCCCCACCGGAAACGCCAGCTGAATCACCGCCTGCTTCGTCCCCTCTGGCGCCGGCACCTCGTAGTAGCCCACCAGCTTACTCGTCAGCTTCTCCCGCAGGTCCGCCGTGTCCTCCTCCACCTGGATCCACGACGACGTCGACCCCTCCAACACCAACCGCTTCACTTGCGACAGATGGTCTATAAAATCGCTGTCCTCCTTGACGTCTTTGATGTAATAGGTGCCCACCACGTAATCGTCGTTCGCGATCACGCTTTCCCACGCGTAGTTGAACAACTGCGGATCGAAGATCTGCTCTATCATGTCTGTTCTCCTCAAAGGATGTAATTGGCCACACCGATGCTGTCCACTGCCGTCAGACCACCCGCTCACTGCCACCGTCAATCGGTATCTGCGCGCCGGTGGTCTTGTCAAATAGGGGCCCGCACATCTCCGCCACGAGCTCCCCCACGTCCCGACTCGTCACTTCCACACCCAGCACGTTTCGCGTCTTATACTCCTCCACCGTCAGCCCGTAGTGATCAGCGCGCGCCTGAAGCACCTCGTCCGTCCAGATGCCCGTGTCGAAGACGGCGTGAGGATTGATGATGTTGACGCGTATGCCGTCGCCGCCCCACTCCAGGGCCGCGACGCGCCCGATCTGCACGAGCCCAGCCTTCGATACAGAGTAGGCAACCGCACCTGGACCCGGCGCCGGGACGTTTCTGGAGCCCATGATCACCACGCGTCCGCCCTTCGGCGAGGCCTTCAGCAAAGGGTAGGCTTCACGCATTAGCGCGAGGTTCGCGTCTAGGTTCACCGCCATCACTCGATCCCACTCGTCACCAGACAGAGCGTCGATCCGACGCCCCGGAGGGAACACGCCAGCGTTCGGAACCAGCATGTCGAGCCCCCCAAACGTCCTGACGGTGGCCTCCAACGCCTCGCAGACGCGCGCTTCGTCCGTGACGTCGCACTCCAGGCCCAGAAAATCGTCTCGATCGAGCATTCCGACCACGTCGGGATTGATGTCAAGCCCCACCACAGCGGCTCCGCGGGCCAGAAAGGCGTCCACACACGCTCGGCCGATGCCAGAGGCAGCGCCGGTCACCAAAGCGATCTCCCCCGTGAACTTCCCCGGCTCGCCCTCGGCGCCCGACGGGTTCGGCTGCCTATCGACATCCACCGTGGAACCCTGGCCGCTCGTCCGGAGGGGCCGATACCCTCCCAAGGCCTCCGCCCCCAGGATGATATCCCGACCGTGCCTGTAAACCTCCGCAACGGCCTGAGCCTCCTCCGCCGTTCTGCCGAAGGAGCACATGCCCCATTCCGGATCCAGGATGGCCCCCACCGCTGGGATCGGCTCAATCTCCGACCGAGGGCCGACGCTGGCGGATCCGAGATCGCGGCGCAGCAGGTTCCACTTGAGGCCGGCGGCAGCTTCTGAGATAGGGGCTTGCCGCCACGGCACACCCCCGCGTAGCGCAAAGGCCACCCACTCAGGATCGGTCTGTGCGGTCAGGATGATCGGGCAACCACATCGATCCGAGATCCGCCTGCGCAAGCCCGGTAGCTCGTCACACGGTACCCCCTTGCCCGCTTCTGCAGCCGATGTCAGACCTCCGCTGACCTCAGTGTCAGCGACGTACTTCTCTTCCGCACGACCGGCCAGCTCAAGGGCGCGCTCGGTCGCGTCCCCCAAGGTAGTAGCGAGTCCCAGGACCCCCTGCTGCATGAGCACCAGCCCCTGCGGCCGCTTCTCCGCGCTGGAGAGGGCTTCCGCGCACAACTTCGCCAGCGGCAGGCCCTCCTCAGCATAGGGAAGGACCACTGCTGAGTCTCCGTACACCTGCGTGAGACGCTCCATCCCCTGCGGCGTGCTGCCCATCGCCAGCACCGCGTCGGGATAGATGTGGACGACGCACGGATACGGTAGAGCGGCGTGCAAGACCGCTTCGCGGTAGAGCGCGGTCGTCGACGCTCCTGGCGCGTTCCTCTCGATGTAGTCAACCAGCTCGCCCTCTGAGAGGTGATCGAGCGTCGTGAGACGCGCGATCGGTTCCAACTGGACCCCGAGGACGTCCTCCGGCTCGGCTTCTCCGGCCCACCGATCGACCCTATGCACGTACAGGATCTCCTCTTGCTCCCCAAACAGGTCCGGCCTCTTCACCTTAACGGACAGGCCGGTGCCTGGCAGAACCAGGCGCCTTTCCTGCTGCAGCAGTCGTGATGCCTGCGCAAGCTGCCCTATGGCATCTCTATCTTCCGCTGCTTCCTGACGATTCCAATCCTGTTCCATTGGCACCCTCCGGGGCCTAGCAGCCCCCCCCAGATGAGCGGGCTGCCTCCCCCCCACTGGTGAGAAGCGCGCTAGTCGCCGCCCTTGGAGCTCTCAAAGACCTCCACCGCCTCTTCCACGCTCGCATCTTCATGCACAATCGCGCGCAAGCCCTTTGCCACGGCCACGGGATGCTCACTCTGCCACACGTTACGGCCCAGGTTGACGCCCGCCGCCCCCCGCTCCATCCCGTCGTGAACGAACTCGTACACCTCCCGGGTCGTCTCGGTCTTCGGCCCGCCGGCCATCACCACCGGTACGGGACAGCCCTCCACCACCTGCTCGAAGTCCTCACACCAGTAGGTCTTGACCACGTCAGCGCCTATCTCAGCACAGATACGGCAGCACAGCGCCAAGTATCGCGCGTCTCGCTTCTCCAACTCCTTCCCCACGGCGGTGACGGCCATCACCGGTATTCCGTACGGCTCACACATGTTGACCGCATTTGCCAGGTTGAGGATCGTCTGGTGCTGATAGCCGCTGCCGATGAAGACCGACACGCCCACGGCGGAGACGTTCAGGCGGATGATGTCGTCAATCGACGTCGTCAGCGCCTCGTTCGCCAGGTCCCCAGCGATGATGCTTGTGCCGCCGGATATCCTCAGAATGATCGGCAGGCTATTCACCGGCTCCACCGCCGACCGGAGCACGCCCCTGGTCACAAACAGCCCGTCAGAATATGGGAGAAGCGGCGCGATCGTCTGGCCTGGCTTCTCCAGCTTGCGGGTCGGCCCCAGGAAGTATCCATGGTCGATGGGCAGCCACTGCGCACGGCCGCCAGGCATGAGCCGCGACAAACGATTCTTCTTTCCCCAATCCATTCTCAGACCTCCCTTCTCTTTCAATGTTTTACCGCGAAGTTCGTTCGCGTCCACGTCGATCCTGGGAGGAGTCTACTCCTCCGGCCTGACCAGCAGATATCCGTGTTCAATCAGCCAATGATGAAACTCATAGGTTGTATGTAGGCAGTCGGTGAGACACGCCTGCCGAACTCGCTGGTACTCCTCGGAATCCGGATCAAGCGCGTTCAACCGCAACTGCACTGGACACTGGATATCATTACAGTACTCCCTTCGCTGATAGTCTATGTATCCTTCCATGGACGTTCCTCCTCAATCGTCTCTAGTCTCGGCCATACCGCTCAGATGCCCATCGCACCCCCAGCTCAGCAGGTGTCCCACCAATCGTCCCTCCCTCAACGCCGCCTCGATCTCGCTGACGGCACAGTTAGGATAGGGGGACTCTACCACCCAGTGTGGATCCAGCCCAGGGCAGAGCAGCTTTGACGCAGCCTTGAAGAATCCTGAGTGGCCAACTACGACCACTCGATCTCCCGATTCTTCGGATATCATCCGCTCTAGAGCCCGTTCTGCCCTCTGATAGAAAGAAGCATAACCCTCCCCGTCCGGAAAGGTGGCCTCGGTCTCCCCGGCGAGCCAGTCCTCCAGGATGGCGTAGTAGAACGCCCTGCTCTGCTCGTCGATGGGCTGCCCCTCCAGACGGCCGACGTCAACCTCAGTGAGGCTCTCGACGACGTCTACCGTCAGATCCACCTGGTCCGCGATAATCTCCGCCGTCTCCACTGCTCGCTTCAGCGGCGAGCTGTAGATCCGGTCGACGCCTCTCTTCTGCAGGTAGGGCCCCGTCTGCCGTGCCTGAACGATACCCCTTGCGGTCAGCGAGTAGTCCACGTGCCTGCACGAGAACACCTGAAGCGTATTGGCCCGGTTCTCGGCGTGGCGTACCAGGTGAAGACGGCTCACCGAACCCCTTGCTCCATGATGTCCAGCAAGCGAGCATAGGCCTCATCCCACATCACCTCATCCTCGGGCTCGTAGGAGAGCGAAGGGAACGAGCGCCGCATCACTTCACGCCCCTCGGCCAACGAGGCCACCTCCTCGGCAGCCATCATCTGCATCAACACGTTGCCCGCCGCGGTTGCCTCAACGGGCCCTGTGATGACCCGACGTCCAGTCGCGTTGGCCGCGAACTGGGACAGCAGCTCATTCTGGGTCCCGCCGCCGACGATGTGAATCGGCTCCAGGCGTTTCTCCAGCATCTCCTCGGTCCGCTCCAGCACCCAGCGGTACTTCAGAGCAATCCCCTCCAACGCGCATCGGACGACCTGACCCTTCGTCTCCGGCACCGGCTGCCCGGTGTCCCAACAGAACTGGCGGATGCGAGCCGGCATGTCCCCAGGCTTGAAAAACTCGTCGTCGTCAGGATCGACTACGGCCAGGAAACCTTCAGCTTGGGCGGCCATCTCGGTCAGCTCGTCGTATGTGTATGCCTCGCCCTGGCGGGCCCACGTGCGCCGACACTCCTGCACCAACCACAGCCCCATGACGTTCCTGGAGAAGCGGACGGTGTCACAGACCCCTCCCTCGTTGGTGAAGTTGTACTGGAGACTCTGCTCGGTGATTACCGGCTGGGGCACCTCAGCGCCCATGACCGACCAGGTGCCCGAGCTAATCCAGGCGAAGTCCGATCCCTCAGCCGGAACCGCAGCCACCGCTGAGCCGGTGTCGTGGCAGGCGGGCGCGATCACGGAGATCTCGGAGGCGCAAGGGTCCGACCGCAGGCCCAGCATCCCCTGCACCTCAGGCCGCAGCCGGCCTAAGGTCGCCCCCGGCTGCGCTACCTCGGGGAGGATGTCGACGGGAATCTCCATCCTCTCCAGCAACACAGGGTCCCAGGCCCCGGTGTTCGGGTTGTACAGCTGGGTCGTGGTGGCGTTCGTGTACTCGCACACGATCTGCCCCGTGAGCCAGTAGTTCAACAGATCGGGAACCGTGAGGAATACCTCGGCTATCTCCAGCAGCTGCGACCCACCGACCACCATCGAAAGAAGCTGATACAGGGTGTTGATCTGCATGAACTGGATCCCCGTTCTCTCAAAGATCTCCCTCCGAGACATGCGCCTGAAGGCCTCCTCAAACATGCCGTCCGTCCGGCTGTCCCGGTAGTGATACGGGTTCCCGATCAGCGCTCCGTCTTGGTCGAGAAGCCCGAAGTCGACAGCCCAGGTGTCCACGCCCAGGCTGGTCAACCCCTCGTCGCACGCCTCGACCGCTAGACCCAGCCCCCGGGTCATCTCCGACCAGAGATGCAGCACATCCCAATGCATGCCATCGGGCAGAGAGACTGGGCCGTTGGCAAATCGGTGCACCTCCGACAGCCGAATCCGCTCCCCGTCGAACGATGCAAGCATCGCTCGCCCGCTTTCTGCCCCGAGGTCAAATGCCAGGTAGTTCGACTGTTCGTTCATGCTCAAACATCCTTATCCATAACCTACCTCCATGCCGGCGCTGCATCGCCGCCCCGAAGAAGGGGGCCGGCCTAGCCGAGCAAGGCATCACGCATCAGCGCCGTCGCCTCCATCGCATCGGCGCTGGCGATCACGTCACCGACCTTGTCCCGGCCAACGTCGTCCAGGAGATTGTGGAGCCCTTCGATCCAGCGGATGCTTTCGCTGGCCGCCCGGATGCCATCCTCTCGATAGGGGAAGATATCCAGGGCATACCAGCCGTCGTACCCGAGTCGGTCCAGCCAGTAGATCATCTCCAGCGTCTCCACGGTGTGAATCGACGCCACCGTCATGTCGTCATCCCACAGGCGCCAGTTGTCGTTGAAGTGCATGTAGAACAGCTTGTCGCCGAAGTACTTCAGCAGCGCGGCCGACTCAGCAGGATTCTCGTACGCCATCAGTGCGTGGCCCACATCGATCATCGCCCCCACGTTCGGTTTGTCGACCTTCCCCACCAGGAGCAAGGTCTTTCCAACCGTGCTGATGTAGCAGTGGGTGCGGGGCTCCTTCGGCTTATACTCGACGACCAGGTTCACCTCCGGGACGTGTTCCGCGCACTCGATAGTCGCTTCCACCAGCCGGCCCCAAGCCGTCAGGAAATCGCCCTGCAGAGGGTAGTCATACCCATCCTGCCCGAACCACAGGTCCACCACCTTGCAACCAAGCTCCTTGGCCCATTCCATCGCTTTCTTGACCTCGTGGATGGCATCGCGCCGAATCTGTGGGTCGTTCGAGGTGAATGACCCTCGCCCCCACTTGGCCGAGGCCCAGATATCCGGCGTGACACAGCTCACATCGAGGCCAGCATCCTTGATCTGGCGGCCCACCCGGTCGATATTATCGTCGTTGACGTGCCAGAATCCGACGACTTCCACGCCGTCCAGCCCGTGCACCCGGGTGGCCGCCTGGATCAACTCCTCCGTCGTCAGACGTTCACCGTAGCCATCGAGCACGTAGCGATCGGCAGCGGCGTTGAATGTGTTGATGTTGGCTGAGAAACGAAGTTCCTTCTCCATGCGCTTTCCTCCTTAAGCCTGAGCTCGCGAGAGCGAGACGGTGAAGTCGTAGCGATCACCACGCCACACAGCTTCAAGATACTCGACTGCCTCTCCGCTGGCAGCGTAGGTGACGCGTTCCACATACATCACGGCCGTGCATTCGCCAACGTCCAGCAGCTCTTGTTCCTCGGGAAGGGCACACCGCGCTCGCAGAATCTCTCTCCCGGACCACAGCCGAAGTCCATAATGGGTCTCCAGGATGCGATAGAGGGAGTGGGTTAGGTCATGCTTCTCAAGGCCCGGGGTGAGTTCGGTCGGCAGGTAGGCGGTCTCCAACCCCGCCGGTTCGCCCTCCACGACGCGCACGCGACGCAGCTTGTAGACCGGCACCGCCCGCGATAGCTCAAGTCCCTGGGCTACCCTGGACGGCACCGCTTCTCTCTCCAGGGAGACCACTCTGGTCTCCAAGGACCAGCCTCGCTGGCGCATATGCTCGGTAGTCGATACCAGCTTGGTCAGCTCGTGTTCCACCCTGCGTGCAGCCGCGAACGAGCCCTTGCCCCTCTCGCGGTAGATCAAGCCCTTCCTGTCGAGGACATCCAGCGCTCGGCGGATGGTCGTCCGAGAGACGCCATGAAGCGACGCCAGCTCATGTTCAGAGGGGAGCTGATAATCGTCCTCGAGCGGGCGGTGCGTCTCAATCTCCTCTTCTAGCACGTCGGCGATCTGCTGATAGAACGGAACGGGGCTGCTCTTGTCGATCAACTGCATGGGCCTATCTCCCACAGGATTCGCCCGCTATGCCGGGAGCCGAAGAGCCGTCGGGGATGGATAGCTCTAAGGCAACCTGTCTACTTGTGTCTACAAGTATATCATCCCCATAGGCGCTTGTCAAGAAACAAAGACCAAGATGACTAAAAAGCAGTCCCATGGCGCCGGCAAGAACTAACGGCCTAGGTTGCGACCCTGACCCGACGACCGGCGACCGCAACGGTGTGCAGAACGGCCTAGAGCAACGCCCGCTGAGGCAGATTATCTTGTTGGCGGAACCCGGAGCACCGAGACTCCTCGCGGCCGCGGAGTCTCAACCAGCCAGATTCAGCCGCTCGACTCCATTTCCTCCGGCCGGATATGGTGTACCTGCCCGTAGAAGTACACGATGTCTACGTGTCCCCCACTCCCGAACTCAAATACATGCCACTCCAGTTCAGGGAAGTGAAGCACCATTCCAGCTTCTAGAGGCACAGGCTCGCTTAGCTGGTCAGCCGCCGCGCCGTAGCGCACCCAGCCGTCCTCCGCACTCAGGACGTAGACGACCTCCTCGGCATGGTGATGGGGCTCCATAACCCCGCTCTCTTCCGAGTAGGTGGCAAATCCCATCGTCATCCTCTCGCTGAAGGAGGCTCCATCTTTGCCGATCACCTTCTGGATGACCCTCCCCGGCAACTCAACTCGCTCCACCTGATGTCTTTCAATGATGTCCAACGTCAACTCCTCTCCGCCGTCGACGCCCGGCGACGTCTTCCCTAGTCCTGCTCGAATGATCCGCTGTCCAATAGGTTGCCGGCTGCCAACAGCGCGTACGGCTCCTCGATCAGCTCTGTCACCCGCTGCAGAAAGGCTGCAGCCCTGGCTCCATCCAGCACGCGATGGTCACACGCCAAGGTCAGGAACACAGTCGACCTCAAGGCCAGCTCACCGTTCACGCCAGTCGGGCGTTCCTTGATCTGTCCCACCGCCAGGATACCGCTCTCTGGGATGTTGATGATCGGCTGGAACTGGTCGACCCCGTACGCTCCCAGGTTCGTCAAGGTGAAGCTGCTATTCCCCACCTCGTCTACGCTCAGTCGTCCCTCACGAGCCCTGGTCGTCAGATCAGCGCGCTCCGCTACGACCTCCGGCAGGCTTTTTCGATCTACGTGCTGGATCACCGGTACCACAAGCCCCTGATCGGTCGCCGTTGCAAGCCCCAGATTCACGCTCCCACTCAGCCTGACGCGCCCGTCCTCCCAGGCCCCGTTGACCCGAGGATGTTCACGCAGCGCTGCGCCCGCCACCTTGATCAGGATATCAGTGATCGTCAGCCGCGCTCCGACACGCTCCTGCACGAGCGGTATGAGGGCCTGCCGAAGATCCAGCATGCGCTCGGCGTGAGCTTCCACGGTGAGATAGAAATGGGGCACCGTGCTGAAGCTCTCGGCCATGCGCTGAGCCGTCACGCGTTCCACGGTCGACAACTCCTCCCATTCAGCGGCTTCCGCTCGCTCTTCGGGACGTCCGACTTCCAGTGAGTCGACCGCTTCCAGGACGTCCTTCTCCACCACGCGCCCCTTGGGCCCTCGGCCAGGGACCAACTCACTCAAATCGATACCATACTCCTCAGCCAGCGAGCGTGCCCGCCAAGAAGCCCTAATCCTCGACCGCTCGGGTTCCGCCTCCACCTTTTCCGCTCCAAGGGCCTCTCGCACGTCGCTGGCGGTGATCCGCCCTCTCGGTCCCGTCCCGTCGAGTTCGCTCAGATCGACCCCGTGCGCCTCGGCAACCCGTTCGGCGACGGGTGTTGCCTTCACGGCGGCACCAGCAGGTCGCTCCTCCTCCGCGCCTGCCTTACCGGTTACAGTCATCATCGCCACCGGCTCGGTTACCGCCACGGTACTCCCCTCTGGCACTAGGATTTTCTTGAGCACGCCTTCTTCTGGTGCCTCCACCTCCATCACCACCTTGTCCGTCTCGACCTCAAAAAGAGGCTCCCCCTTGTCCACCGGATCCCCCTCCGTTTTCAGCCAGCGGACAACCGTGCCCTCCTTCATCGTGAGACCCAGCTTCGGCATTTTCACTTCAGTATTCATCAGAGCTCCCGTCAGTCCATCAGAAATCCGCCGTTGACATCCAGCACCTCGCCCGTGACGTAGCCAGCCGCGTCAGAAGCCAGGTACAAGGCGGCAGCGGCCACGTCCTCAGGCTGGCCCAGTCTCCCCAGCGGAATACTGTCGACTAAGCTCCTCCTCTTCTCCTCCGACCAAGATCGCGTCAAGCCCGTATCCACCGTCGCCGGCGCGATGGCGTTAGCCGTGATCCCGTCTGATGCGTATGCGCGGGCCAGGCACCAGGTCAGCGCCAGAAGCCCAGCCTTCGACGCAGCATAGTGAGCCCCGACCATGACCCCACCCATCTTACCCGCCACCGAGGAGATGTTGATGACCCGTCCCCACCCTCGTCTCCTCATGCCTCCTACCACCGCGCGGCTGCACAGAAACGCTCCTTTCAAGTTGACCGCCAGAACCCGGTCCCACTCAGCCGCGTCGATTTCCTCGAAGTCTGCAAGCGGGCAGATGCCAGCGTTGTTCACCAAGATGTTCACTGGGCCCAAATCGGCCTGCACGCGGGCCACCATCGCCTCCACCATCTCCTCATCCGCCACATCCACCTCGATGGCCAAGCCGTCCGGTCGCAGCTGCTCAGCCACGTCCCGCGCAACCGTTAAGTCCACGTCAGCGACTGCCACCCGCGCCCCCTCCTGGGCGAACGCGCGACAGATCGCCGCCCCAATACCGCGCGCACCTCCGGTCACGATCGCCACCCTATCCGCCAGCCGCATCTCACCTCCTTAGTAGATGACCGACTTCACCGCTTGAAGGATGTCCTCTTCCCTCGGTATCGCCTCCAGCTCCAGCTCCTCCGCGTAGGGAAGCGGGACGTCCTCAGTCGTCACCCGCTGAACCGGGGCATCCAAGTAATCATAGGCCTCTTCCTGAATGCGAGCGGCTATCTCAGACGCGAAGCCCCCAGTGCGAACCCCCTCGCTGACCACGATCAGTCGCCCAGTCTTCCTCACTGACTCCACGATAGTCTCCAAGTCCAGGGGCTTCAGCGTCCGTGGATCGATAACCTCCACGTAGATGCCTTCCTCGGCCAGCTTCTGCGCCGCAGCAAGCGCAAACAGCGTCATTCGCGAATGAGCCACGACGGTAGCATCTGTCCCTGTTCGCTTCACATCCGCCACCCCAATAGGCACGCAGTACTCCTCGTCGGGGACGGGACCCTTGGTGCCGTACAGCAACTTATGCTCGATGAACAGAATGGGATTGTCGTCACGGATAGCGGACTTCAGCAGGCCTTTGGCATCGTGCGGCGTCGAGGGTTGAACAACCATCAACCCCGGAACGTGGACGTACCACATCTCCAGACTTTGAGAATGCTGAGCCGCGTTGCCTCGCCCCCCACCCCCCTGAGTCCGCAGTACAAGGGGCACCCTAGCTTGCCCCCCCGACATGTAAGGGAGCTTCGCCGCCTGATTGATGAGCTGGTCCATGGCCAGGGTACTGAAGTCGATATAAAGGATCTCTATGACGGGTCGCAACCCGACCAGCGCCGCTCCAACGCCGATGCCTGAGAAGCCAGCCTCCGATATCGGTGTGTCGCGAACTCGTTTCTCTCCGTACTTCTCGTATAGCCCCCTGGTGACCTGGAACGGCCCTCCGTACTGCCCCACGTCTTCCCCCATGACGAACACGTCCGGATCGCGCGCCATCTCCTCGTCCAGTGCTTCATTCAGCGCCTCCCGAAAAGTCAGCTCACGCACGGTGCCTCCTCCACATACACCTCCTTTAGCAGCTCATCCGCGCTTGGGGGCGGGCTATCCATAGCGAACGCCACCGCCTCTTGGATCTCCGCTTCGGCTGTTGACTCAATGTCACTAGCTCCCTCAGCCAGAATGCCCTTCTCCTCCAAATAGCGCCGGAATCGGGATATAGGCTCACGCTCCCACCACGTCTCCGCTTCCCCATTCGGTCGGTACGTCAGCGGATCCCCGATAGTGTGCCCCTCCAGGCGGTACGTCCGGGCGATGATCAGGCTGGGCCCTTCGCCGCTCCGAGCGCGCGCCACGGCCTGACGCACGGTCCTGTAGACGCCTAACACGTCATTCCCATCCACCGTCTCTCCTGGGATGCCGAAGGCCTGGGCCCGGGCAGCGACGTCGTCGACCGATATCATCGGGGCGCTTGGCGAGAACTCAGCGTACTGATTTTGCTCGCACAAGTAGATGACGGGCAGCGACCAGAGCGCCGCCATGTTTGCCGCCTCGTAGAACACACCCTGATTGATGGCTCCGTCCCCGAAGAAGCAGATCACCACGCGGTCGAGCCCCTGGTAGTCCAGTGCATACGCCGCACCGGTGGCGATCCCCAGGCCGCCCCCCACGATGCCGTTGGCGCCGAGGATGCCCAGCTCGAAGTCCGCGATGTGCATGGAGCCACCTTTCCCCTTGCAGTACCCGGTGGCCCGGCCCAGCAGTTCGGCCATCATCGCCTTCGGATCGCTTCCTTTGGCCAGACAGTGACCGTGACCGCGGTGGGTGCTGGTGATCAGGTCATCCTCGCTCAGCGCGGCACAGGCTCCCACAGCAATCGCCTCCTCGCCCGTGTACGTGTGGGTCGATCCACGGATTCTATCCTCCATGTAGAGTCGGCGAGCTTGCTCGTCGAACTTCCGGATCAGCAACATCTGTCGATACAGCTCAATGAGCTGTTCGTCTCCCAGCGCCGGCACGTCTGAAACGGAAGGCGTCACATCAGTTGTCTCCATCGTCATCCCTGTACTCCACTCGATTCTCGAACAATTAGTCGCGGCTCCAAGAGCACACGCTCCGGCCTCTGCATCTGCTCGGGGTCATCAATCAGCTCGATCAACCGCCGAACCGCCAGCTCCCCCGTCTCATACTTCGGATATGCCACCGTAGTCAGGGGCACCCTTAAGCACTCGGCCAATGGAATGTCATCAAATCCCACCACAGCGACGTCGTCAGGGACCTGAAGCCCAGCATCCAGGGCGCCGTTTACGAAACCAATAGCCAATCGGTCAGTGGTACAGAACACGGCAGTGGGCCGCTCCGAAAGCGCACTCCAGGCCTCTGCCGCACGGCGGCCACCCGATGGATCGGCCGTGCCCGCGTCGAAGCTCCACACCTCGTCCCAGGACAATCCTGCCCCCGTCAGAGCCTCCCGAAGCCCGCCAAGGCGCGACTGTTCGGGCTCATTGAATGACTCTCCGCTGATCACAGCGCCGAACCGCCGATGCCCGGTCTCAATGAAGTGGTCAGCGACCATCCTGCCCCCCAGCCGGTTGTGAATGGTGATGGTGTCCAGCTGCTCACAATCCCGGCCCACGACGACCACCGGCGTTCCCCGCTCCTTCATCTCCAACAGGTGGGCAATGTCCTGGAGCACCGGGGTGACGATCATCCCCCCGACCTGCACCATTCTGAAGCGCCGCACAATTCGCTTCTCTATCTCCAGCGCTCGGCGTGATTGACTGATCATCGTCACGTAGCCTAGATCTTCGGCCACGTCCTCGACCGCTTCGATGACCGGAACGAAGAAGGAATTGGCGAACTCCAGGATGAGCACCCCGATAATGTTGTTGCGGGCACGCACCAGATTCTGTGCCAAAAGGTTAGGGGTGTAGTCCAACTCCTCGGCGATCTCGAGAACACGAGCCCGGGTTTCATCCGAGATCTCCTCGCTGCCGCTCAAAGCACGGGAGACGGTTGAGGGAGCAACGCCTACGATGGCCGCAATGTCCTTGATGGTCGGCATAACCTCTCTGTTCCCTAGGGCCCGGTCGGCCCTACTTGCGTGCCACAGCGCGCTCAGCTGCCTCGGCAATGTCGTCGGGCAACATGCCGTACTTGGCGAACAACTCAGTCGGGTCGCCCGACTCGCCGAACGTGTCCCGGAGCCCAATCCGCATCAGGGGCACCGGACAGTGCTCTCCAAGATACTCCGCCACCGCACCCCCGAGCCCGCCCACGATATTGTGATCCTCGACCGTGACGATGGCTCCCGTCTCCCTCGCTGCGCTAACAAGCGCCTCGCCGTCGATCGGCTTTATGGTGTGCATGTCGAGCACCCCTGCGTCGAGCCCGTCCTGCTCCAAGATCTCCGCCGCCGCCAGGGCATGAACGACCATGGCCCCGGCAGCCACCAGCGTCACGTCCGTTCCCTGGCGAAGAGCCACGGCCTCCCCAAGGATGAAGACTTCTCCCTCGTCGTAGACAATGGGTATCGGGTTGCGCCCCATACGGAAATAGAGCGGCCCGTCGTGTTCGAGCGCCGCGCGCAGCAGGGGCGGCACCGCTACGGCGTCCGCGGGTGCCACGACGACCATATTAGGTATTGCTCGCATGATAGCCAAGTCCTCAATGCCCTGATGCGTGGGGCCATCCCACCCCACCTCGAGCCCTCCGTGGCTAGCGATGACCTTGACGTTCAGCTGGGGATAGGCGATGAAGGTGCGCACCTGCTCACACGTGCGCATGCTGGCGAAGACTGCGTAGGTGCATGCCAGAGGGATCTTGCCCGTGGTGGCAAAGCCGGCTGCCGCCGCCATCATCTCCTGCTCCGCAGCCCCGAAGTCGAAGTGGCGCGATGGAAAGGCCTGCGCAAAGTCAACCGTTCGCAGGGACCTCGAAATGTCGGCATCAAGCACCACCATTTCCGGAAACTCTTCAGCCAGATCGAGCAGCGCTTCACCGAAAGCCGTCCGCAGGCGTTTGCTGGGAGCGCTCGTCATCCCGTGACCTCCCGTTCCAACTCAGCCAACGCCCGTTCAGCTTGCTCCGGGCTAGGCGCCTTGCCATGCCACGTCACCGGATCGTCTACCATAAAAGAGACCCCTTTGCCCTTGATCGTATGGGCCAGAATCAGGGCGGGACGCCCGCTCACCCCCTTGGCCCAGTCAAAGGCATCCAGCACGTCTGCCATGTCATGCCCGTTGATCTCACGAACCGCCCAGTTGAAGGCACGCCACTTCTCACCCACCGGCTCCAGATCGACGATGTCCCACGTCCTACCATCCACTTGAGAACGGTTGTAGTCAAAGATAGCGATCAGGTTTGTGAGCCGCTCGTGACCGGCCTTCATGGCGGCCTCCCACGTGCATCCCTCCTGGCAATCGCCGTCACCGAGCATAACGTAGACGCGAAACCCCGCCCCTTCCAGCCGTCCGCTCAGCGCCATGCCCAAGCCCACAGCGAGCCCATTGCCCAAAGAGCCGCTCGTGGTGTCTAGCCCGGGCGTCTTTAGCATGTCGGGGTGACCCTGCAGGATACTCCCTGTCTGGCGCAATGTGTCGAGCTCCGCCCGGGGAAAGAATCCCCGCTGAGCCAGGGCGGCGTAGAGAATCGGACAGGCGTGGCCCTTGGACAGCACAAACCGGTCCCGACCCGGCCAGCGGGGATTGTCGGGATCCACCCGCAAGACGCGGAAGTAGAGCGCGGCAATGAGATCGGCTGCGCCCAACGAGCCCCCGGGGTGCCCCGAGCCGGCTGCGCACGTCATGCGGATCACGTCCCGACGCAGCTCGTTCGCCTTACGCTCCAGCCGATGGATCAGTTCAGCATCGCGCGCCATATTCCACCTCCGCTCAAGGCACCGGCCGGAGCTGTCACGCCGCCTCCACAATCACGCCATTCGGATACCGCTCCAGAATCTCGGGATCGTGACCGGGCACGAGGATGTCGGCCTCCTCTCGGAAACGCTCCATGGCGGCGTAGCACTCTTGGAGGTCCACAGCCAAGCCAATCGGGTGGTCCCGTTCCACGTTCCCATATTGGAAGGCCACGTCACCGGTCAGCACCGCCGTGCCCTCCCTGGTCTCGACCTTGACCGCCTGACCGCACATGGTGTGCCCGCCCGTGTAGAACACGCTGATGCCTGGCAAGATCTCTTCATCGTCGCCCGCCAGAATGAGGCGATCGTGAGCCTCTCCAGCCAGGTAGCCGATCACGTCGCGCGGGAACACAGGGTGAGGAAGCATCTGGGGATACTCGCAGCTCAAGGTCTGAACCCAGCCCTTCTTAGAGACCACGATCTTGGCGTTCGGGAAAAGTTCGACATTGGACGCGTGGTCGTAGTGAAGATGGGTCAGGAAGACGTACTCGACCTCACCGGGGTGGATCCCCTCGTGCTCCAGCAGAAGCGGGATGTTCTGGGTATCCATGTCCATGCGGAACCGGCCTCGGTGCCCCACACCAGCCGTGACGGCCGGATTGACCTCGTCTACATCCCGTAGGCCCGTATCGACCAGGCATACCTGCCCGTCATCCCTGCGCAGCACGAAGAAGTAGAAATCGACGTCGATCCATTCGCCCCAGTGGGACATGTGATACATCTGCGGCCCAGGGGTCGACTGCTCGCAGAACTTGATCGCCTTGATACCGTAAGTTGCCATTGTACACCTCACTGGAAGTTGACTAGGATGCCACCGTCGACCACAAGGGTCGAACCTGTGCACCAGTTCGCGTCGTCCGACGCAAAGAACAGCACCGGCCCCACTACGTCCTCGGGCTGTCCAATCCGCCGTAAAGGCGTCCTCTCGATGAAGTAGCTTCGCTTCTCCTCGTCGGCTAGATCCTCCCGGTTGATGTCCGTCTCGATGGGGCCGGGGAGGACCGCATTGCAGGTGATCCCATGTGGCCCAAGGGAGATAGCCATCGAGGCCGTCAGAAGGTTGATGCCCGCCTTGCTGGCACAGTAGTGGGCCTGCTGGGCGCCTCCGACCATCGAAGAGATAGAACTGATATTGATAATCCGCCCTGAAATGCCTCGCTCCACCATGACCCGGGCTACCGCCTGAGAGCAGAGGAAGACCCCTTTCAAGTTGACGTTTTGCACCCGAGACCACACCTCCTCTGGCATCTCGAGGAAATCCTCGAACGGGCAGATCCCGGCGTCGTTGACCAGGATATCGACGGTGCCGAACGCGTCAAGTGTCTTCCCGACTAAGTTGTCTACGTCCGTCTGATCGGAGACATCCGTACGGATGAAAAGCCCCTGGCCGCCAGCCTCGTTGACCCGGTTTACCGTCTTTGCGCCGTCCGTCTCCCGGATATCGGCAGCGACTACACGTCCGCCCTCTTCTCCAAAGCCGACCGCAATTGCTTCACCAATACCCCGGGCAGCACCGGTCACGATCACCACTTTCCCATCGAATCGACCCATAGGCGCACCTCCCACAGAACATCGACC
>CAYMHT010000049.1:0-17910 GCA_964390305.1 uncultured Anaerolineales bacterium
TGGCCCTCTCCGGGCGCCAGCTCAGTCGAGAACCTTCCCCGGGTTCATGATCCCGCTGGGATCGATAGCTCGACGGATAGAGCGCATCACGTCAATGGCTACTGGGCCCACGGCCTGTTCTAAGTACGGTTTCTTCAGGGTCCCCACGCCATGTTCGCCTGAAAGGGTGCCGTCGAGATCCAGCGCTACCTGGAAGATCTCGCCGACCATCTGCTGCACCTTCTCCCACTGCTCGTCCTCTCGCTTGTCGAAGAGGATGTTGGGATGGAGGTTGCCGTCGCCGGCGTGCCCGAAAATGACGATGGGTAGGCCGTATTCAGTGCTGATGGCCTTGATCTGCCGAATTGCCTCCGGGATGGCACTGCGGGGCACCGTGATATCCTCACCCAGTTTGCTGGGCGCCTTCCGGGCCAGGGAGGGGGAAACGGAGCGCCGCGCGCGCCACAGGCGTTCTCGATCCTCCTCTGTCTCCGCAACAACAACCCCACGGGCGCCGTTCTCACGGCAGACCTGCGCCACCGTCTCAATCTCACGCAACACTGCTTCGCCGTCGGACCCGTCGGTCTCGATGATCAGCATCCCCTCCACGTCCAAGGGCAGACCGAGCCCCATTGCCTCTTCGATGCAGGCGATGGCCGTCTCGTCCATCAGCTCAAGGGACGCTGGAATGACACCGGTGTCGAGAATGGCATTGACCGTCCGTGACGCATCCTCCAGTGCCGGGAACCCGGCGCGGGCGGTGCGGGTGAACCGGGGCTTGGTGATCAGTCGGAGGAGGGCTTCGGTGATGATCCCCAAGGTTCCCTCTGAGCCAACGAAGAGAGACGTAAGATCGTAGCCGACGACGTTCTTGATCGCCTTGCCGCCGGTTCGGAGGATGTTCCCATCGGACAGGACGACCGTGAGCCCCATCACGTAGTCGCCGGTGACCCCGTACTTGAGGCAGCGCGGACCACCGGCGTTGCATGCGATGTTCCCCCCAATCGTGGACTGCTCGTTGCTTGAGGGGTCAGGGGGATAGAAAAGGCCCACCTTGCCCACGGCGTCCTCCAGGTCAGCTGTGATCACGCCCGCTTCGACCCGGACTACGTGATTCTCCTGATCGATCTCGAGGATCCTATTCATGCGCGTGAGAGACAGGGCGATTCCCCCACCAAACGGCACCGAGGCTGCTGTCAAGCCAGAGGCCATCCCTCGGGCAATGAGGGGAATCCCTTGCTCTCCCGCGATACGCGCGACAGCGGCAACGTCCTCGGTTGACTCTGGCAGCACGATCACGTCGGGCAAGGCTTGCTCAAAGGTTCCGTCATAGGAGTAGGCGATACGGTCCTCCAGGGAGGTCAGAACTTCGCGTGTTCCTACTGCCTCTCGGAGTCTTGAGGCGAGGTCGATCATTTTGTTTATCCTGTTCAATGGCTGCGGCAGAAGCTCGCAGTGCGTCTCATCTTGCTGCGTCGAGCACCAACTCGACGATGTCCCTGGCTCGAACCCGGACGCGCTCGGAACGGGCGGCGCTGAAGAGTGTTCGCTCACACTGTTGACAGGCAGAAAGCACTGTGTTGGCACCGGTCTCAGCCGCCTGGTGGATGCGTCTGGCCGCGACAGCCACGCTCAACTCTGGGTCGAAGCTCTCTAAGTTGCCCCCGCCGCCGCAGCAGAAGGAGCCCTCGCGGTTCTCGGGCATCTCCACCAATGTGACCCCAGGAATTCGGGCCAAGATTCGTCGCGGCGCCTCGAAGACGCCGCTCTTGCGGCCCAGATCACAGGGGTCGTGGTAGGTCACAATCTGCTCCCGGAGGTCATCCCGTAGCGGCAGGCGGTCGGTCTCCAGCAGGTCAGCCAGGAACTCGGTGGCGTGTACCGCTTTCAGACCAAGATCTTCCTGCAGCGCTACCGGGTAGGTATGCTTCCAGAAGTGATAGCAGGAGGGACACGTGGTAACCAGGGTCTCGGCGCCCATCGCTCTCACGGCTTCCAGGTTGTGCTGCATCGTCGCACGAGCGCGCTCCGGATCACCGCTGATAGCCTGAGGGTAGCCGCAGCACCATTCTTCCTCTCCCAGAAGTCCGTAGTCGACGTGGGCTCTTTCCAGGATCTCAACGAAGGATTGAGCTACGGAGTAGCTCCGGGGAAACATGGCGCTCACGCAACCGACGAAATAGACGACCTTAGCCTGCTCCCTGCCTACGCCTGCGGGTGGACTCGGGAGGTTGTCCGCCCACATGAGGCGGTTCTCGTTCGGCTCACCGGATATGTTGTGGCCCTCGGCAATACGCTCGGTCAGGGCAACGAGAGGCTCGGGCATCAGCCCCAAATCACGCATCTCGCCGCGTGTGAGCTCCAGTAGACGGTCGACGGTCACACCGCTAGGACAGGCGAACGTGCATGCGCCGCAGAGCAGACAGCGGAAGAACAGCGCGGCCGTCCTGTCGGTGGGTGCCTCCACGAGTCCCTCGCGTACGGCACGGAGCAGCGCCACCCGCGCCCGCGGTGAATCGGTTTCGTTGAGCGTCAGTCGGTAGAGCGGGCAGGCGGATAGGCAGAGCCCGCAGCGGATACAATGGATATACTCGTCTTCTGCTACTTGGGGGGCGCTCAGTTCAGCGGTGGGATGCTCGATCGGTTGGGCCATATTGTCGCTTGCCTCTGAAGTCGTTGAGTTACTCATAATACTGCGCATCTATCGAGGTGCCTACGAAGGATGCCAGATGATTATAGCACGGAGGGAGGCAACAGGGAAGATGCGGATAGCGCGAACCGGGCGTGTCATCCGTCGCTCGGCCAGCGGGCGCCGGTGATGCTCGAAGCTCTGGCACCGATGCTCATTGATCACGCCGATCTCGGGACCTCCCAGCTGAACAGGACGCATTCCGCCGGTTCGAAGGTTGCCTGGAGGCAGCCTTCCTGCAGCACAAACGTCCTCTCGCCGAGAAGATCGGTGAGTTCCCCGTCGTCGGTCGGCAACTGCACGTGGGAGACCTGGCTCTGGTCCCAGTCCAGGTTGAACACGATGCAGAGGGCCCGCTCCTCCCGGCGACGTAGGACGGCCCAGACGTTCGGGTTATTCGACTCGATCAGGTCGAACGTGGCGGGATCGGCATCGATCGTCAGGTCCGTGTAGCGAGAGCGCACGTCGAGCACGCGCCCGATCCACCCGACGAGGTTCGGATCATTCTCCCACCCGTAGGCAGCCTCACTGAAGAGGGGCAGGTCTTCGGCTCGATAACGGGACAGGTCGTCAGGCTGGAAGTCGAGGCCGGTGTTGACGGGCAAAGTCTCGGCCAGCTCAAACCCGGCGTGGCAGAAGGGCGCTGCGGGCAGAAGGCATCCGAGTGCCCAGATGAGCTTGGCATAGGGCAGCCCGCCGGACCGCGTCGCCGCGCGGGGGGTGTTGTGGCTCTCCGGCGCGGCAAAGAAGAGGATCGGATAGCCGGACCCGGCACACGTGCGCAACATGTCTTCGATCAGCTTCCGGGGCCGGTAGGCAAGCCACCAGTAGTTGCCCATGACGGCGTTGTATCCCTCCTGGCGGCTCTGTTCTGTGATGCTGAAATTCTCGTCCCAGAATGCGAAGTCTGGATCGATCTGGCGCGCGGTCTCCACCAGGCGCTGCTTTAGAGGCATCGGGAGCGCGTGGCCCATGTCGATCATCACGCCGTCGATGCCGAAGTGGCGCTGGTAGTAGGGCAGGACGCCAACGATGCGGTCCCAGAGGGACCCGACCCGATTCTCTGGCTGTGCGAGGCGCTCGTCATACATGCGAACGGTGTTGTACGCAATGTAGTTGAAGTCCGGGTGGTCATACATCCGAAGATAGGTGACGTCGGTCCAGGGCGGTTGGGGGTCGTCCGGCGGCCAGTCCGCAAACGCCCCAGGGACACGGACGCGCGTTCCATCCTCCAGCGTGCCGATCCAGCTCCCGGCGGTCATCTCTACGCGCTCGGGATCGGGCGGGGGGGTGAACATCTCGCGATAGGTCTCGTGCGGGGGAATCAGATCATCCAGATTCCCGTCTTCAACCCGGCGCTTTATCTCTTCCAGTTCCGCGTCGGAGAACACGGGTGCGCCATAGGCCTTCTCGTCCTGCTCGCCGGCCCTCCGGTTGGGAATATCTGCGCGGATCCAGTAGAACCACTCTGGGTGCTCTGCGACCCAATCCGCATCCTTGGCCGCGGTGCGAAAGACGAACTCAACCACGACGCGCAGCCCGAGGTGATGGGCTGCCTCGATCAGGGCGGCAAACTCGTCCTCGGGCCTCAGGCGCAGAGCCGGTTCGGAGAGCCGAGGATCGAGCCGGTAGGGATTCTGGATGGCATACACCGAGCCGAGGGTGCCCTTGTGACCGTCTTCGCCGATGGCCGTGACGGGGAGCAGATGGATCGTGTTGAAGCCCATCCGCCTGATCACGGGGAGCGTGGCGATGGTCTTGAGAAACGTGCCTGTCTCCATCCAGCCATCGCCGATTGGATCGAGACCCACTTCTTGGTCCTGGTCGTGATCGTAACCGGTCGCAGCCCGGATGAGGCTGTTGTAGATCACAGCGTGCTCCGTCCACTCACCTCCCGGTTTTTCGGCGATGAGCGGTTCCGGTGGCTGGGCTTCGACCCACCTGATGCAGTCGAGGTAGAAGCGGTAGGGATTGACCACGAGTCGTCGTGACGAATCACCTGGGCCCAGCCACAGGGCCGGCACAGCGTACGTCAGGTCTGCGCCTTTGCCAGCCTCCACTCCATCAGTGAGCCTCTGCTTGACGAGGTTAAGGGCTTCTGTCATGGGGTTGGAGTGCCTCCTGTCGACTTGGTAGATCAGCTCAACGGGCGCCTGGCAGAACCGATGGCAGCGATTATACGACGGTCGACGGACCTGCGATAGTGACGAGGAGACGTCCAGCTGTCCATGTTACCCCGGGACGGGACAGTCTGGGGCTGTGTGATTGGCTGAATCTGTGTGTCGGCCTGGTCATCGTCCGGTCGCGTCGTCGAGGGGGACGTCTGGTTGTGCGGGGAGGAGCCCTGGCCTATAATGAAGTTGCTCATCGAAAGACGATTGAGTGTAACGTTGCTGAAGGGGGTGGGCGGTTGGCTGAGACACCGATCGCGGAACGGGTGGCGCGGACGCTGGTTGAGCGGGAACTGACGCTGGGGACGGTCGAGTGCGGTGTAGGCGGCATCGTCAGCCAGCGCCTCTTCGACACTGAGGAGGGGGTCAACGCGCTGGGGAACAGCCTGATTCTCGACGACGTCGAAGAGGCGATCGGACTGATGGCGCTGCCGCGTCCCCAGTTCAAGAAGGCAGGTGACTTCTCGGCGAAAGCGGCGCGCGCGGCGGCCCGAGAGGGACGGAGCTTTCTGGGCGTTCACCTGTGCTTGACGATCTGGGCGAGGGGGCCGATCAGCGAGGAGCGGCGGCAGACCGTGTACGTGGCGCTCAATACAGCGCGGGACGTGATCGACGAGGCGTATGAGGTCGGCGGCGGGACCGGGCACGACTCGGCTTGGCTGGTCGACCGGGCGCTGGAGATGGTCGAGGAGGTCTTGCAGTAAAGGGCGCTTGGTTCCTGGGTCCTGTGCCTTGACAATCTCCCTCACTTGAGATAGAATAATCGTGACGTTGCCGAGGTAGCTCAGCCTGGTAGAGCACTTGACTGAAAATCAGGGTGTCCCCAGTTCGAATCTGGGCCTCGGCACTTCCCCAGAGACCCGCCAACTCCCCCCGGCGGGTCTTTCTTGTTCCTACCCTCACGGTGGCTGCCCTTCGGAGAATGGCTATGATGCGGGGCCGACGGGGCGCGGACGTACTGCTCCCACCCGATTCGATTGCGCTCCGGTTGCGCTCCGAACTGCAGCGGGAGGCTCACTGGAACGATGATCGTGAATCTATGTACATGGGTGGGGTGCCTGATCGCCGGCGATCACGCGCGCCGACCACCGCCGGCGTCCATGACGATCTCCAGCAGTTTCTGCGTGAGGGCCTTGGCACCGGGCTGGATATCGCCGGACGGGCCGACGCAGGCCGGACAACCCTCGTTGCAGCCACATTCCCGCGCTCGGGCGAGTGCCGCAGCCAGGAGCTCTTCGCGGATCTCGTACAGCTGGGGGCTCAGCCCGGCGCCGCCCGGTACTGTGTCGTATACGGTCACGGTCGGCAACCCCGTCTCTCGAGCACGCGCTTGCACAGCAGAGCCAAGGTCTCCCGGCGCGCACATCAGGTGGAGCGGTGCCAGGTTACGGATTAGATAGGCCAGACCGCCCAATGCACCGCGGGCGGCGCGGCCGCGCTCGGCCTCGCGGTGACAGGACGGACAGAGCGTGATCAGGTTCTCCAGCTGATTCGCGAGCTTGTAGAGATCGTTCCTGCCCGGCACGTAACCGAAGGCTCGGAACGGGGTGACGTGGTGGACGTCGTGCTGGCGACCGTCCCGCTCTGGCGCACCGCAGCGCCGACAGCTGTAGTTATCGCGGGCGCGGGCCGCATCACGCTGGGCGGGCCAGTTGGGACCGTAGTCGATCTTCGGTCTGAGGACACCTGCCCGCTGCAGATGCTCTGTGAGGGCCTCGGAGAGCGCCAACCAGTAGCCAACGGTACGCATCTTCTGCTCCGGGAGGTCAATGGGGGCCCAGCTCAGCACCTCGTGCGTGTAGCGCTTGATCCGCCGGTAGCCCGTGGCGCGGGTCGTGATCATGAGCTCGCCGTAGGCGTGGGATGGTGTCGATCTCTCGTCGCTCTGTGCCTCGTCCGGATCGTCGGTGGAACGGATCACCTCGAGGACGTCCACCTCCGTCGTAGCGCTCGCCCGGGTGTAGTAATCGAGCCTGACCGGCTCGACACGCGCAATGCCGTCCTCCCAGTCGAGGGACTCGACCACGTAAGTCTCGCCGCCGTGGAGGTAGACTGCTCCCTTGTGGATCAGTGTCGGGGCGCTCGGTCGATCCATCTCGCCGATCACCTGTGGGGCACCGGTCGGGTCCTCAGCACCTGTCTGGATGACGATGTTGTCGGGGGAGCTGGTACGCAGGGACAGCTGCGCTGCCGGGTAGCCCTCCCCGATCCACGCGTAGTGACCGTCGTAGCGATGGAGCAGGTCCTCATCGGCGAGCGCATCCAGGATTTCCTCGACGTGCTCAAAGCGGCCGAAGGACTCGCCCGGTTCGAACGGGAGCTCGAAGGCGGCGCAGGCCAGGTGGTTGGTGAGCACGGCCAGGTTGTCTGGGTCGAGCAGTGCGTGCTCGACCGGCTGACCGAAGAAGTAATCGGGGTGGGTGACAAGGTACTGGTCGAGGGGAAGGGCGCTGGCGACGAGTACAGCGCTTGAGAGCCCGGCTCGCCGGCCGGCACGCCCCGCTTGCTGCCAAGCGCTGGCGATTGTGCCGGGGTAACCGGTCATCACGCAGGCGCTGAGTTGGCCGATGTCGACGCCCAGCTCCAGGGCGTTGGTCGCCACGACACCGCGTATCCGTCCTTCCCGGAGGCCTTCCTCGATGGTGCGCCGCTCCTTGGGCAGGTAGCCGCCACGGTATCCTTCGATCGCCCGAGGATCGCCGCCCTCGGCCGTGATGGCATCCCGCAGGTAGCCGAGCAGCACCTCCGTGGTCAGGCGAGCGCGGGCGAAGACAATGGTCTGTACATCCGCCGACAGGAACTGCGCCGCGACGTCCTTCGCCACCAGGGTGGCGCTGCGACGGATACCGAGCTGTCTGTCGACCAGGGGTGGGTTGTAGAGTACGACGTGCTTCTCACCCCGCGGGGCACCATCGTCGTCCACCAGCGCGACTGGTGCCTCAATGAGACGTTCCGCCAGCTCGCGGGGGTTTGCTATCGTGGCGGAGGCACACACGAAGCGCGGGTCAGAGCCGTAGAAGCGGCAGATCCGCTGCATGCGCCGGAGCACGTTCGCGACGTGCCCTCCAAAGATACCTCGATAGGTGTGAATCTCGTCGAGCACCACGAAGCGCAGGTTGCTGAAGAAGCGCATCCAGCGCGTGTGGTGGGGTAGGATGCCGACGTGGAGCATGTCGGGGTTGGTGACCAAGAGCCTCGCTTCGTCACGGATCGTGGACCGCTGTGCGGACGGGGTGTCGCCATCGTAGGGACGCACGCTGATCGGCGCTGCCAGCTTTGAGGTTTGAGCTTTCAGACTGGAGATCAGCGATTCCAAATTGGCGATCTGATCGTGGGCCAGCGCCTTGGTGGGGAAGATATAGAGGGCGCAGGCCTCCGGGTCGTTGAGGAGCGTATTGAGGACGGGAACGTTGTAGGCAAGCGTCTTGCCGGAGGCGGTGGACGTGGCAAGGACGACGTGCCTGCCTGCCAGGACGGCCTCGACGGCCTTTGCCTGGTGCACGTAGGGATCTTGGATAGCCTGGGCGCGAACGGCGGCGACGAGGCGTGGATCCAGCCTCTTCGGCCAACGGGCCGTGCGGGCCTGGCGAGCCGGAACGCGCTGCCACGCGGTCACACAGCTCATGAAGGAGGCACTCTGTCGAAAGGAGGTCAAGACGTCGGAGAGTGATTCCATCGTGGTTGAGCATTATACGGCGGCTGATTTGCCTGTGCAAGACCGGCGGTGACGTCGGGACGTTGACAGTCGCGCGCGATCAATGTATATTCCCACGCGTAATGGACGCTCACGAAGGGGCCGCATTCGACCCCAACGCCATAGACGCGGTGTTGTTCGATCTGGATGGAACGCTGATGGACACGGACGACCAGATGGTGGAGGATGTGGCGCTTGGGCTCCAGCGGTTGGACCGGCCCAGTGTATATCGGGCTGCTCGGTGGTTTGTGATGGCGATCGAGGGCCTGACAAATGGGGTGTTGACCCTTCTGGACATCCTGGGGCTGGATGCGCCCCTGTTAGGGCTCTGGGAGTGGCTGCGTCGCGTACGAGGTGTCGCGACTCCGAACTACCGACTCATGGATGGCGCTGGCGCCGTGCTCGCGGAGTTGGAGAAGTACTACCGGCTGGGCGTGGTCACCACACGCGGACGGGAGGACGCTGAGGCCTTCCTGCACCAACACGACTTAAGAGATATGTTCGACACCATCGTGACCCGGGAGACTACCTGGCGACTGAAGCCCCATCCGGAACCGATTCGTCGGGCGGCGCGGCAGCTAGGTGTACCGGTTGAGCGCTGCGTGATGGTGGGGGACACCAGCGTGGACGTGAAGAGTGCCCGGCGCGCGGGGGCAAAAGCTGTGGCGGTGTCGTGCGGCTTTGGCAAGCGAGGTGAATTGGAGCGGGCTGAGGCTGACGTCGTTCTAGAGGGTATCCCGGACCTTCTGTCTGTCTTGTAGTGTGAACCTCGCGACGCGAGTGGTGACGGCTGACCATGGTCAGCCGTGGAGGAGGAAGTGATCAAGGACGTCGTGTACACTCGCCTTGAATCCCCGGTCGGGATGGTCTGGGTTGCCTCGACCGAGGTGGGTATTTGTAAGATCTCGCTTGGTGCTGAACGGTCAGGGGCCTTCCTGAGCTGGCTTTCCCAGCACGTTGGTTCACTGGAGCCGTACGAGGACTCTGAATTGATGGTCACCGCGGCGTCCCAGCTTGGGGAGTACTTCTCCGGCGCCCGACGCAGATTCGATCTGCCGCTCGATGTGCGGGGCACCGTCTTCCAGCGGGCAGTCTGGAGTCAGGTGAGCCGTATCCCCTACGGGACGACCGCGAGCTACGGCGACATTGCGCAGCTGGTGGGGAAACCGAAGGCGTCGCGAGCGGTTGGCAGCGCGGTGGGGGCTAATCCACTGCCAATCGTCATCCCGTGTCATCGTGTCATTGGGAGCGAGGGCTCGCTGGTTGGCTTCGGCGCCGGGCTGGACGTGAAGGTGGCGTTGTTGGAGCTGGAAGGTGCATATCCGCTGTGATGTGGTCACGTGAAGACCGTGCGCGTCCAGGTCGTTGATGCGTCTGCAGGGAGAGCTCGCTGAGTGATGCGTGAGGATCTGAGGCGGCGGCTGCGCGAGCTCGGGGTGGTGCAGGGTGTCCACGAGTTGCGCCGGCAGGAACCGACTCGGTCGGTGGCCATTGAAGACCTCGTTTCAGGTGAGTTCCACACCACCGCTCACGGGCAGTGTTTCGTCGTTGAGGAGGTCTATCCGGTAGAGCATCGGCACGGCGATTTGCGGCTGTCGGCCTTTCTCCGACTGTCTCCGGAGACGATTGCACGGGTGGAGGGCGACGAGAGGTTCTCCGCGGTGGACCCGCGCAGAGTCTGTTTTCTGGACACCGAGACCACTGGGCTGTCGGGGGGCACGGGGACGATGGCTTTCGTCGTGGGCCTCGGCTTCTTCGGTGAGGGGGGCTTTCGGGTGCGCCAGTACTTCCTGCGCGACCCGGGTGACGAGCCAGCGATGGTGGACGGCCTGATGGATTGCCTGCCCACGTTCGAGGGCCTGGTCTCTTTCAACGGTCGTGCCTTCGACGTGCCGATTGTCGAGACCCGCTTCATATTGGCGCGCGCGGTCCCGCCGATGCGGGGCCTGCCGCACTTCGATTTGCTGCATCCTGCTCGACGGCTATGGCGATATACGCTATCGTCTTGCGCGCTCACATCTCTGGAGCGGGACGTGCTGGGGGTGCGGCGCGAACAGGCAGACGTCCCGAGCGGCGTGATTCCGGACCTGTATCGGGATTACCTTCGGAGCGGGGATGCCCGGGATATGAAGCGGGTTCTCTATCACAACAAGATCGATATCCTCAGCATGGTGACGCTGGCAGCGCGTCTCTGTGACGTGGTCGTCGATCCATGGAGGATGGACGAGCTTGAGGAGCATCCTGAGCTGGACGGTGGAGAGCTCTACGCGCTGGGCCGCTGGTACGCTGATGAAGGCCGGCTAGGCGAGGGAGAGCAGGCTTACCGCGCTGCACTGCGTGCGTACTCGCACAGCTCGTCTGGTCTACGCAGGCGAGCGCTGCGCGAGCTGGCCTATCTTCTCAAGCGGAGCGAGCGACGAGACGAGGCCTTTGCCTACTGGCAGCAGCTGGCTCTTGAGTCGGATGGGCGGGTCGGAGTGCTGGCGCACGTGGAGCTGGCGAAGTACCTCGAATGGCACGTCGACGATCTGGCCCGAGCGGCCGCCTGGACCCGCGCGGCGCTGGAGAAGGTGAGAGGCTGGAAACCGGGGCGACGTCGCACTGAGATGCAGGCCGACCTGCGCCACCGGCTCTCGCGCCTGGAACGGAAGATGGCTGGAGAGGGGCCCTCCAGTTGAGAGCCTGAGAGGTGAAGGGCAGGAACTTTCGACCCCTTTCTGGCGTCTTACTTGTGACAGGCTGTTGCCAGGCTGGACGACAGCAGGCACTGTGCTAGAATTGTGAGTCAGCACTTCACGGAGATCTGATATGCGTCGCCGGCTATTCTGTGCCTTCGCCATACTTGTGCTGCTGGCTTTGAGAGCTGGACCTAGTGCTGCTTCTGGGGCGTCCGACCCGGGAGCAGCGCAGCGCGCCGCAACTCGCTACGTCTGCGTACCGACTGTCCTGTGGCGGGATCGCGCGCGGTGTCCCTCGCATGGGCCTGGCACCACCGCCTATCGCATGGCCTCCATCAGTCTGCCTGAGACTCTCCCCGAACTGCCAGTTCGAGAGCTCAACCAGGACGAGGACGAGGAGCTTCTTCCGCACACCTATGCCCACGTCACCACACTTCCCCTGAACGTCTATCGGCATCCGATGGAGGCTGCAGAGGGGCTGCCTCCTGTGCGCACGATGCTGTCCGGCGACTGGTGGGTCAGCGTGGAGGGGGCAGTAGAGCTGGAGGGGCAGAGGTGGTACAAGATCAACGAAGACGAGTTCGTCCCTGCGGATGCGCTGGCGTTTGCGAACCCGTCCAAGTTCCAGGGGGTTTACCTCGAAGAGCAGCCCCAGCACCCATTCGCCTGGATGAACCGGTGGACAGAGCCGTCAGTCGTGCCGCAGGGGCCGGTGAACGGGGCTGTCGAGCCGCTGCAGCGGTATGAGAGGGTGACGCTGTTCGCCGAGGAGCGACGCGGGAGCGACCAGATCTGGTATCTGGTGGGCCACGACCAATGGGTGGAGCAGAGCCACGTGTCGCGCGTGGACGTCGACCCGCCGCCGGAAGGGGTGGGGCCGGGTGCGAAGTGGATCGAGATTGACTTGTTTGAGCAGACGATCGCGGCCTACGAAGGGGAGCGGATGATCTACGCGACGCTTATCTCGAGTGGGCGGACGGCGACCGCCACCCCTTCGGGGCTGTACCGGGTCTACTACAAGGTCCGTGAAGGGAAGATGAGCAACCCCGATGTCCAGGATGGGAGTCCGGCGTGGTACTACATTGAGGACGTGCCCTGGACATTGTACTTCCACAGCGGGTATTCCATCCACGCCGCGTTCTGGCACGACGCCTTTGGCTTCCTGCGGAGCCATGGGTGCGTCAACCTGGCCCCCCGCGACGCGGAGTGGTTCTTCCACTGGTCGGATCCGCCTCTGCCTGAAGGGCAGAATACGCTCTTCATCGGCGAGGGGGCACCGAGCACCTGGGTGTGGGCGCATTTTAGCTCTCCTTTCGAGTGAGCGGTGAGATCAGCATAAGGCGCTGATGCACTCGTCACGTCCTCTGCGCTTTGCATCCTGGCCGGTGCTGATAGTCGGCCTTTGTTTGATGGGAGCACTCCTGATTGCCCTCAGTCTTGCCCCGGGTCCGGCAGCCACACCCCGGCCGACGGCCACGCCGCCGCCCCCGACCTCAACACCCACGCCAACATCAACGCCCCGTCCGACGGCGACGCCCACACCGGCGTGGCCGGTGACGGTGAGCTGCGGGAGCGGCGTGCCGAAAGACGTCTGTGGCCAGTTGAGGCAAGCTGCCGAGGAGGACTCCGAGCGCTTTGCGTGGGTCGAGGAGCCCGCTTTGGCCGACGTCCAGGCCGGATCGGGTGCCCTGCCGAACAGCCGCCTTTTCGCCACGTGGGTCTATGCTCTCGTGGCGCCCTTCTTCACCGTCGAGGATGGGGTCTCGGCGGCGGACCTGCGAGCGACGTGGGGTGGAGAGGCCACGGGGCCGTTCATTGAGCATCCGCTGTTGGTTTCACCCGATGTGCAAGAGGCAGTGCCGCTGGGGGCTCCCGCCGGGGACATCACGGTCGTGGAGTCGTCGGAGTTGCTGACGACGGCGATTGATCTCGACGGTTGGGCGATCGTCCCCTTCGATGCGCTCGAGCCGCGATGGAAGGTCCTACGCGTCGACGGCGTCTCGGCGCTGGATCGGCCGTTGGATGTGGAGGCATATCCCCTGGCGACGACTCTCAGCCTGGGGGCTGAGAGCCATCCCGAGGTTCTATCCAGGCTGCCTGCCGGCCTCACCAACCGCGATCCGGCGAAGATGTCGGTGGTGATGATGACGGGGGTCACCGCGCTCACTCGTAACACGGCGGTGACGATGGAGCGGCAAGGGGTGACCTACCCGGCGCGGGACATCCGGAAGTGGATGACAGAGCCGGACATCACCCACACGAGCAACGAGGTCTCATTTGCCGAGGACTGCCCGCCGCCGACGGGGGAGTCGATACTCACTTTCTGCTCCGACCCCCGCTACTTCGAACTGCTCGAACATGTCGGTCTTGACGTGGTGGAGTTGACGGGCAATCACGTGCTCGACTGGGGCGTGAGCGCCATGGAGAACTCGCTGCGCATGTACGAGGAAGCCGGCATAGCCACCTTCGGCGGTGGGTGGAACGTAGCGGATGCCCAGGAGCCGCTGACGATGACCCACGGCGTGCACACATTCGGGTTCATCGGCGGCAACCCTGTCAACGTACTCGGCGAGTGGGCGACGGCTGACCGGCCGGGGGCGGCCCCTTACGACTACGATCTGGTATCGGCCCAAATCCGGGACCTGCGCGAGAAGGGCGTCATCCCCATCGTCACGTTCCAGCACTATGAGTTCGATGGGTACGCGGCGACAGCCGAACTGCAGGCCGACTTCCGGGCCGTGGCGGACGCGGGCGCGGCGATCGTCAGCGGCAGCCAGGCGCATTGGCCGCAGGGGTTTGACTTCCACGCCGACGCGTTCATCCACTACGGGCTGGGGAACCTGTTCTTCGATCAGATGCAACGCCTGGAGTACCGGCAGGAGTTCCTGGATCGGCACGTCTTCCACGACGGACGGCACATCAGCACGGAGTTGCTGACGGCGATGCTGGAGGACTACGCGCGCCCGCGTCCGATGACGGTAGAGGAGCGACAGGCGCTGCTGGAGGCGACGTTCGCGGTGAGCGAGTGGTGAGACGGGCGGAGGGGGATCGGGTGACCGCAGGACACGGGCATAAGGAGAAGGATGACGCAGGGGCCACGCAGCGAGGGGGGCGACATGAGGATTCATCCTCGGGTGCGGAGATGGACTATCACGGGCACGCCACGGCCCCATTGGACCCGATCTACGCCTGGGGCATCGTTCTGGAGCCGGTGGAGATTCTGATCAGGTGCACCTCCGGCTTCGTGAAACAGCTGGCCAAGGAGACCTACGAGCGCGGCGAGGAGTTCAGCGACGAGGAACTGGAAGAGCAGTTTCTGGCTTTCTTCGATCGGCTGGTGGAGGAGGGGACGCTCACCCGTCTGCCGGACGCGCCGCCGGAGATGGGCCGTCAGATTCTGGGACCGCGTCGGTGGCTACGGGCTCAGCGGATCCGCATCGAACGGTTGGTTGAGTACTGGACTGAACACGAGGGGTCTGACTAGGGCGCACCATCGGATCCCTCAAGGTTGTCTGCGCGCCGGCGTCGGCGCCAGGCGTACCATACCATTCCCAAGAAGCGGGCGGAGTCCTTCAAGGGATGGAAGTAGCTGGTCTTGTCGACTCCGTAGATGGTGTGGATCTCCACCCACCCGATTTGCATCCCCCGGCAGATGGCCTGGATGATGACCTCCACCTCCAGCTCGAACCCACCAGTGGTCAGGTTGATTGCCTCGAGAAGCCGTCGATCGTGCAGGCGAAAGCCGCTCTGGTTGTCAGGAATGTGCTCTGTGAGGGCGAGCGAGAGGAGCCAGGAGCCAAAGGGGTTGGTGTAGCCGCGTGGAAACGGCATCTGGTCGAAGCGGCGCCTCCCGACAATCAGGTCCCACTGACCAGTCTGATAGGCAGTGAGGAACTTCGGAATGTCGTCTGGGTCATGTTGCCCGTCGGCGTCGAGTGTCAGGACAGCATCGTAGCCTCGTTCCAGTGCCCAGTCGAACCCTGTCATCAGGGCTACACCTTTGCCCCGGTTCCGGGCATGCCCGACGACAGTCGCTCCGGCCCTCTCCGCCACCGTGACCGTATCGTCCTGGGAGCCATCGTCTACGACAAGGACAGGCAGGTGGCGGCCCGTCGCCTCGACGACGGGTCCGAGACGCGGGCCTTCATTCCACGCCGGGATCAAGGCAATAACCTTCCTATCGTGCTCCATATCTCCTCACAAACAAAAAACCAAGAGGCTGAGGGCACTCCCGGCTCCACCTCTTGGCTTCGGCGTCACTGATAACGAGAGCGGGCGACGGGACTCGAACCCGTAACCTTTTCCTTGGCAAGGAAACGTTCCACCAGTTGAACTACGCCCGCTCGACGGGGAAGATTATAGCACATCTCTCGGGGCGTGCAAGTGGGAGCGCGCGCACGGCGAGCCAGGTCGCCTGGATGCTCGAGCGGGAAGTGGGTGCGCGCCCTGAGGGCGACCCCCTCGTGAAGCAACAGCACTGCCGGCGCGCTTGTGATAGCGCCCGCGGGCGGAGATAGCGGACCTCTAGCGGCGACGCGGGTGCTGGCACAGCGGCCCGGCAGATGAACCAGGTCGGGGGCGGACGGTGTGGAGGCACAGCCGGCACGCGTGCGACGGATCCAGGGAGCGGCGCCTTGTTGCATCCGACGATTGACGTCGTCTCCGCTTTGGGGTACCATTCGACGTGAGGAGGAACGAGATGGCAGGGCGAAAGAGTGGACACGCGTCCATGGTCTACAGAGGGAGTGGGGGAGCCGGCCCCAACGTGTCACGCGCGATCGTGATCGTCACCTGTGTGACCGCCATCGGGGTCATGGCGCAGGGGTTCTGGGGGCCAGCGCCGACGGGGGATGCTTCGTCGGAACCGGCGACGATCGCTGCTCAACCCACCGCCGCCGTCGGCCTGGAGGTCTCACCGACGGGTGGGGCGGTCACGTCGGCGGGACCAGAGGACGTGCCGCCGAGCCCCGTGGTCCCGCATATTGGCATCGTCGCAGGGCATTGGGGGTATGACGAAGGGGCGTCCTGCCCGGATGGCTTGAACGAGGTTGAGGTTAACCGCGACGTCGCGGAGCGGGTGGTGGAGTTGCTGCGCGCTCGCGGTTACCGCGTCGACCTGCTCCAGGAGTTCGACGAACGCCTGCCAGGGTATCTGGCCGACGCTCTCGTCTCCATCCACGCCGACTCATGCCAGCGGTTTCCTGACGCCACCCCGCCGCCCACAGGCTTCAAGGTCGCGAGCGTCGTGGACAGCGTCGTCCCGGACGAGGAAGAGCGACTGGTCGCGTGTCTAAGGGAGAAGTACGGCGCGCGTACGGGTCTGGGCCGTCACGACAACAGCATCACGGGCCACATGACGCAATACCACACGTTCTATGAGATTGACGGTCGGACGCCAGGGGCCATCATCGAGACCGGGTTCTTGTGGCTCGACCGTGATCTGCTGACCCAGCGACCCGACCTGGTCGCTCAGGGCATTGTGGACGGGATCGTCTGCTTCATCGAAGGGGACTAGGCCGGCCTCGACGGGTCAGAACCCCATCGCTTCCCGAGCGGCCCGCCAGAGATTGGTGCGGATCTGTTCCTGCTCGTGTCCGAACTGGCGGAGGAAGGCCTCAACCTCGGCTCGTTTCGACTCGTCTCCCTGGGCGCACGGTGGTCGGTCCGGATAGCGGGCGGCCTTCGCGTAACGGACGAGCGCCTTCTTGGGGAGCAGGATCAAGGGCCGGATGACGGTCACCGTGCCGTCGAAGAAGACCAGCCGTGGTTCCATCGTCTCCAGCCTGCCATTGAACATCAGGTTCATAAGGGTCGTCACGGCCGCATCGTCGGCGTGATGGCCGAAGGCGAGCTTATCGCAACCCAGGTCGACGCTGGCGGTGAAGAGGGCCTTGCGTCGATTCCAGGAGCAGCGGAAGCAGTCGAGGGGGAGCGGTTCCTCGGGCGGCAGCTCCATGGGCAGGAAGCGGTAGTCGATTCCCAGGTCCTGAAACCAGGGTTCGAGGTCGGGACGAAGGTCGGGCAGTCCGGACTGGGCCCCAACGACGTGGAGGGCGAGGAGATCGTAGTCGTACCGCACCTTGCGGCGGTGCCGGAGGAGGAGGTCGAGCATCGTCCGGCTGTCCCGTCCTCCGGAGACCGCCACCGCCACCTGGTCCCCGTCAGCGATGAGCTCGAACTCGCCGACGGCGCGGGTGACCTCCTTCAGCAGGAAGTAGGCGAGGCGGTCCGGGTCGCTCACCGTTGTTGCCACCTCAGATCGCGCCAGCTGTTCCCTCTCGCCATCACAAGATTAGACACGCCTCCGCCGCGAGCCAGAAGAGTCTCTCGCGGACCGAAACCTGGTTGGCTCAGTCTCGATGGTCCCACTCCTCGGCACTGACGTCGTCGCCGGCGTAGAGCATCTGGGCGAAGACCACGTCGCGAAAGCGAGCTACAGAGAAGAAGGCCGACGCCCGGGTGGAAGAGAGTGAGCCGCCTGTCATCCACCGCGAGCTCGTAGAAGGGATGCACCGAATCCTCCCATCACTAGGCGACACGGTGCAGGACGCGGGTCACGGACCTCCTGTAAGCAGAAGGTGACGGTTGGAGTTCAGGAATTCTGGATCTCGCGCCCCTTGTACTGGCGCCGGTAATACTCCCGATAGTGCTCGCCGCTCTTGATGGGGCGCCACCACCACTCGTTTTCGACGTACCAGC
>CAYMHT010000050.1:0-11906 GCA_964390305.1 uncultured Anaerolineales bacterium
ATCAGGTCCATCACCTCGTTGGTCCCCGTCCAGATCATGATCAGGCGCGTGTCACGCAGCAGCCGTTCGATCGGGTACACGTCGGTGTACCCAATGCCGCCCAGGATCTGCATGGCGTGATTGACCACCCGCCATGCACCGTCGGTGGCGAACTTCTTCGCCTCGGACACGAGCCGCCGCGAACGACCGGGCTCGTCGCCGCCGTCCACGCTCCGCGCCGCGCCGTACACCAGCCCGCGGGCGGCATCGAGCAGAGTGATCGAATCGGCCACCTTGAAGCTCACACCCTCGAAGCGGCGGATCTTCTTACCAAAGGCGTGCCGCTTGTCCGAGTAGCGGGCCGCGATCTCCAACGCCGCCCGCCCCATGCCGATCGCACCGGCAGCGCTGGTCATCCGCTCCGGGATCATCATCCGGTAGAAGATCTCCGCCGCGCCGTTCTCATGCCCGATCAAGTTCTCGGCTGGCACCCGTGCATCTCGGAAGACCAGTCGGCCCGTCCCGGCCCCTCGCGTCCCCAGGAGCCCGTACACGTACTCCACCTCAACCCCTTCCCCCTGCTCCACGATGAAGGCGCTGATGCCGTGGCGAGGTGCGGCCTCGGGATCCGTGCGGGCGTAGACCAGGAAGAAATCCGCCTCGGTAGCCCCGACGATAAACCGCTTCTGACCGCGCAGCACGTAGTGATCCCCCTCGCGGCGGGCCTCGGTCGTGGTGCCGAAAAAATCCGACCCTCCCCGCGGCTCGGTGAGCGCCTCGGCGGCGACCTCCTCACCGGTCAGAAGCGGCACCAACCACCGCTCCTTCTGCTCGAGGGTGCCAAACGCGTCCAGAGCTTCCCCGACGATGCTGGGCATCACGTAGGCGCAGGCCAGCGCCGTGCCCAGCACGCCCACCTCCTCGATAGCCACAACTTCATCCTCCCAGCCGAGTCGGCGCCCGCCATACTCAACCGGAAAACGCAGCCCCAGCAGGTTCCGCCGCCCGGCCTCGCGCACGAACTCGCGCGGATACGTCACCCGGTCGGCATCCATGTCGAGGATCAGCTCTCGAGGTACCCAACGGACGAAATCGCGCGCCTCGTCCCGCAGCGCGCGTTGCTCCCTGGTCAACATCGCCTCGAACATCGTCCTCTCCTTAGGCCCTCAACAGCCCACCGCTCACCACACCTTGAACTCCCCATGGATCAGCCGCTCCGTGAAGCGGTCGACGCTCGCCAGCTCGCGATCGATCACATGGGAGACCGCGTCTTTCACGTCTCCGACCCCGGCCCCATCCGAGAGGATGACCTGCGCCCCGGCAACCAGAGGCCGGTCAATCGGCTGGCCGATCTGACTGCAGAGATAGACCGTCACCTCGCGCAGCCCCTCGACCTCCAGGTAAATCCGCTCGGCGATCTCGTGGCTCAGCAGATTGTAGATCTTCCCCACGTGGCTCACCGGATTCTTGCCCGCCGCTGCCTCCGTGGTCGCCGGCCGGTTGAAGGCGATGACGCCGTTGACCCGATTCCCGCGCCCCACCTGCCCACAGTCTCCCCCCTCGGCCGAGGTCCCGAGCACCGTCAGATACATGCCTCGGGTACCGCGGCTGGGCTCATCCAGGGTGTTGATGTCGATCCTGACCTTCTCCATCGCGTGCGACCGCCGCGTCACGAATTTCTGCAACCGGTCGCGGATAGCTGCCTTACGCTCGAAGTAGATCTTCTGATCCGAGATGAACCGGTCCACGAAGGCCAGGGCCACCGTCAGCGTCAGATTGCGCCCGAAGCGGTAGCCCATCACCTTGATGTCCTCACCCGCCTCCGGATGCGCGGCCTTGAAGGCAGTGGAGTTCAGGTGCCGCTCGACCGCCAGCACCAGCTCCTCGGTCTCCGAAAGCGGCGCATACCCCACACCCGCCGAGGTGTCATTGGCCCCCACCTCCGCCCGCTCGAAGATGTCCGTCAGCTCCGGTGAGCCCGGCTTGATCTCATTCTGAAAAACGATGTGTTCGCTCGGGTCCACGAAGCGCAGATGCCCGCGCAGCCAGCTCTTGGCCGTAGCCTCGGCAATCTCGGCCACGGGGATTCGCACGCCCTGGTACTCGTAGGTGGCCCGATCGCCGAAGATGAGGCGCATCGGCTCGTCTACCGTACCGCCGCCCAGCTTCGGCGTTGTCCCCCCGGCCACCAGAAGCCCCTTGTCGATGTTGTGATGGAGCACCTTGCCGAACCGATCTCGGTAGGCGCGCGACAGCTCGACGCTCACGGCCTCCGCAATAGCATCACAGATGGAGTCCGGATGACCGACCCCTTTGCGCTCCACCAGCTCGATGGGCTGCGCTTCCATCGGCAGATTCGGGACCTCCTCGACGAGGATATTGCGCGAGTTCTCTTTCGCTGACATCGTTTGCCTCCCCGGTGTGCTCAGCTTGATCCAATCACAGACGACCATACACGACACAGTTGAACGGAGGGCCGACGGGCCTGTTCCCTCGTCTGCTCGTCCTCACAGGCTTTCCAGCTCGTCCAGCCAACCCTCCAGCGCGTCGAACCCACCCTGCCAGAACTCCGGCGAGGCCATGTCGAAACCGGCCTCGCTGATGATCTCCTCCGGGCTCCGCGAACCGCCGTAGGCCAGGATCCTCAGGAAGCGAGGCACGAACGACTCCCCCTCCTCCTGATACTGCTGGTACAACGCCAGCACCAGCAGATGGCCGAAGCTGTACGCGTAGCAGTAGAACGGCGTGTGGTAGACGTGAGGAATCGCCGTCCACTCCCAGCGGAAGTCATCGCTGACGTCCACCGCGTCGCCGAACTGATCGCGCAGATTCCGCAGGTAGAGGCCGGAGAGCTCGTCGACGGTGACGCCATCCACCGCCTCCCGATGTGCCTCCCTCTCGAACAGCACAAAGTACGCCTGGCGCGCGACCGTTGCGTACGCGTCGTCCAGCACCGTCCCCAGCAGTTGGCGGCGCACGTCGCGGTCCTTCACCTCGCGCAGCAGCCGGTCCGTCAACAGCATCTCAGAAAAGACCGACGCAGTCTCCGCCAGCGGCAGCGCCGAGTGAAACGTGAAGACCGAGTGCGCCTCCGCCATCATCGCGTGGACGGCGTGCCCGAGCTCGTGCGCCAGTGTCGTCACGTCGGTGATCTTGCCGACGTAGTTGACCAGCACCCACGGCGTCACCCCCGGCAGCACCCCCGCGCAGAACGCCCCGCCGGTCTTGCCGGGGCGAATCTCGGAATCGAGATGGTGCTCCGCGAACACGCGCCGGGCGTGCTCCGCCAGCACTTCCGAGAAGTTGGCCAGGCTGTCCAGGACCATATCCGCCGCGTCCGCGAAGGGATACCGCTTCTCCGCCGCGCCCAGGGGAGCGTAGACGTCGTAGCGGCGCAGCTTGTTCTGGCCCAGCTGGCCGGCCTTGAAGCGGAAGTAACGATGGAACAGCGACATGTTCTCCTGACAGGCCTCTAGAAGGGTCTCGACGACCGGGTCCGGAATGTCGTTCGCCAGGTTCCGGACGGCGATGGGCGAGTCGAATCGCCGCAGCGTCATCTTCTCGTTCGCCCAGTCACGCATGCGGTGGCTGTAGATCTGGCCCAGCAACGTGGCCTGGTCGCTGTAGACCCGATACAGCTCCTGATACGCCGCGGCGCGCACCTCCGCCGATGGATCGCGGAAGTAAGTGGAGAGCTCGGCCCGGGTCATCTCCTTTTTCTCCCCATCCACTTCCAGCTCGAAGGTAAAGCGATTGGTGATCATCTCGTACAGATTCACCAACGCGTCCACCCCGTTCACGTCCTTCAAGTTGATGATCTTCTCTTCGGACTCCGACAGCGTGTGGGGTCGGAAACGGCGGAGCGTCCGCAGATAGTAGGCATAGTCGCCGCCCTCCGCCAGCAGTCGCTGCGCCGCCTCTTCGTCCAACCCCTTCCACCACAGCTCGAAGAACAGCAACCTGTTCTGGATCTCCGTGCCCAGCTGCTCCATCCTGCCTAGAAACGCCAGCGCGTCCTGCGACTGCGTGTCCTCGGAAAACCACAGTCGAGCATAGCCCGTCAACCGCGCTGCGATCGTGCGGATCGACTCGGCAAGCTCCATCACCTCCAGAAACGCTTCGCCGCTTATGTCCGGGGAGAGACGGTCGCGCCGATCCTCCAGCGCGCTGACCTGCTCCTCCAACTCCGCCAGCAGCTCATCGAACTCCGCCCCTTCGTGCGCCGGCAGCAAGGCTTCCAGCGACCAACCCGACTGCTCAAAACGGTTTTCTCTCATCTCGTCTCCCTTGTCTCAATCATTCCCGCCCGGCTCGTCCCACGTCGACCACCTGCCTCGCTCGCTGGACCCACTCCCGCTCGGCCTCGAAGGTCAGCGCCTCCAGCGCCTCATCCCAGCTCAGCCACAGGGGCTCGAACTTCGACTCGCCGGCGTCCCCTCGTGCGTCAGCTCCCCCGACCAGCGTCATCAAGAAGTAACGCTCCGTCCGGATGACGTGACGCCCCTGATCGTCGAAGGCGACCCGTTGACTGCCCAGGTCGGCCTCTATCTCCAGATCTGTGTATCCGCTCTCCTCACTCGTCTCCCGCAGCGCCGCCTCCCGCACCGTCTCCCCCGGTTCGACGTGCCCTTTGGGCAGTCGGATCTCGTCTCGGCTCGGCCAGCGGAGCACCAGCACCCGTTGGTCCCGGACGACCACGCCCCCAGCCGCCGTGTACCGCTCGATCTCCCCTGTCAAGCGGAACGTCCTACTTCCTCACCAGGCCAGCGAGCGCGGCGGCAGCGCCGCGCAGGTCGGATAGCCAATGCCAGGCGACACCAACATCGCCACTCCGAACCCTGCGACCCTAACCCCGCTGCCGGTAGAGCGCCGGATCGACGACCTCCGCCATAGCTCTCACGTCGAGCTTCTCATCCAGGAACCGACTGACGGTCTCTGCCTCTTCGAGCGGGTTCTCCACAACGTCGTTGTAGCTGACGTAGATGACGTCAAAGTGGGGCTGTTGATCCAGCCACTCCCGCACGCGCTCCAGATGCTTGCCAAACAGCCGAGCCATCTGCCGGTCGCTGATCTTGTCCGTCGCCTCGCCTCGCCTCTCGAGCATCCTGTGCTGAGAGGCCAGGATCTCATCCATCTTTCGCCGCATGAAGACGACCTTGTACACTCTCCCCGGCGGGAGGTGATGCAGGAGCTGGGAGACCATCTTCACCGCCTTCCCCTCGGCATCCTCCAGCCACGCCTTGTCCTGCTCGATCTGCTTCACCCGCTCGAACTCGTAGTAACCCTGGGGATTGTCCCTATCCGGCCTCCTGATCCGGTCTGTCAGGACCTCCAGACCTCCTGCCTCCAGCATTCTCATCATCATCGACGTCCCCGAGCGAGGCAACCCAGAGACGATCACAACGCTTTCCTCATCCATCTTGGCCCCTCTACCCTGTTCGATAGTCCGAGTTCGGGCAGATTATAGGTTAGGTGGGTTGGCTTTACAAATCTGCCGACTCAGTGTAAAATCCCAAGGGTCAAGAGACATGATAAGTAGGAGGTATTGACGTTGCCTAACACAAAATCGGCGGCGAAACGGGTCCGCAGCTCGAGGCGAAAAGAGAAGGTCAATCGGATGCACCGGGGGCGAGCGCGGACGGCTGACAAGAGAGCGCGACGCCTGATCGAGGAGGGCCGCCTCGAGGAGGCTCGTGAGGCGGTGCGACGCGCTCAAGCTGCGCTCGACAAGGCAGCCAAGAAGGGCGTCATCCACGAGAACAAAGCAGCGCGGCGCAAGTCGCGTCTGATGGAGCAGTTAAGCGAGCTAGAACGACAACAGGCATCCTGACTCGTCTGACACGACCATTCCACCGTTGTGAGAGCGTCGTTGCCTACCGCAACGACGTTTTCTGTTGTGAGGGCACCGATGCACGTTGACCATGTGACCCTGGCCTGCCTGCGAGACCGACTCGACGGCCTGCTTGGGGCCCGCGTCCAGCGGGTCCTGCTCCCTGATGAGCGCTCGGTAGGGCTGGAGCTCTACGCCGGCGACCGTTTCCAGCTGCTCATCTCGGCCAGTAAGCAGAGCCCACGCATGCTTCTCGTGCCCCAGAAGCTGCGGCGCGGCGTGGAGACAGCGCCACCCTTGCTGCTCCTGCTGCGTAAGTGGGTCCTCGGCAGCCGCCTGATCGATGTGACCCAACCCCCGTGGGAGCGCATTCTCACGCTCCACTTCGACGGGGAGGCCGGTCGATGCAAGCTCATCGCCGAGCTGATCGGACGTTACAGCAACGCGATCCTCGTCGGGCCAGACGACACGGTCCTGGAGGCCATGACCCACGTGGGGCCAGACATCAACCGCTACCGCGTCACGCTGCCCGCCCATCCTTATGAACCGCCCCCGCAGCCGCCCGGCCGTCAGCCTCCGACCGCGGTCACCAATCAGGAATGGGCGCGGATACTCGCTTCCGTGGAGGGCGACAGGCCCCTCCACCGCCTACTTACGACCCGCCTCTTCGGCGTCAGTCCAACAGCCGCGCGGGAGGTGGCCGCCCGCGTGACCGGAGACCCCGAGGCGCCGGCGACAGAAGCCCCTCCTGACCGCCTCACGAAGACGCTTGCCACGCTCTTCTCGCCTCTGGATGACGGGGCCTGGGCTCCCCACGTGGCGCTGGATGAGGAGGGCGATGTGGCCGCCTTCGCCCCCTACGAACTCCGTCAGTTCCCGCGGGCCCAACCCGTGCCGACCATCAGCGAGGCGATGTGGCTCTACTTCCAGCACCGGCTCTCCGCCGACGCCTACGCTGCCGCCCGCCAGCGCGTCCACGCCCTCATCGACGAGGCACGATCCCGTGTCCTCCGCGCCCTCGACCGGGTCCAGGCGCAGAGAGTCGATCAGGAGGAGGTGGAGACGCTTCGCGAGGCGGGCGAGCTCTTGCTCACCTATCAGCATCGCATCGAGCCGGGGGCTGAGGAGATCACCCTGCCCGGCTACGACGGCGAACCTCGCACCATCGATCTCGACCCCGCCCGGACCCCCGTCGAGAACGCCCACTCCTACTTCCAGGGCTACCGGAAGGCCGCCCGCGCGGCAAAGGAGATCCCCGCCCGCGTCAGAGCCCTCCAGGCTGACCTGGCCTATCTCGAACAGCTTCAGACCGACCTGGCCCTCGCCGAGACCCGGCCCGAGATTGACGCCGTTCACGAGGCCCTCGTGGACGCCGGCTGGGCGCGGAAGCCGCCCAGACAGAGCAGCGGCGGCATGGTGAAGGGACCACGGCGCGTGGACATCGGGGATTTCCCGGTCTTCGTGGGGCGCAACGCGCGGCAGAACGAGCGGGTGACCTTTGGGCGAGGCGACCCGGATGACCTCTGGCTTCACGCCCGGGGTCTCCCTGGCGCACACGTGATCATCAAGAGCGCCCGGCGCGCCGTCCCGGAGACGGTGATCCAGAAGGCAGCTGCCCTGGCAGCCTATTACTCGTCAGCCCGGGACAGCGACCGGGTCGACGTCGACGTCACCGAACGGCGTTTCGTCAGGCGGACACCGGGTGGGCGGCCCGGGCTGGTCACCTACCAGAACGAGAGGACGCTCTACGTGGAGCCCAGGGACGCCGAATCACTCGCAGGGCCCTGACCGGCGCTATTCCCGGACGTCGATCGTGCCCACCACAAACGAATCCGCCACGGGCGTGCCCTCCGCATCCACCACCGGCAACCGCTGCATCGTCTCCAGGAGATACCAGCCCACCTCGACGCGGTAGTCACCCGCTGGCGCATCCGGCTCCAGCCGCACCTCATACCGATCCACGACTTCCTCTCCCGGCGACCACTCGCTGGTGGGATAGCTCCCCTGAACCGGCCAGCTGTCCACCTGTCCGTGCAGCCGTCCGTCGGGGCCGATCAGCTGCACGAAGGCCGTATAATCCTCGCCCATGGATCGCAGCCCGCGCCAGCGCAGCGTCACCGGCACGATCTCGTTCGCCTTCGCCTCCCGCCTCCCCACGTCAGCCTCCAGGAGCGCCACGCGATCGCCGAAGTTCGCCAGGCCCTCCCTGCCGGCCACCACCTCCACCCTGGTCAGCGGGCACGCGTCCCGAGGCCGGCCAAGCCAGCCACACCGGGCGGGCTCATCGACCAGCCCCACTCCCAGCCAGTAGACGCCCGCGTCGCCCGGCGTCGTGATGGCGTGACGGCTGCGCACCATGCCGGCGGCCAGAGGGAATTCCGCGTCTCCACTGGATCCCCCATCGACCCCCGCCCACGACAGTCGAACGTCCTGGGGCCGCTCGATCCCACGCCAGCCCAGGTCGATCGCCAGTCGAGAACCAGTGCCGATCTCACCGGGCGAGTCGAAACCCGTCAACCACATCCCGTCCCCGAAGCCGTACAGGCGCCGCTGCGGCAGCGGATCGGGATCCGACGGAGCCTCGACCTCGAGGGTGCCCAGCGAAACCCACGGCGTCATCTCACTCCCGGCCCTCAGGCCCTCATCCCCGAAAGGGGAGAAGAGACCACCCTCGAGTCGATACGCGCCTGGCGCGAGCCAGGGCGGGATCGGCACCTCGTGGTAGTCGGAGATGGGAACGCCAACGACCCACGCGTTCGTGGGGTAGAGCCCGTTGACCGGGCGGGACGCCTCGCTCGTCCATGCCACCCGACCATCCGCCCCCACCCCTCGCAGCCGCACCATCAGGTCGCTGCTGAGCGACGTCCTGGCTCGCCAGTGCAGCGTCAGGTGAGCGACGTCCCGGCCCAGCGCATCCCTCTCCATCTCGACGCCCACCAGCTGGACCCTCTCCCCCAGCTCTTCGACGACGCCGTCGAAGGCCCGATCTCCGTCCGGGGGCTCACCTCGCACCTCCGCCAGCGGGCCCACCGAGCGCAGATAGAACCCCTCCAGGTGGGGCAGGTAACGAGCCAGGTAGACGGTTTGTCCCTGCTCAAGACGCCGCCGCAGATCCGCCTGATAGAGCGCTTCCGTGCCCAGAACCACGATGTCGAGGTCGGGCCGCATGCCCTCCACCTGCTGCAGGTAGTACAGAGGAGCGAACTTCTTCGTGTCAGCCAGGATCGCGCTGTCCTCGGCCAGCGGCTGATCCAGAGCGTACCGCCCCCAGGCGTATCCCCCTCGATCGCGGCTTCGGTCGACCGCCGAGAAATTACCCCAAATCCGACTCAGGGGCAGCAGGGCGAAGAGGGCAGCCAGGCACGGCCGCCAGACGTCTGAGGGAAGAGGGGACAGCGGGGGCAAGAGCCGCGCAAAAAAGGCCGCGCCGGCACCGATCCACACGGCCAGAATCAGATGGGCCGGCAGGAGGAAGACCGCGATGTCCGCCACGTAGTAGCTCAGTCCGTAGACGACGAACGCCAGGAACGTCACCCCCGTCAGCGCCAGCGCGCGACGCCGACGCACCGCCAGGTGTACCACGCCCACCACGCCCAGGCCGATCCCCACCCAGCCGAACGGTTCCCGCACCAGCCGCGTCACGATCCGCCACCGGGTCGGATCCTGCCACCCGTCCAGACGCAGGGCACCGTGGAACTGACCGCCGGTGACGTACGTGAAGAACTCCCGCAGCGTCATCCAACGCCCATCGTGCAGCGCCGGCCAGCGGAGCGGGATAAAGAGATAGACCGATAACCCCAGCACGAACAGCCCCGCACCAGCCAGCCACTCCCTGAGCCTCAACCGTGGCCGGTCCCACACCAGCGCCACCGCGACCGCCGGAATCAGGAGCGCCGTCGTCAGGTGATTCGTCAGGCTCAACCCCATGAGAAAAAGCGCGGCTTGCCAGCGCCGCGCCTGCCCCGCCTCGGCTCCCTCCCCCCTGGGGCGGAGCAAGAGCCACAAAATGACCGCCACGAGGAGATTATGCAGCGTGTAGACTTCGGCGATGACCGCCTGGGACCAGAATGTGCGGGAGAAGGCAAAACCCAGCGCACTCAGCAGGGAGAGCAGCGGCCAGTCGGTCAGATTCCGCACCACGCCGTAGAGCACCAGCACAGCAGCGGTGGCGAACACCGCGGAGGCCAGATTGACGCGCCAGGCCACGTTGTTGAGTGGCAGCAGGGTGAACAGCTTGACCAGCAGGATGTACAGCGGGTACCCGGTTGGGTGGGCCACGCCCAGCTTGGCGGCCACCACCTGGAACTCCATCGTATCCGCCTCTCCCACCGACGGAAGCAGCGTCCGCAGGGTGAGACCGAGCGTCGCCAGCCCCAGCAACACGGGAAGCAGCCAGTCCGGTCGGTCCCGCCACGTCACCAGCAGCGCCAACGCAGCGCCACCAATCAGGAGCACCCCGCCGGCCAGAGGGCTGGCGAGGACCCCCGTCGCGTAAAGGACCGGTAAAGCGAGAGGCGCGGCGGATGACCAGTGACCAATGACCGCAGAGGAATCGGAGGCGAGGATTGACCGGCGCCAGAGCCCCAGGACCGCCAGTCCACAGAAAACGGCGATTCCGGCCACCACCGGCGTCGAACGGTAGGCCGGCGACCAAAGGGCGGCCTCCGCCAGGAACCGGGCCAGCCCCAGCCCCCAGACGGCCCCCGCACCCGCGATGACGACGGCTCGAGTCGCGCGCTCAGGGCGAGGCCTCATCCCCTTCATCTACGCCGAAGTAATGCGCCAAGATGTCCCGTACCACCGGCACCGCGGTCACCGAGCCTTCTCCCCCGTTGTAGAGATACACAATCACGGAGATCTCCGGCGCCTCCACGGGGGCAAAAGCCGTGAACCAGGCGTGCTCGGGCTGTTCAAACCCCACCCCACACATGATGTCGTCGCAGAACTGCGCAGTCCCCGTCTTCCCCCCGATCCGCAGACCCTCGATCTGCCCGCGGCGCGCCGCCGTCCCGTCGGCCACGACGCGTTCCATTCCCTCGCGCACCAACGCAAGGTGCCCCCTGCTGACGGGCAGGTCGCGCACCGTCTCTGGTTCGAATGGCTCGACCGTGTTCCCTTCGGCGTCGGCGACGTGGTGGACGACCTGAGGCCGGTTGAGCGCGCCGTCGTTAACCACAGCGTTTACGGCGTTGAGCATCTGCAGGGGCGTCACCTCCAGGAAGCCCTGGCCGATGGACAGGTTATACGTGTCACCCGTCGACCAGCTCTCCTGGTAGGTGTGGCGCTTCCAATCCGCACTGGGCACCAGGCCCCCGCTCTCGGCCGGCAGCTCGACGCCGGTGGGCTCGCCCAGGCCAAACAGCCGCGCGTAATCCGCGATCCGCCCCACCCCCAGGCCCTCGAACTCGGTCTCCTCAAACCCGCCACCCACCTTGTAGAAGAAGACGTCGCACGAGTGGGTGATCCCACCCACGATGTCCAGGTCCCCGTGACCGGCCTTGTTCCAGCAGTAGAACGGCTGGGCCTGACCGGGATCGTTCGGATAGTACTTGTTCGGCACGACGATCGTCCCCGGGCAGTGAAGTTGGGTGCCAGGCGTCACCACACCCTCCTCCAGGGCTGCGGCTGCCACCACGACCTTGAAGACCGACCCAGGAGGGACGGCATCGGAGATGGCGTGATTGATCAGCGGTCGATGCGGATCATGCCATCGATCCCAATCGCTCTGGGAGACGCCTTTGACGAAGACGTTGTCGTCATACGTAGGCAGGCTGACCATGGCCAGGACCTCACCCGTCTGGGGATCCATGGCGATTGCGACCCCGCGAGGAGAGGCAGCCTCTTCGAGCCCAAACCTCAGCGCTTCCTTCGCCGCCCGTTGCAGCTCCAGGTCGAGCGACAGATAGACGTTGTGGCCAGGAACCGGAGCCGCGCGCTCCTCCACGACGCGGATCACCCGCCCCAGCACGTCCTCTTCGACCACATGCTCTCCCTTCTGCCCGCGCAGCACGTCTTCATAGGTCGCCTCGACCCCTCCGCTGCCGATCCTGTCGGTAGCCGGGTCATACCCCTCATCGCGGAATGCCTGCTCCTTCTC